>JAZJZV010000070.1:0-6501 GCA_040389485.1 Chlamydiota bacterium
CAACTGGATTTACTGGGCCAACTGGATTTACTGGGCCAACTGGATTTACTGGGCCAACTGGATTTACTGGGCCGACGGGACGTACTGGCCCAACGGGGGCGACAGGACCGACAGGGCCGATGGGTGCAACCGGTCCTACAGGTGCTTTGTCGAGCGCTTACGCATACCTTTCGCTGACTGGACCTGCAGCAGGAACCTCCGTTGGAATTAATGTGGACGTTCCATTTACCCTGATTATCCAAAAGTCAACGAGTTATGCATCACCTACCCTAACTGTGACTAATGCAGGGACTTATCAGGTGATTTTCGGATATGCCACTACTTCGGGTGGTGATACCGCATTTGACCTCCTCGTCAATGGTACCGCTGTTCCCGGTCTTGCCGGAAGGTTGGGTTCAACAACCGCTAACATCTTGTCTAGTGTGAGCTTGATACAGGTGTTTACTGCGGGAACGACGCTCACAGTTCGGAATGTGACGGGAGCTGCTAGAATTTTGAGAGCCCCCTCGGCAACGCAGTTAGGTGTTGCTGCCTTCTTGACAATCATCAGGCTGGAGTGATTTTTCTGCGATGAGCTGATCCAGATAATTTTTGAGTTCGACAGAGCGCTTGCCTAGCCATCTGTCCATGCGTCTCGTTTCTGACCAGAGCATTTCTTTCTGGTGGGCGGCTTGTGGATCAGAAACGAACGCACCAATGTCGATGAAGATGGTTTTTCCGTCCAACAGGCCCACGTTGCGCCTTAGCGCAGGATCGAGGTCTATAATCCCTTTTTGGTAGCGCTCGGAAAGGGCATCGACGATGCTTTTGACAATTTTTTTGGCTTCAGCTGTTTCTTTGCGTGCGATGTGGGCGCGCAGTTTCTTGAAAGGGCTTTTTGCATAATGTTGCAAAACAAAGGGAATGTTTTGCAGCGAAATGGGATGAGCAATGTGGAGTTTGTCGATCAGGGTGGTCGTGAGTGGATCGCCGGGGTTGAGACTCACATGGATCAGTCCTGATTCTTCTTTTAATGCCTCCCATGCGAGGGTGTTGCTGCTAAAGTGCTTTTCGATCTTTTGCTGCTGCAGCGCGATGTAGTTGAGCCGCCAGTGGTCGAGGCGTCCAGGGAGCGTGCAGTATTGGAGCCATCGATGCTGTCCTAGATGGTGCATTTTGAAAAGCTTGAGCACTGTTTTCTTGTCTTGAGAGAGGAATGCATAGCACTGCCCTCCGCTTCCCAGGTAGGTGAATGGCTGATTTAAGATTTGCTGAATGGAGGCGAGGGTCTCTTGGGAAAAATGCATTTCCGCCTGAGGCGGGAGAGTGGAGATGGTTTTGGTGATTTGGAAGCCGTCAGTTTTGCGATGGCAAAATTGCTGCGTTGCATAAATTGCACAGGCAGCAAGAGCGATTTTAAGCAGCGGTTTGGTGAAATGCATCATGGTATTTGAGGATTTGTTCTCGCAGGTAGTGTAAGAGTTCTGGGCTTTGTTTATCTAGCCACTTTTGCAGGGCTTGGGTGCAGAGGAAGAGTTCCTGGATTTGTTTAAAGGGGGAGAGCAGCTGGGGATCGTAGAAAAATGAGCCGATGTCGATCTCCACCGCGCGGTCTTCCACAAAGCCAAAATTGATCTGAAGATTGGGATCGCGGTCTCCGATTCCAAGCGCGCATCTTTGAAGGATGAGGGAGAGGAGAGAGTCAATTCCCGATTTGCACTTTTCCAAGTTTCCAGCGCTTAAGTGTTTTTGAAAATAGGAAAACAGCAGTTCTGCATGCTCTTGCAGGGCAAATTCAGTGTCTCTCAGGGAAAGGGTATGGGTGAAACCCCATTGATCAACGAGTTGGACCGTTTGATTGATCAGGGTGTTTTTTTTCAAACTGAGATAGAGCGTAGCGGTTTGCTCTTTGAGTTTTTCATCTGCAAGTGCGCAGCTGCCAAAAAAGAAGGGGAGCCGTTTGTGATTGTGTTCTTTTTCTTTGAGCAGGATTTTTTTAAGTCTCCATATGTCGACGGAAAGAGGGAATGCAATGTGCCATAAGAGAGAGTGCGAGGTGAGATGTTGGTGCTTGAAGAGTTTAAGTACTGTTTTTTGATCAGCACCGAGGAATGCAAAGCAGGTACCTCCGCTGCCAATGAAATGGAAGGGTTGTTCGAGAAGCGTTTGAATCTCAAGCGAGGGGAGTTCGTGCGTGGACGGAAATTCTTCCTTTAAATCAGAGATCACCTTGCTCAAACAAAACCCACCGTGCTGATAGTAATAGAGCCTTTCCACTCCGCAGAGAAGAAAAAGGAGGAGTGAGAAAATCAGGGAACATTTTTTAAGCATTGCGGGAGATCTCTTCGGTAATCTTCTCTTCTAAGTAAAGGGCCATTTCCGGGGCAATCTCTTGAAGCCATTCTTTGAGTTCTAAGGTGGCGAAGAAGAGTTCTTGTTTGTATTGCGCGGGGTCCTGCATTTTTTCATTGGGAATAAAGGAGCCGGAGTCAATTTCAATTGCCTGTGTGCCGATAAATCCAAAATTGCGGTCCAAAATGTCTCTGTCGGAAAACCCTTTGCGGCAGCGGGAGAGGATCATCTGCACAAGAGAGTCGATGCATGCACGGGCTTCTGCCTTCTGTCCTTGGTGGAGGTAGGTGGCGAGCCCCTTTTCAATGGGGACTGCCTTTTTCTGTAGAAAAAACCGGGTGGAATCTAGGTCAACGACATGCGCAACGCCGCAAGCATCTTTCAGCGTGAGTTTTTTTTGCAGATGGTTTGTGGGATTGAGGTGGAGATAGAGCATTCCAGTTTCTTCTTGAAGGGCATCAAAGGCGAGCTTAAGACTGCTGAAGGTGCGTTGGATCCGGAATTCGCGGATGCCGAGAAGGCGTTTAATCCAAAGATTCTCGCTTTGCGTCAAAGGGTGTGCGGAGAGTGTTCCTGCAAAGGAGGCGTAGTTTTCAGCGATGAGACCGCGTCGGAAATAGACGGGGCGGGCAAAATCGAGCTTAAAGAACTTGATGACGGTGGTGCCATCTTGGCTTAAGAAAGCAAAGCACTCGCTGCCAGCTCCGAGAAAGGTGTATTCCTGTTCTAAGAGGGGCTCGATGGAAGAAGAGGGGAGTGCGCTTTCAAATTGCGGGAGAAAGGGCAAGTCGCTGCAGAGGATTTTTTGCAGGCAAAAACCTCTGGTAACGCGTTCGATGCATTGCTGCAATCCTAGGAAAATCCCGATGCCAAGGAGAATTTTAAAGAGAAGTTTCATGCCCGGATGATAATTGGTCTTCCAATTCCCGATCAAGGAAGGGAATGAGCTGAGGACCATTTTCATTAAGCCATTTTTTTAAACTAGAGGAAATACGGGTGATTTCTTCTTTTTGATGCTCAATCTTTTTTAGAGAGTCATCCTGGGAGAGGGGACCTACGTCGATTTGGCAGGCTTTTGTGCCCGCAAAGCCGTAGTTGGTGCGGATCAGGGGGTCATTGTCAGCGATCCCATTTCGAAATTTCCAGAAGAATAGTTCCATGAGGGAATGAAGGGCCGCTTGGGCCTCTTCCCATTTGTCCTCATCGATCCAGCTTTTAAGAGAGGGATAGACGAGCTGGACTCTTTTTTGGATGAGAAATCCGAGTGTATTGGGATTGAGGGTGTGTTCGATGTGGAGGGGGTCGATGAGGGTGAGTTTTTCCGGTAGCGAGTGACTGGAGAAAAGGTGGGCATAGTAGAGCCCTGATTTTTCCTGCATCTGGTTCATGGCGATGTGGTAGCTTTGAAAAGTGCGGCTTAGCTTGGATTGAAAGTAGAGCTCTTTCTCTTTTGCCCAGTTGCCGATCCAGGGAAGATGGGAGAGAAGGTGAAAAGCTCTGATCTTGCGCTGATAGGTGTTGTTGAAGATTTTGAGGACGTACTCGCCATCTTCTGAAAGGAAGGCAAAACTCTGTTTCCCTCTCGCAAAGTAGTGGAATTTTTGATGAAGGAGGGAATCTATCGAAGCTGGACAGCTTTCCGCAACTGCGCCAGTGGGAAGCAGGGCCGTATTCTCTGTAATCTTCGAAAGCCTAAACCCGCGCGTCTGATGATGGCAAAAGCGCGCTGCCAAAATCGCTAGGGCGATGCAGCAGAGGCAACTAAAGACTGTTTTCAAACGCATGGATCTCTTCCTCTAAAATGGGCACTAGCAAAGGGTAGTTGTCTTCAAGGTCATGGTGAAGACGCTTGGTGATGTAGCGGATGTCTTTGCAATACACTTCTGGTTTCTTTCTCGAGGGATCCATGATGAATCTGCCGACGTCGATGAAAATGGGTTCAGTCCCGACAAATCCCAAATTGCGGTGGATTTTGGGGTCTTCGTCGAAGATGCCTTTTTTGCACCTTTCGGCGATTGCATGGATGATGGAGCGCATCGATTCTCTTGCACCAGTAAGGTCGCTCTTTTGCATGAGGGCAGCGATGCGGTCATAGGCGAGTGTGGCCTTCTTTTGGACGACAAACTCAATCCCGTCCAGCTCAATTGCATGGCGAATGCCCAGCTTATCGATGACCTCAAGCTGCTTGTTTCCAATGCAAAGAGGCGTGGTCTTCTCATGCTTGTTGAGATGGATGTAAATGAGGCCCGATTCTGCACGCAGGTTTTCGTAGGCCATTTTGTAGCTGTTAAAGTCTCTGTTTAATTTGAAAACTGCCTTGTAGTACTTGCGCTCGCGCACTTCATCCAAAATGCGGGGGAGGTTGGCGTGATAGAAATAGGTAAAGGGTTTGCGGATGCGGTGCTTGAAGAATTTGATGACGTATTGATCATCTTCAGAGGCAAAGGCGAAGCATTGTCCTCCGCAACCCAGATAGTGGAAAGGCTGGGAGAGAGCTTCATCCAGAGCTGTTGTCTCTTCTGCACTTAATGCTGATGCCTCCCATTGCGTTTCGTAAGGGAGGTCGGAGTGGATCCGCGCGATGGAGAAGCCATCGGTTTGTGCATTGCAAAACTGAGAGGAGAAGTAAAAAAAACCGGAGAACAGAGAGGCCATCGCCAAAAGAGAGAAAATTTTTTTTGCATTCATAGAGCTAATTATGTCTCACGGCGGGTGATCTTGACAACGATCTCTTCAAAGTCGGGGAGCAAATCGGGGTGGGTGGATGAAAGCCATAAGCGGAGCCGGGGAAGGAATCTCTCAAGTTCTGGCGCGTAGTTCTCTGGTTTTTTGATGGCTTCGCTGTAGACGATCCTCCCTAGATCGATGATGATGGGAGTGGAGCCGACAAACCCGCAGTTGGAGCGGAAATTGGCATCGCGGTTTCGAATGCCACGTTGATAGAGCTGGACGTGCAATTTTAAAAGGGCCTCGATTGCACTCAGCGCGCCGCCGCGATCTCCAAGCGCGATTTTTGCGCCGATGTACGCAAAGGGCAGCGTTGCCTTTTTTTGGATGACGAATGCGTAATCATTGAGGCTGATCTGGTAGGCAGCTTGGTCAGGGCCGATGAGGTTTAGGCTTCTTCCCAGAGAGCGGGGGGAGAGATGCATGTAGATCAGGCCAGTCTCGGCGGGCAGCGCGTCATAGCAAAGTGTAAAGGCAGAGAATGCTTTTTCTTTGCGGTGTTTTTTTTTCTTGGTTTGCGATTTTTTTAGAGGAGCGATCAGCCACTGTAGGGGGAATTGTTCTACCCACGGGGGAAGCGCATACGCTTTCTTTTTGAAAAACTTGATCACAAATCTGCCGTCGGAGCTCTCAAACGTGGTGCACTGGCCCCCGCTACCCAAGAAGCGGTAGTCTTGTGCTAAGGCCTCTGTAGTTAGAGCCTCCTCCTCTGGGGTCGCGCAGCGCTCTGGTGTATGGGCGAGGGGAGCTGCGAAGGCTGTGAAGGAAAATGGGGCTTTAGTTTGGGGAGGGGAGGTGCAAGCGGCAAGAAATAGGAGAATTAGTGGAAAGAGCCGTTTAAACTTCATGGCGGACTGACTCCACTTCTGTAAGCAGGTGCGAGGAGAGCTCAGGGCTTCGCTGATCGAGCCACTGGCGGAAGTTATCGGTAATGCGCAGGATTTCGTCGCGGTCTTCTCTGTTGCCCCCTTCTCGGAATCTGCCTATGTCGATTTGCAGGGCACAGGTGTCGATAAATCCGAAATTGGTGTTGAGGTCGGGGTCTTTGTCGAAGATCCCTTTTTTGTAGCGATCATGCAGGAGATGGACGAGATTCGTGATGGCTGTTTTCGCAGCGCCTAATTCCCCTTTTTGGATGAGGGTTTCAATATGAGGGTAGACGAGTGTGGCCTTTCTTTGGACGAGGAACTCCATCTGGTCCAGGTCGAGCTCATGGGCAATGTTGAGCCGGTCGTGGATAATGAGCTTTTTCTTGAGATCATTTGTTTTGTTGAGGTGCAGATAGAGAAGTCCCGTTTCTTCCTTCATCTCTTGGTAGGCGATGACATAGCTATGAAAATCTTTGGCTAGCTCGTCATGTTTGCGGAGCAATTTGTCCAGCTTGAGGGTCTGTAGGGGAAGGGGGAACTGGATCCAGTTCAGCCACACTGGGGCCCTTAAGCG
>JAZJZV010000071.1:0-3544 GCA_040389485.1 Chlamydiota bacterium
AATATACGGGAGGGTAAACTTTTTACCGACCCGAGTTTCGTGCACAATGCGAAATCCATGACGATTGAGAAGTATCTTGAGGGATTCTCGGGTATATAAAATAACATGTTCGGGCGGAGTTATGAGATGCCAACGCTTTCCAAAGAGGTATGGGCCAAGGCCGACGCTACTTTCACAAGAGAAGGGGGGAACTCCTGGATCTACCGCAACAGACTGCCGTCCCACTGGCAGACAGTCATCGAGGGGGTGCGCTTTAAAATTGCGCCCACTGATTTTGGCCACTTGGGGGTTTTCCCCGAGCACAGCCTCCTTTGGCATGAGATGCAAGCGCTCATCCGCGGTCGTAAAAACAAGCCCAACGTGCTCAATCTTTTCGCCTACTCGGGAGGGGCCACCTTGGCAGCAGCTCAAGCGGGAGCCTCTGTTTGCCATCTCGATGCATCAAAGCCAATGGTCACCTGGGCGCGCGAAAATGCGGCTCTCAATCGGCTGCAAGATGCACCTATCCGTTGGATTGTCGAAGATGTACTCAAGTTTTTGAAGCGTGAAATCAAAAGAGGCACGCGTTACGACGGGATTATTTTAGACCCCCCGAGCTTTGGCAGAGGTAACAACAAAGAGATGTTCATCATTGAGCGCGATATCCATGAACTGCTCAACCTCTGCACCGATCTCTTGTCAGTAGATCCTCTCTTTCTCATTTTTACAACGCATACGCCAGGGATGACGCCAATTGTCATGAAACACCTGATGCAGCAAAAAATGCAGGCGCGATCGGGAAAAATTTCCGTTGGCGAGATGGTTCTGTCTGCGGAAAATGGACTCGATATTCCCTCGGGAAGTTATGCCTTGTGGCAAACGGAGAAATGCAATGCCCTCTAACATCACCAGCACACAAAATCCCAAAATCAAACAAGCCACGAGACTCAATGAACGCAGCGAGCGCAACCGCTCGGGGCTGTTTTTGATCGAAGGGTATCGCGAACTGAAACGCGCAGCAGAGGGCGGCGTAGCGATCCAGACCCTATTTTATTGCCCTCACTTTTTTTTAGGCGAGAATGAAGGTGATCTCATCCAGCAGATCCGCTCTAATGGCGCCGAAGTTCTCTCTTGTGATGAGAAAGTGTTCGCGAAACTCTCCTACCGCGACCGTCCCGATGGGCTGATCGCAGTGGCGCATCAAATGAAGCATGCGCTGCGCGACTTGATCGTCCGCTTAGCAGGAAAAAAAGACCCCTTTTTGGTGATCGCTGAGGCGATTGAAAAGCCCGGAAATCTGGGAACGATCCTGCGCTCTGCTGATGCCGCAGGCGTCGATGGCGTCATTGTGTGCGATCGTTGTACGGACATCTATAACCCCAACGTCGTGCGCGCCAGCGTGGGCACCTTATTCACTATTCCCGTCGTCGAAGCGGCAGGCGCTGAGACACTGCAATGGATGCTCGAGCACAAAATCAAGGTCGTCGCGACCTCTCCCTCTGCAGACCTGCAATTTACTGATGCGAACCTAAAAGGGGGCGTTGCTATTGCCGTTGGTACTGAGCAGCTGGGTCTCTCTGAGCTGTGGATGCAGGCAGCTGATCTCAAAGTGCGCATCCCCATGCACGGCGTTGCCGATTCGCTCAATGTTGCAACCGCCACCACTTTGCTGCTCTATGAGGTCGTACGTCAAAAGAGAGCAACTCCCTCATGGAAGTGATTTACGCTGATAACCATCTTCTCGCAGCTCTCAAACCGGCGGGTATTGCAACGCAGCCACATGAGGAGGCTTCTGACAATTTCTTGGACAGAGCTAAGCAGTGGGTGAAGAAAAAATACAATAAGCCGGGCAAGGTGTTTTTGGAGCCCATTCATCGATTGGACAAACCCGTCAGCGGCATTGTTCTCTTTGCGCGCACGAGTAAAGCTCTTTCCCGCCTGCAAGAAATGATGCGGCAGCAAACGCTGCACAAGGTCTATTACGCCTGGGTCGAAACAGGGGACTTAGAGCCGCAGGGCACATTAGAGCATTATTTGGTACACGGGGAGCATAAGGCGCACACCGCTTCAGCTGCTCACCCAGAGGCAAAGCTGGCTCGCCTGCACTACACCATTCTCGAAGTGAATAACGGAAAAAGTCTAGTGGAGATTGTCTTGGAAACGGGGCGCTACCATCAGATCCGCGCTCAGTTTGCCGCTATCGGCTCGCCTGTGATCGGCGATACCAAATATGGCAGCTCGCAAAAGTGGCACAAAGAAGGCATCGCTCTTCACCACGGCAAGCTGGAATTTCTTCACCCAGTCTCTAAAGAGCAGATCAATCTCGATGCAGTGGCCTATTTTTCAAAAGGCGGCACGCAAAGTAAACGCCCGCGATGAGCGCGAGCATCGACACCAGATTGATCCAAAAAAATCCCGAGATAAAAGCCCTTTCAGCAACCTGATAAACATATGCTGCATCGATCGGAGAGAGGGCATGGACCTCTTTTACCGCTTGTGGCGTATTGGAAAGAAGCGTGTCCATTTGCGCGACATTGAGTGTTGCGGTGTCCGGACTTAAGGCGAGTTCTTTGCTCATTTGGCTCGTTTGAACCGTGCTGAAGAGCGTCCCAAATAGCGCGAGCCCAAGCGTTGCGCTGAACTGCCTCAAGGCGGCATTCATCCCCGAGGCGATCCCTCTTTTTTCCAGAGGAACATCTGCGTACATGGTCACACTGCTTGGCGTGAATGTCATCGGCGAGCCTAGCCCGAAAGGGATTAGGGTTAAGATCAGTAGCCAGGTGTTTTCATTGTTCTCAAAGCAGAGGAGGAAGGCAATCGAAATTGCCATCAGCGAGTAGCCTATCACGACGGGAATGCGCGGTCCCAATCTATCGACTAAAAATCCGGCGAGTGGTGCTCCCAAAATAACGGGGAAATTGGAGAGAAAAGCAAGCACGCCTGCTTGAGAGGGAGAGTAGTGGAGAATGTTCTGGAAGTAGATTGCCCAGAAAACGGTGACCATCAATGCAAACTGGGTAATAAAGATGCATCCTGAGCCGCCAATGAAAGAGCGCTGCTTGCCCAGGTTAAAGTCGATGATGTGCTCACTCTTGCGCAAACGCAATTGGTAGAGCAGGATTAAAAACGCGACTCCTACGGCTAGCAGAGAAAGAGTGAGGGGCGATGACCATCCCCAATGCTGCGCTTGCATGAGCGCGACGATGAGCGCGGTGACGCCGATCACAAGAGTCAAAAATCCTAGAAAGTCAAATTTCCCCTTGTGTCCTTTCGAGGGAGGAGTGGAGCGCAGGGTGAGTAGCAGTCCAATCGCTGCAATGGGCAAGTTGATCCAAAAGACGTAGTGCCAGCTGAAATATTCAGTTAGGCTTCCTCCGATCAGAGGCCCAAGCGAGAGAAAAATCGATCCAATGCTAACAAAGAGCCCAATCGCCTTTCCCCTTTGATGCGGGGCGAAGTGGGTCATGATGATCCCCTGAGTGGCAGGAATCATCAAAGCTCCGCCAATGCCCTGTAAAGAGCGGCTAAAAATCAGCCATCCTTCCGTTTGACTCAGTCCACATAG
>JAZJZV010000071.1:3554-6136 GCA_040389485.1 Chlamydiota bacterium
AGGACCAACGTATAGGCATTGACCACCCACTGCAGCCCCAGTTGGTCGATGTGCAGATCTCGGCTCAACGTAGGCAATGCGACGGGCAGGACGGTGACATCGATGAAGATCATCGAGATCGATGTCGTCATGGCGGCTAAAATCCACCACTTGCGGTTATTTTCTGTGATTTTAAACATTCTTAGTAGGGATTGGTTATTCTGCAGGCTAACACGGTACTCAGATATCCATCAATGGAGCTTTCCGCTGATGGAGGCATCTGCTTTTTCAGGGACAACCAGCACGATGTGATTATTTTCATCAGGGACACCCAGAACAAGCACCTCAGAGATAAAAGGCCCTATCTGTCGGGGAGGGAAATTTACCACTGCGAGCACCTTTTTACCGAGAAGTTCTTCCTTTTGATAATGGTAGGTGATTTGAGCGCTTGAGCGTTTTTTTCCAATCACCGGCCCAAAATCGATCGTCAGTTGATAAGCAGGCTTACGCGCTTCAGGAAAATCGTGCACCTCAACGACGATGCCCACGCGAATGTCTATTTTTTGAAAGTCATCTATTGTAGCCATATTTTCTCCTCAATCGAAAGTGCTCTCAAATGGCCTCTTCGTCCAGATCTTCTTCCAAAAGGGTATGGGCAAGGGGAGTCTGATCCATTAGGTAATCGGTTTGTGGCGGTGAGCTAGATGCCTTGGCAAAACTAAAAAGATGCGACACTGATTCGCCATTGTGCGTTCTTTCGATTGCCTCTGCGAGCAATGGGGCGACGGATACCGAGACGATGTTAGTCGGCCACATCTCGCGCCTGGGGATAGTGTCCGTGACGACGAGCTCGGTGATGCACGAATGGGCGATTCTCTCGAGGGCAGGACCGGAAAATAAAGGGTGGGTGATACACGCAAAGACCCTTCTGGCTCCGTGGTTAACCAGTTCCTGGGCAGCCTGAACTAGAGTGCCCGCCGTATCGCACATATCATCGATGATGATCGCATCGCATCCGGCCACATCGCCAACGAGCGACATCTTTTCAATGACTCCAGCTCTTGCGCGTTGTTTGATGATGATGGCAAGACCTGCATCGATTCCTTGCCAAGATAGGCCCTCGAGAAACTTCTTCGAGCGTTCGACGCCTCCCGCATCAGGTGAGACGACGACGGGATGGACGAGGTCTTTCTTGTTTGCAAAGTAACGGACGAAAAGAGGCGCTGTATAGAGGTTATCGACGGGAGTAGAATGGAAAAAGCCCTGGATCTGTCCGCAATGCAAATCGACGCACATCACTGAATCCGCGCCCGCATTCTCGATCAGCATGGCGATGTCAGAGGCAGAGATGGGGACCCGGCTTTCCGTTTTTCTGTCTTGGCGCGCATAACCGTAGTAGGGAATCACTGCACAGACCTGCTCTGCCGAGGCGCGCTTCAAGGTGCGGATCAATAGATAGAGTTCGAGAATGTTGTCGTTGATGGTGGATTGCTCGGTCGTACAGAGCGATTGGATCACGAACACTTGTGCGTTGCGAATATTTTCCTCGATCTTGATTTTCATCTCTCCGTCATTGAAACGCGTGAGCGTCACAGGAGTGAGCTCCATGTGAAGCTCCTCTGCAATCTCTTGGGCAAGGGCGGGGTTTGCCGAGCCTGAGATCAGTTTGAAGGAAGAACAGGGGCAAGCAATGAGAGAAATTTCCGTCAGGAAAAACAGTGTCAATAGGAATGCGCGCATGTGAACCAATCCCAGTAAAAAGTTTCAGCCGGTTTTCGGGGCTTTTTATCCCATTTTCGACTCAAAATCAGGAAATGATACACTCATCTCGATATTACCCCCAGATCTGAATCGAAAATCGAAGAACCCTTAGTTGCGTTCGGTATAGTAGGCGCTCTCTGAGTGAGAAGTTCGGCAATCTGCACAGTGTTTAGTGCAGCTCCTTTGAGAAGCTGATCTCCCACCACCCAAAGATCGAGCGCATGGGGGTGAGAAGTATCTTGTCGAATTCTGCCATAGTAAACCAGATCTTGCCCGGAAGCATCCACCGGCATCGGAAATCGGTTGTCATCGCGGTTTTCTAGAAGAGCCACTCCTGGGGATTGGGATAAAATTTCTTGAGCTTGCTCCACCGTTACAGGATGGCAAAACTCGACGTTGAGAGCCTCTGAGTGGGCGCGCAGCACCGGCACCCGTACACACGTTGCGCTGATGGCGATGGCATCATCCTCTAGAATTTTTCGCGATTCAAAAATCATCTTCCTCTCCTCATCGTTATAGCCGCTCGGGTGCAGCGCGGAATTGTGCAAGAAGAGGTTGAATGCATAAGGATGGGGAATCACGCTGCGCTCAAACGGAAGTCCGTCGAGGTAGGCTTTGGTCTCACCCAGTAGATCCTGAATCGCTTTGTATCCTGCGCCACTAGCCGCTTGATAGGTCGCTGCAACGACGCGCCGGATCTTGAAATGGCGGTGCAGGGGAGCCAGGGCCATCAGCATGATCGTCGTGCTGCAGTTAGGAGAGGCAATGAGTTGGCTATCACTCTTTAAAGCATGGGGATTGATCTCGGGAATGATGAGAGGAACCTCTGGGTCCATCCGATA
>JAZJZV010000071.1:6146-8552 GCA_040389485.1 Chlamydiota bacterium
CGATAAGCGGAGCTGTTGTCAACGACGCGAGAGTCTTGTGCTATGGCGTGAGGGATGAACTCTCGGGAAATCGCGCCGCCAGCGCAGAAAAGCGCAATGTCGATGCCCTGGAAAGAGTCCCGTTTTAATTCTTCGACCTTGAAAGACTCTTCTCGGAACCTCACTTCTTTGCCCGCCGAGCGGGGAGAGGCGAAGCACCGCAGTGACAGAAGTGGAAAATTGCGCCTTTCAAGAACTCTGAGAACCTCGCTCCCAACAGCGCCTGTGGCTCCGACGACGGCCAAATGCATTGACATAAACCCTCCCGCACACCGTCTCTATCCTAGGAGAATTGCTGAAAAAAAACAACATTCCAGAATAATCATAGCCGCTCTATAATGCGGCATTATGCGCCAAGCCATTGAAAATGCCATTGCCGAAGCCATCGCCGCTGCAGAATTTCTCAAACTGCCCAGCAGTGTGGACTTTATTTCCAATGCTGCACTAGCAATTGCCGATTGTTTTGCGAGAGGGAATAAGATTCTCATCGCCGGCAACGGAGGAAGCTTGTGTGATGCCATGCATTTTGCCGAAGAGCTCACTGGACAGTTTCGCCACCACCGCAAAGCGCTACCTGCTATCGCCCTCTCCGATGCCAGCCACATGAGCTGTGTTGGCAACGATATGGGGTTCGATCAAGTGTTTTCCCGAGGAGTGGAAGCCTATGGCTCTGCCGGCGATATCCTCGTCGTCCTCACCACCAGCGGCAACTCTTCGAACATCTATAACGCCGTCCTCTCAGCCAAAGAACGGGGGATGCAGACCATCGCATTCCTGGGTAAGTCGGGGGGCAAGTTGAAAGGCCTGGCGGATCTCGAATGGATCGTCACTGGATTTTCTTATTCTGACAGAGTCCAGGAAGCTCACATGGCCGCCATTCACATCCTCATCGAAATCGTTGAAAAGCAACTCTTTTCCCCTACTCATTCCACCTGCTCTCCCGCTGCCCAGCAAGTTCTCATCTAAGAGTGTGTTGTCCCTCTTTTTAAAAGAGAGATTTACATCTTTGGTTCTTGGGTTTTTCTGAATTCTTCCCCTGTGCTATACTCCGCCTTAATCATATGGATATCGAAGAATACGTCGTGGAGGTGATGCGCGGTGAGCGCAAAGCCCCTTTTTTACGCCCTCTCTTAAGTGCATTGAGCCGAGCCTACCGGTCGGTGGTCGCGTTGCGCAATGCGGCTTACGATAAACATATTTTCAATTCTGAGGCTTTGAGCGTCCCCGTCATTAGTATTGGCAATCTCACAGTGGGAGGGACGGGTAAGACCCCTCTTGTCCATCTACTCGCCTCTGAATTACAAAAAACTTTACGCCTTGCGATTCTGACGCGCGGTTTCCGGTCGCGTGTCGAGAAAAGGGGAGAGATGCGCAAGATCTCCGCTGGCAGCGGCCCTCTGTTTTCTGCGGAAGAGTGCGGCGATGAACCCTACTTGTTGGCTCAGAAGACGAAAGCGAGTATTTGGGTGGGAGCCGATAGGGTCGCTAGCGGAAAGGCAGCGATTGCAGAAGGGGCCCAGTGTCTGCTGCTCGATGATGGGTTCCAGCACCGCAGGTTGAAGCGCGACTATGACATCGTCGTCGTCGATGGCAATGACCCGCTTGCGCGAGGAAACTTTTTGCCTCTGGGATTCTTGAGAGACTCTCCCCAACGCCTCAAGCAGGCGAGCCTGATCGTCGTCTCGCATGCGCGGGACGAAGAGCACGTGCGGCAAGTGGAGGCGCAGCTCTCCCCATTCACCTCAGCTCCCGTGATGGGAGTGCGCGTTCAAGTGTTGAATGCAGAGCGCTTGACGCCGGGCAAAGCCGCTCTTTTCTGCGGCATCGGATCCCCGCAGCGCTTCGTACAAACTGTGCGTGACTTAAAACAGGAAATTGTCGACACTTTGATCCTTAAAGACCATGCAAAACCGACCGCTGCGCAGCTTGCCGATTTTGCCCGTCAGAGCAAAGAAAAGGGAGCGCGGTATCTTCTCTGCACGGAAAAAGATGCCGTTAAAGTTTTAGAAGCGCCTTGCAGTGATCCCCATCGAGATGCAGCTTGCCCTCGTCGCAGGAAAAGAACATTGGGGCCGTCTCTTGGAAAACATCTTAGGAAAGGTAAATCAATGAGTGAAGAGATCAAAGTACTACTGCCGAAACTCGGAGAGAGCATCCACAGCGCAACCATTGTTCAATGGTTTAAGGGCATCGGAGAAAATGTCAAACTCGATGAACCATTGCTCGAAGTGTCGACGGACAAGGTCAACAGCGAAATTCCCTCGCCTGCTGCAGGGGTACTAAAAGAAATCCATGCGAGCATCGATCAGGAGTTGCAAGTGGGACAGCTCATCGCCGTGATTGCAAAAGGGGATTCTTCTGCCATCC
>JAZJZV010000072.1:0-9920 GCA_040389485.1 Chlamydiota bacterium
CCTAAAGCTGCGCAATACAGGGGAAATACCATTGATGTTGTGACAGGTAACACGAATGATATTGAGTTCATTGCGGATGAGCTGGGTGACTGGGCAGTGCATTGCCACAAGACACACCACACGATGAGCGGCATGGAGCACAATTTCCCCAATATGATCGGCGTCAATCAGGGCGAGTGGGCGGAGAAAATGGAGCGCTCTTTTCCTGGCTACATGCCTATGGGTAGCAATGGAATGGGAGAAATGTTTGAGATGACACGGCACATGCAAAGACCTCCCAATTTTCGTCCCTTTGGCACCCCTGGACGTTTTGGTGTGATTGAAATGAGTGGAATGTTTACTGTCCTGGAAGTTAGAAAAGAATTAACAGATCAGGCCGATTAAATTGTGAGACAGTCTTATGGAACTGCACTTCTTTCATTACCGACAGTTGAAAAAGGGGATCGTCCTTTTCTTGCTCGCTTATCTTTTTATTGCCATCACATATACATTCTCTCAAGTGGCTAGCAGAACGGCTTCTGTTTCTGAGATGGTGTTCTTTCGCAACCTCGTCGGGTTGCTGCTGGCATTGCCTTGGATGCTGAAGAACTCTCCGGATAGTTTTAAGGTGGCGCGCATTGGCATTCTAACGATGCGCTCTGCCCTGGGAATGTTGGGGATTGTCTGTGTCTTCATTGCTGTGAGAAAAGTCACTCTTGTCAATGTCACCTTGCTCAGCAACACAGCGCCTCTTTTTGTGCCCTTTATCGGCTGGATTTTTTTAAAGAAACCGATCGATCACAAGGGCTGGCTGCCTCTTATTCTGGGATTTATTGGGATTGCCCTCATTTTATCACCCTCAAAGGGAGTCTTTGATCCTTACGCATTCTATGCGCTCGGCAATGGCCTGACGACGGCGGCGACATTTCTCGTCGTCCGCATGGCGACGAAGACAGAAAAGATGCACACGATGCTGTTTTACTATTATCTGATCGGATTTCTCTTATTCCTGCCGATCAACTTGTTCACGATGACAATGCCCTCTTGGACGAGTTTATTTGAGCTCGTGATGATCGGGGTCTTTGCCTATTGTGGCTCGGCACTTTCATTCAGCGCGCTGCAGTATGCCAAGGCATCTCAGCTGGCTCCTTTTTCTTATTCAGGGGTTGTGTTCGCGGCGTTTATCCAGTGGCTACTGTGGGGAGAGCTTCCGACAGTGATCCATCTTTTAGGGCTTCTCATCACGTGCGCTGCGGGGATTTACATTCTTCTGATCAGCAAGCCACCTGCAACGCAGTAGCTCAATGGGTTCAAAAGGCGGGAAGAACGGCCCCCTGATACTTTTCTAGGATGAAAGCGCGCATCTTTTCCGATGTCATGGCTGCTTTAAGTGCGACGATATCGGGGCGGTCTTCATCGCCCGTGCGGATCGTCAGGATATTGGCGTAGGGAGAATCCTTGTTCTCGATTGCAAGCGCATCTTTCGCAGGAGAGAGGTTTGCTTCCAAGGCGTAGTTGGTGTTGATGACTGCAGCATCTACATCTTGGAGCGAGCGGGGTAGCATCGCTGCGTCGACTTCGATGAACTTGAGCTGCTTGGGGTTGTCTGAGATGCTCAGCGGCGTGGCTTGGAGGATATTGGTCGTATTGAGTTTGATGAGCCCCTCTTTTGCCAGCAGCATGAGAGCTCTTGCCTCGTTTGATGGGTCGTTGGGGATGGCAATCGTCGCCCCGTCTTTTAAGTCGGAGAGGCTGCTGACTTTTTTGGAATAGACGCCCATGGGCTCAAGCTCAATTTTACCCGCACTTTCGATAGGGAAATGGAACTGGGCGATTTGTGCATCCATGTAGGGGATGTGCTGGAAGAAGTTGGCGTCGACTTCTTTGTCAGCAAGCGCGCGGTTAGGAATGTTGTAATCATCTGTGACGATGATCTCGAGGTCGATCCCTTGGGCTTTGAGGTCGGGTTTGATGAACTCGAGCATTTGCGCATGGGGAACGGGGGTGGCGGCCACTTTCAGGCCGTTGGGAGAGCTTTTGGAGCAGCCCAGCAGCAGTGTGCAGAGAACTGTGAAAACATATTTAATCATGTGAAACTTTTCCCCGTTTTTTTTGAATCGATTGAGTGAGTGATCCACCGAGCCACTGGACTCCTTGGACGAGCAGCACTAGTAGTGCCACGGTGACGACCATGATGAAGACATTGAAGCGGTTATATCCATACTGGATGGCGATTTGCCCGAGTCCGCCGCCGCCGACAAGTCCTGCCATCGCGCTGTAGCCGATGAGATTGATCACGGTGAGTGTCATTGCGGAAACAATCGATGGGAGCGCTTCTGGAATGAGAACCTTGGAGATGATTTGTTTGGTGTTGGAACCCATGACGACTGCGGCTTCTAAAATATGTGGGTCTATCTCCTTTAAGCTGGATTCGATCAGGCGCGCAATGAAGGGCGCTGCCGCCACGGTGAGAGGGACGATCGATGCTGTGGTTCCCAGACTAGTGCCGACGATCCAGCGCGTGAAGGGAATGAGGGCCACCATCAAGATCGCAAAAGGGAAAGATCTCCCGATGTTGACAATGGTCTCCAAACACTTGTACACGGCGAGATTCTCCTTGAGGTGACCTTTGCTTGTCACGGTGAGGATAATGCCGAGGGGCATTCCGATGAGCGCTGCAAAAAACGCAGAGGCAAACACCATGTAAAGGGTATTCCAGGTTTGCAACGGAAGGAGTTGGGCGGCCAGAGAAAGGTTATCAGGACTCATTGGTCAGTACCTCATAGTGCACGCTTTTTTCGCTCAGGTAACTCATGGCGCCTTGGATTCCCTCGGCAGAGCCTGTCACTTCAATCACGAGCGTACCCACCGTGAGCGTTTGCAGCCGGTCGATCCAGCCCAGAAGGATGTTGGCATCCACATGGAACTTTCTGACGATGTCGGAGATGATCGGTTCACTCGATGCCTTCCCTTTAAAGCGCAGGCGGAGCAGCTTTCTCTCGGGGGAGGCGGGCTTGAAGAACTCGGCAGGGATTGCATGAGAGGTGCTCTGCAAAAAGCGCTTTGTCGTCGGATGCTGGGGATCGGAAAATACTTCCGCAACGGGACCCATCTCGGCGATCCTTCCCTGTTCAATCACTGCGACTTGATTGCAAATCTGCTTGATCACTTCCATTTCATGCGTGATGAGAAAGATGGTGACTCCCAGCTTTTTATTCACGCTTTTTAAGAGAGAAAGGATTTCCTGGGTCGTTTGGGGATCGAGTGCGGAGGTAGCTTCATCGCACAGAAGCATTTGGGGATTGGTGGCGAGGGCTCTCGCAATGCCGACGCGCTGCTTTTCTCCGCCGCTGAGCTGCGAGGGATAGGCCTCTTTTTTTTCTGTCAGACCAACGAGGTGCAGCAGCTCATCGACTCTTTTCTCCCTTTCCTCTTTGGGAACACCTGCAATTTCCAGAGGATAGGCGATATTGCGCTCGACTGTGCGCGAGCTCAAAAGATTGAAGTGCTGGAAGATCATTCCAATGTTTTTGCGGAAGCGGCTGAGCTCTTTTTCTCCCATGAGGGCAAGATCACTTCCCGCGAAAACGACTCTTCCCGAAGAAGGAGTGACGAGCTTTGCCAAGCAGCGGATGAGCGTCGACTTGCCAGCACCGCTCAGGCCAATGATCCCAAAGACATCTCCAGAGGCAACGCTCAGGGAGACATCCTTTAGTGCATGCACCACCCTGCCGCTTCGCGTGAAGCTCTTGGAGAGTGATTCCACTTGGATGAGAGGCGCCATATTGCCCTACTTTGCATGCGGTGTTTCGTGACTGAGAGGCTTGTTCCAGCTGGGCTTTTTAAACAGCAGGATGATCGTCGGCGCCAAACAGCCCAAGATAATGCTAACGAAGAGGAAGGTCACATAGAAGACGACGCTTCCCGTCTGGATTTGTGCGGGCGGGAAAAAACCGACAAAGAAGGTGGCGCAGGAGCCGATCAGTCCCAGTCCAGCAACACACCATATTCCGACAATGCCGCCGGGGATTTTGTAGGCCCTTTTGACATCGGGCTTTTTGTAGCGCAGTTTGATCGCTGCAGCAAACATCAGGATGTACATCACGAGATACAGCTGTGCCAGTGTGGCGTTGAGAATCCAGTAGGCGCTGCTGACAGTCGGCATGATGATGAAGACGACAGAAAAGAGGGTGACAACAACCGCCTGTGCGATCAGTAGGGCGACGGGCATTTCATGTTTGTTCAACTTGCGGAAGAGCGGTGGGAGGTCGCCGCTTTGTGCTGCAGCTAGTAATCCTTTGCTCGGGCCCGCAATCCACGTGCTCAGCGTCCCGAAGGCGCCAAAAGCGAGCATGACCGCAATGAGCGGCGTGAGCCAGCTCAGTCCATAAGCATTGACAAAGACGGAAAAGGCCTGCAAAGAACCCGCCACTAGACTGATCTTGGCTTGGGGGATGACAAGCGCTATGGCGAGCACTCCCAAAGTGTACAGCCCGAAAGTGAGAATCGCGGAGAGGAGGATCGCCCGCGGATAGTTCTTCTGAGGGTTTTGCACGTCGCGTGCATGCACTGCAGACATTTCCAGACCGCACAGTGAGACGAGTACCCCCGTAAAGAGTACGAGTTCTGACGGTGAGCTCATGTTGGGAATGAAGCTATCCCAGGTGAAGGAGATCTGGATCGGGTTCCCCGTGCAATACCATAGGACACCTAGCCCAATGATCAAGCCGCCCGGAATGAAAGTTCCAGCGATCACTCCAAAGGAGCTGATCCAGCCCGAGGTGCGCATCCCGCGCATGTTGGCAAGCGTCGTCAGCCAGAAGATGCCGATGATCATGCACAGTGTATAGGTCATGTTATTGGCGAGCGCTGGTTTGAAAACGTAGGCGAGCGTGCCCGCGATAAAGGAAATGATTGCAGGGTAATAAACCAGGTTCTCTGCCCAAAGGAGCCAGATCGCTAGGAAGCCCGTCCGATGTCCAAAAGCCTCCTTTACCCAGACAAATACGCCTCCTGTCTTAGGCCATCCCGTGGCCAGCTCTGCAGACACCATTGAAACGGGAATGAAGAAGAGGATGGCGGCAACGGCAAAGAAAAAGAGGGATGCAAAGCCATATTCGGCAATTGTTGGCCAGTTGCGGACGCTGCTCACAGCCGCGACGTTGATCATCGCGAGGGTAAAAACATTCAGTGCTCTAGACATAAAACCTAAATTGTTAGGGTCTGTTGACGCATGAAGGCTTTGCCTGCATTTTGGAGGGAAATGCGGCTGAAAAAGCACTGAAACTCGACATAAGCTTACATAGACAACAGATCTTAGTCTAATTGTACTGTTTTCAAAGTAATCTCATCAAGAACCTTGTTTTGAGAGTGTGTAGACATTGGGGTCCACTATACTTTTTCTTTTTTTCTTTGCGTCCCAGCGACGTTGCGGCTTTGCGTTTGCAAGTTGTTCCCTTAGGGAGTGCACCTAAAAGATGATTGAAAATGACTGGCTGCGGCTTCGACATATCAATTCTCGCTCGGAATCCTTCGTTTCAAGAATGTTCATCCGAGCTCGAAACGCGAGTTGCTTTGCACTCGCTTTGATCTGTCTTTGCCTCGCAGAGTCATTTTTCAATTATCTTTTAGGTGCACTCCCTAGTAGACCGTTTGGATCAGCTCTCTGGCTACATCGGCTCTTTTTCTCTGAAATGCAGGATGGGAGAAAGAGCGATCGATCTTTCTTCCAAATTGTTTGCGGATCTGTTCTGTGATGGTGCGGAGGTGATGGGGTGGTGTGTAGACGATCCGATCGTCTAGCGTGTAAGCTCCAGTCTTGGGATCGGTAAAGTAATCTTTGATCGTCGTCCACTCCGAGGCAATGGTCGGTACACCGAGTTTGGCTCCTTCGAGATAGGTGAGTCCTGGAAGTTCACAGAATGCGGGGTGCAGATGCAAGCCAGCGTGTTGATAGGCGCTGATGAGCATCTGCTCCGATAGCTTCTTGCCCTCCGGCATTTGTAAGATCCGCAGGCTGCCTTGCACAGAGGTGGGTAAATTTTGGCTGATGACCCATGTCGGAGCTCTCCGGTAGCGCAAGATCGCCCTCAGGCACATCTCTTCATAGACGGGATTGTAGCTGGGAAGGGCGATCAGTACGAGCGGCATGTCGAGATCTTTCATCGCCAGGATGGAGCCTAGCTGATTTTTGCGCAGCTCAATCCTTCCCACCTGAATCACATACTCGCCCGATTGCAAACCGGTCCATTCCAAAAAAGAAGAGTTTTTGTGTTCCACTACTGCATCGGGAATACCGGGCTCGAGGTAAATGACTTGGGCATTGCAGCTCGGACTATCCCTCCGCAGGGTCGCAGCTTCTGTTGGGGCTGTTGCAATGCATACCTTTGCTCTTTCCAGCACGGGGTAGTTCCCCTCGAAAAGGGGTGGGGGTGCATAGGAGAAAAAATCGATGATATCGGGATTTTCGATCAGCTGATCGATGGTGTAAAAGGAGGGACCCTTCCCTTGTTCCATGCACAGTCCTACAAAATGGGCGAAGCCATAACAAGGACTGTAGTATTTGGACCTGTCCGCATGAAAAGCGATGACGCCAAACGGCTTTCCCTTCTTCTCGATCCATTCCGACTCCCCCCGCAAATCACAAGAAGTGTTCGACAAAAAGATAAAGTCGGGATCTTTGAGATCGCACGCCCGTTTTCCAATCACCGCGTCCTGTCCGATTTCCAAAAGCCCCTCGTAGAACGAAAAGAGAGCAGCCATAGCGCCACTCCATTGTGAGTCGTGGCTATTTGTCACAATTCCAATTCTCATGTTTTCTCCAGAATTTCAATCAACGCAGCGGCCACATCCCTGGATGTTCTGTCTAGCGCAGGATGAGAAACTTTTGGGTCGAATGTCTTGCTCCATTGCAAGTGGATTTGTTCTCGGATCGCCGGAATGTGGTAGGGGAGAGCATAGGCAATCCGATCATCGAGGGTGTATTGTCCCGTTGCGGGATCGATGAAGTAGTCCTTGATCGTTGCCCATTCGGACGCCACCGTTGGAATGCCCAGTTTTGCCGCTTCCAAGTAGGTGAGACCCGGCAACTCGCAGAACGCCGGATGCAAGTGAAGCCCTGCATGTGCATACGCGCTGAGCAGCATTTCACTTGTGAGCATTTCAGCGTTCGGCATCCCGAGGATGCGCAGACAGCCCCTTTCTTGATTCGCATGTGTCTGGCTGATCACCCACGTGGGCGCTCGTCTCCATTGTACTACAGCTTCAAAAAACATTTTCTCATAGGCTGCGTTAAAACTCTGTGTCGCAATGAAGACAAGCGGCATCTGTTCTTCTCGCATCGCTAGAAGCGAGGCGAGTTGGTTCTTGCGCATCTCAATCCGTCCCACTTGCAGAACGTATTCTCCTTTTTTCAGCCCCGTCCAATCCAAAAATGAGGAAGAGGAAGCACACTCAGTTATTCGGGGATTCAAGTAGAGCACCTCGGTGCGGCACTCAGGAAAGTCTTCCTGTATCCAACGCGCCTCTGTCGGAGAGGTCGCAATGCACACCTGCGCTTTCTGCAAAAAGTCCATGACGCCTACCGCGCGCGCGGGCGGCGTGTAGCCAAACAGCTCCACCATCTCTGGATTTTCGATGAGCCTCTCTGGATTTTCCATGGCGCAATGCACAAAGCTACAGCAATGGGAGTACTGACGCTCTAGGTTCTCGTGGAAGCCGATCACGCCAAACGGTATACCACTTGCCAGCAGATGCGCGCAGTCCTCCCGCAAGTCGTGGGAGGCATTCGCGAGAAGAATAAAGTCGCATTCCGTGAGGTCTGTCGAGGCGCTGGCGATTTCTACCGCGTGCCCAAGTTCCTTGAGGCCAGCGCGCAGCGAGCGCACCGCTGCCAAATCGCCACCCCACTGGCCCTGCGCCCTCTTCCTGACAAAGCCCACCCTCATTTCTGCACTCCTTGCGTATCGTGCCGGAGAATAGGTGGTGTCTCAATTTTTTGACCAGAGGGAACCTGCGGAATTACTTTAATCAATTTCGGTGCAAATTTACCCAAAATGGTCTAACCTACTCCCAATCAATTTTTATCGAGGTCGCCCCCATGCATAACCGCTCATTTGCCCTATTTTTCAGCTCCTTATGTGGAGCATTCCTGTTTTTTTCTCTCCTTAGCTCATGTACGCAGAAAGAAGAATCGGCCCTCCCACAGCCCAGCTCCTTCCGCACAGCCCAGCTCCTTCCGCACAGCCCAGCTCCTTCCGCACAGCCTTCTTTTCCCACGTGCGCCAGTGCGTGCAGCAAGATCCTTCATTGACCGCAAAGACTGAGGTATTGGGCGTCATAGAAGTTTTGGAAAGGGATGGACATATCTCTGAAATGGGAAGCGATGACATGCGCATTAAGTACGTTTACTTGCAAGGGGCCATTGAACATGCTCTTGCTTGCGCCCAAGCCCTCGGGGATATCCATAGTTTAGAAGGAATGATCCACACGCCAACCGTGGCAACCCCTTTCTGCATTCAAGTCGGAGGACCTTTTGAAAGCGTGCTCGATGCATCGATTCGAGAGAACCCCGCAAAGCTACTCACCGTCCAGTCGCGCGCTCAGATCGTGCGGGAATTTTTGTCTAACGGCGGCAAGTTTCACATCTACTACCCCGAGAGTGGATTGGGGATGAGGTCTCAAGAGCAGCTTCAAATCTTCCAGAGCGAGTTAGTTCGTTTTTCTGGCCATCTGTTTAATCGCCCGCTTGCCTGTGAGCAGCTCAATCCCCATATGAACGGAGCAACTTATTTCTTCAAAACAGCAGATCACCGCGCATTTGCTTTTTCGATCAAGTCCAGACAAGCTAATGATGTGCACGGTCAATCGGAGTGGGGAATGTGGTTCGGTTCTGTAGAGGAACCTGCAATCGCGGAACGCACAACCCAGATCTGTGGATATTTAGCTGAAAATCGCCTTAATCAAGAGGTTGGAGAACTCACTTTTTTGAATAATTAAAAAAATTTGTTTACTAGGTGTTGAAAAATAATTTTAATCCTGAGACTGTGACAACAGTGGGTTACAATACAAACACCCCAGGGAAACATCATGGCAAAAAAGAAAGCAAAGAGAAAAGCGGCTCCAAGAAAAGCTGCTAAGAAAGCAACAACAAAGAGAAAAGCAGCTCCTAAAAGAAAGGCAGCTACTAAAAGAAAAGCGGCTCCTAAGAAAAAAGTAGCTGCTAAGAAAAAAGCTGTGAAGAAAACAGTGAGAAAAAAAAGAAAGCCTTCTGCTGCTAAAATGAAAAAGAGCATGACAGGCGGCGAGATGAAAATGGGTTCATCCTGCTCTTCTTGCTAATAACGCCTCTTCTTAGACCTCGGAAGGCTTGCTTTTCGAGGTCTTTTCTATCGTTTTAATAAGAGATTTAAACACAAACTTCCCTCTCTTCCACTTTTCAACGCACTGACTGCGCACCAGCTCATTTAGAAGCGCATCAGTTCCCTTGCTTTTTTTAAAACTAGACCTTGTAAAAAGAGGGGTTTCAAAAAGCATCCGGAGAGTGGCGGCGGGCATCTGCGGAAGAGATTCTTTGAGTGCAATGAGTGATGAGAGAACTTGGGTTTGTTTCTTAGCACAAGAAATGATCCCCTTGAGAAAAAAGCACACCCATTTTTCCCAGGATTCATTTTCTGTGATGGCGTAGAGGTTTTGGTAGTAGCGCAGGCGCAGAGACTGAAAATAACTGCTGACAAAAAGAAGCGGCGCAGCAATCGCTTCCTTCCTAAAAAGAAAGAGTGGGACGAGGATGCGGGCAATGCGGCCATTGCCATCCATAAAGGGGTGGATGATCAAAAGCTGAGCAAATAATAGCGCTGTGCGGATCAGAGGATCTTCGCGGGTAGATGTATTGCTCCATTTGAGAAGAGAGTCCATACGCGCGCGGACCTGTGTGTGCTTGG
>JAZJZV010000072.1:9930-12296 GCA_040389485.1 Chlamydiota bacterium
GGGAAGATAGTAAGCCTCTTCGATGGTGCAGTTAGCAGGGCCGATCCAATTTTGCCGATTGCGATAGCATCCAACGTCTGTCGGATGGGCAATGGAAGATTTGAGTTGTTTGTGCATTTCACAGATCCAGCGATGGGAAAATCCCACGCTCTTGCTTTTGCTGCAAGCTTCTTTCACAGCATTTTGGCAGCGCAGGATTTCGGCTTCAATCCCCGTGCCGTTGCCATCGTGAAAAAGTGCTTTTTTGAAGGAGATGCGTCTTTTGGACGGCGATAGAGATATCAGAGCTTCTTCGAGAGAGAGTGGTGTGAGAAAAAGGAAGGGATCTTCGGAGAGCTCTAGCTGCGCATTAAAGTGTTCTACCGCCGCATGTGCCTTTGATAAAAGGGAAGAGAGGACCTTCCCTTTAATGACTGTGGGCGGAAAACTTCGCATAGATGAACCTATCCGATTAACCCGAAAAAAAACCTTTCAGCTTGTCGAAGAAACTGCGCTTGCGCGGGGAGTTGCTCTCTTTCTCCAACTCTGCAAATTGGGTGAGGAGCTCTTTTTGCTGTTCGCTCAAATGCACGGGAGTCTCGACAACCACTTCGATGAGAAGATCCCCTCTTCCGCTTCCATGCACATTGTAAGCGCCTTCGCCTTTGACGCGCAAGATTTTACCCGTTTGCGTTCCTTCAGCTACAGTCACGCGGCAGCTACCTCCAAGGGGCGTCGGGAGCTCTTTTTTACAGCCCAGAGCTGCATCAGAGAAGCTCAGAGGCATCTCGATTCCAATGTCATCGCCATCGCGTTGAAATACGGAATGGGGTTCTACGGAGATAAAGACGTATAAATCACCTGAAGGGCCCCCACCTTCACCTGCATCGCCGTGTCCGGTCATGCGCAGACGCATCCCTGTATCGACGCCAGGGGGAACCTTGATTTTGATCTGTTGCTTTTGCTTAGTGCGCCCTTCGCCTCGGCATCCCTTGCACGGATCAGTGATGGTCTTGCCTTTGCCGTAGCATTGAGGGCAGACGGAGGTCATGCTGAAGAATCCGCGTGTCTGGTGGATGCTGCCCGCACCTTTGCAGCGGGTGCAGGTTTTAACGCTGGTAGAAGAGGCGGCTCCAGAACCGTTACAGCTCTCGCAGCAGGCGTAGTTGTTGAGGACGACCTCTTTCTCGACGCCTTTCATCGCTTCTTCAAAGGAGAGGGAGAGATTCATCTTTTTGCTGGCGCCCTGCTGCGCTCCTCGCTCGGAGTCATCAGAGTCAAACCCAAAAAAAGAATCAAAAATTGAGTCACCTCTTCCACCACCACCACCACCACCGCCGCCAAATGCGCCCATGAATGTGCGAAGCGCTTCTTCCATCGAAGAGAATCCACCCGGATGGCCGCCGCCCATGCCGCCAGCACCTGCGCGCACGGCATCGGCGCCGTACTGATCGTAGATCTGCCGCTTTTGTTCATCGGAGAGGACCTCGTAAGCCTCAGAAATTTCTTTGAATTTCTTTTCAGCCTGGGGGTCTCCCTGATTGCGGTCGGGGTGGTACTTTAATGCTTTTTTGCGGTAGGCCTTTTTGATCTCATCTTGGCTTGCGCCGCGCGCGAGTTCTAATGCTTCGTAATAATCACTCATGGCTATTTTGTAGGGTTAGGATAATAAGAGGTGAGTATACCAATCGGGAAGGCATTTTACAAGAGAATTAGCAGCTAGAGTTGGGCACTGCCAGATTGAAAAATTTCTACCACAAAAGCAGAAAGCCGCTCCTGTGGTAGGATTGCATTGAGGTGCCCAGGCCTGCGTGGGGAAAGACTACATGCTGTAGCTTTTCGGCTTCGTTTTTTTGTACTTCTGTGCCGCTTTGGACTTAGCTCTACTTTTCACAGAAGGCTTATCGTAGAAGCGATGTGCCTTAGCAGCCTTCATGATTCCTTCTTTGTCGAGTTTTTTCTTGAGGGCTCTAAGGGCTTTGTCAATCGGCTCTCCGATACGCACTTTGACGCTTGGCATGGACATTTCATCCTGGTTTGTTAAGTTAAAAATAAAACAAAAACCCGCGTTTTGTTTTCTTGTGAACTCATGTTATGTGAAGGGGAGGTATTTTTTCAACAGTCTCTCTACCGAACGCGATTCAAAATGGGGTTTCTGGCACAACGAGCGCTTCAGGTTTGCAGCCAGAAACCCCATTTTGAATCGCGTTACACTGTCAAAGACTCTAAGTAGATGAGCGCATCTCCATTTCCCAGGGCATCTGCATGTGTATCGAGGTAGGCCGCGAGAGAGGGAATATTGGGGGTAAAGGCGTGTTCACTACTGGATAAAACTCTCTGGACACCGCCTATTTTTTCTGGAAGGGATTCTTCAGAAACAAAGCCTG
>JAZJZV010000073.1:0-1839 GCA_040389485.1 Chlamydiota bacterium
GATCTGACGCTCCTCGACGAGGTTGCGCGCCAAAATCCCCTGCTTTGAGACAAAAGAAGTCACATCATCATAGGAAACATGGGATGCTGCTGAGGAAATTTTATTTCCATCGTAGACAAAGTTCAAACTAGCGTCCAGTTCTCCATCGAGGTAGGAAATTTCACACACTGCTTCGACATTGCCGACAAAAGGAAGGGTGACAAAATCATCGATCGCTTCCTGGTTCGCCACATCGGCATAACGCGCTAGCTGCGGCATCGCATTTTCCACAAACGTTCCGAACAAAGGCTCAGGGAGAGTCATATCGCGGATCTGGCGCAAATTGCGCAAATGCACTCGCGTGATCGTCTCTTGGAAGCAGTAATAGGCGTTTTTATAGAGCATCCCTGGCACTGCGCACTCCAAAAAGCGCACGTCTTCCAAGGTCACCGTATTTTCCCCAATGAGGATCAAGGGGTTGATCAGGATCTTCGACGTCGGCGGCGGAATGTACTCGAGACAAAAGCGGAAGTGGGCCGGAACCGGCGAAAAGCGCAAGGCCGTTTCCATCGTCCCTTCGTAAAGACCGGGGAGAAAGGGCAGCTCCTCTTCGCTGGCAACAAAGCCATGTTTGGCAAATTTCGCAGCCGCAAAGGAGTAGGCCTTGGAAAGGATCATTCCAAAGGTCTCAATATCGATTTGTGCAACGCGCAGCGCTCGCTCGCCATTGACGTTTTCGTAGAATCGCGCACCATCGCGCACCATACGCACAATTTCTTGCTGCTCGGCATCAAAAGAGCTCAGAGAAAAGCAGTACTTTTTCCCCCCGATGAAAATGGGATCCTCGTACCGCATCGCCTCCAAAAAGGGCTTAATTTGTGCGACATAAAGAGGCTTAGAGCGGAAAGGAAGGCGGAGTGCGATAGTCACTTCGACAAGTCCCTTACTCTCCATATCCTGGCTGGGGTTGAAGATAAGTGCAAACTCTGCGCGATCGACCGTCGCCTTTTCCTGAGCTCGGAAAAAGGGAGATGCCGCCAGGATCTGCGACGAAATGACGTATTCCTGAAGCAGTTGTTTCTGGTAGTGCTCTTCCTGACGCAAGACCTCTTTTGTTTCCGCTTCTTTAATCTTAGCTAAAATTTTCTTTTGCTCATCCTTGTCCAGACCCGACTTCTCGCCGATCTGCTTGAGATCGTTTTCCTTCGAATAGGCGACGAGAATCTTATCGAGGTGCTCCTCTAAATAGAATAAAAGAGCTGCCAGATGCTGGCAGTCGTAGTTATAAGGACAATCGCAGTCAGAATCAATCGTCTCACAGTCCATCCGATCAATCTCAATCTCACTCTCATAACAGTTCTCAAATTGGCCCAGGACCTTGGCAGAAACGCGCATCGTTTTGTTATCCAATTGGAGCAACTTGGCTGAAATGACCTTTTGTTTATCAAAGAGCTCTTTTCCCTCTTTGACAATAGAAGACGAAAAATCTTGTTTTAACTTGCGAAAGTTCAGCATAATCGGTCTATCTTTTAACTCTTTTTATTGAGGATGGATCAGCCGTTGCCTGACTCTACGCATCTTCAGGGGTAACTCCGAGGAGTCAAACCACTCAAATTGAGCAAAGTCAAGCCTACAAAAAAACCAGGCTGAAAAATGGTTTTACCCTTTTTCAAAATGTCATGCAACATTTTTTGACAGCTTCACGGTCCCCTCCCCCTATTTTCGTTACAACTTCAAAATTGATTGAACCAAAAACACCACATCCATATACTCTGACGACATTTCGCGGGTGTAGCTCAGTGGTAGAGCATCACGTTGCCAACGTGAGGGTCGTGAGTTCGAACCTCATCACCCGCTATA
>JAZJZV010000074.1:0-4050 GCA_040389485.1 Chlamydiota bacterium
ATGCCCTACGCAGCTCTTCTTCTCCGATATCGCGCTGTACTTTTTTGTAGACCGAGATAGCTATGGAGGCACTCGAGCATGTCAATAGGACGAAGGAGGGAATGCAAAGGTTCCACAAGAGGGAAATTGCAGAAATGCTGGACAACGCCGCTTTGGCTATATTCAATGGGCGCTCCCTTATTTTTTTACTGCTTAACCCCTCTACTGTGTGGATTTGTTTTAATTTCACAAAATCACAGCTCAACTTAATCGCTTGGGCACACAAAAAGAAGGCGCTACTCGCCTTGCAAATTCCGGTAGAAACCTTGAGAGGAATTTTTACAATGCCAAGGATATGGGTCTTTTCAAGGTTCAAAATGGCTTTGCAATAAGAGCGCGACATCGAAAATCCCGCTTGGGTGACGTTTGCCGCTGCGTTTAATGTGCCTTTCCAACCTGTTTTGTTCTTTCTCTCGCTGTGCAGAGCTCGGAGATTGTGAATGACCTGTATTTTTTTTTCGATGATTCCAGGAAATGCAAAGGTTCCACTGACAAGTGAGGAAAAATGATGTAGGGCATTAAGGGGGGGCAAATAGTATGGGGTGATGGGGAGTAGCAAAACCCATTGAAATAGCTTTGCCGTCACTTGCACAGGAAGCTTTTGTCTTCTGATTTCCTGAATACTGTGGTAGGCGGCCGCAATGATGCTTTCATCATGACTGTGAGCCTCCGCCTTCGACGGACAAGAGCGAACGGATTCACCTAGGTATTGAGTAGACAAAGTGTTGTTTGAGCAGCGCATTGCAATGTTTCCAGGTGGAGATGAGATAGGTTCGGAAGATCCAACGAGGATCTCAAAATTTGGCATTTTGAGAAACTGAATTCAGAGGATCACTGCGAGGAAGTCTCAAGACTCTAGACGGGGACCGCAAGTGCACGCGCGTTGGGCTCCACTACCATTTTGTCATAGAAGTGGACTGCTATTCTAAATGTGAGCCAGGATGTTCCGAGAAGGAGAATTGTTCCTGTGAATAGTGTTGCCGACTCAACGGCAGCTCCAAGGGCAATGCCGAGCAAGAGGAGCGATGACAGCGCGATCGATGAGACGTCTTGTGCAATAGTGATCCAAGTCAGTTTCCTTTCAGACTCCAGATGCGTCTTTGTGTTTTTGTCTTGGGTTTGACCAAGGGCAGTGCTGATTTCACGCAGTTTTTCATACTGCTTTGCCAAATCGGCTCCATCCATAATCAGGCATGTAGCGCTTGAGATGATGTTTAAGTTGCGCAGGAGTTTTGCACCGTAGGTGATCAGCTTGGTATGGTTAAAGAAAAGCGCTCCCTCTGATAGGGTGTTGGTCAGAAATGTTCCCGAGAGAAAGGCTTCTTTTGTGAGCTCAGACGTCAGAGTTTGCATATGCCCCTCAGTTTTAGCTGAAGCGACTTTTTGGAGGCTTTGTCTGAAACCATTACCGACGAATACGGCGTACGGAAGTTTAATCCCAAGTTCAAGGGTGGTGAATGCTTTCGTTGCCCTGCTGAGAAAGGAGGCGCTGGAGAGGCTTAAACACGGGATTTTTTCCAAATATGTCAATACGAGTTTGACAACTCGAAAAAAGTCTTGCGAACCCTCACCCGGATTTGCGTATTTGCCGAGGTGATCTCCAAAATCATTCTCCGCAGTCTTGAGGGCGGGGTTTTGTCTTTCCAGTACTATTGTGCTCATATTGACTCGGTTAAATTCTTGAGTGAAGCGGGGTCTCTCATGAGCGAAAGACCCCAACGAATGACTTAAGCCGCAGGTGCTGACTGTCCAGCGCGCAGACCCATATTCTCAACTCTGAGGTTGATGATGATGGCATCTTTGTTTTGGTGTCTTTTTTCAGGATCGACGATTTTTTCGTAGAAATAGCCGCCGATGGTGAAGAGCAATCCAGATGTGACGGACGCGAGCATCATCCAACCCACAGTTTTAAAACCAAAGAATGCGCCAAGGACTCCCATGACGCCAAGCGCGAGGTAAGAGACGTTTTTCGCAAGATTGATCACGTACAGGCGAGCAAGCTCAGGTCTAGTTTTTGCAGCATTTGTAGAGAGATTTTCGAGTTCTTCAACTGTGCCATTAAGGCTTCCGCACGTTGTGGCGACATAGTTGACGTTTTGGATGAGCTCAAATCTTTCTTTTGCAATGGGGAAATACTTGGTAAACAGCTCAGTTCCGTCAAAGAAGGAATTCATGGCGAATGATGTATCTCTTAGAGCGCCGCGGAAAGTGTGTGTGCTTGGGTTTTGTGCAAATGATTTAACGGCACCTGCCATCTTCTCCAATTTTCCAGGAAGTTCAGAGGCTCCGATAAAGTTTTTGCAGTCTTTTGCCATTCCGCCGAATCGCACGACGTTTTGGGAAAGATCTGGTTTTGCAATTGATGTCCAAGCGACGGCGTAATTGACTAGCTTGGCGACATTCTTAAATTGCTCTTTGACAAACATTCTGCATGTGTCTGGAAATGTGTTTGCAGTTGAAAGTATAGGTGCTCTGGTAGCGTTGACTGTCATGTTCCCTCTCTTTTTCATTAAGGATTCGTTAAGATCGAAAATCGACTCAGGAGTTTATAACCCTACTGATTTTTCTGCAATGACCGTCTTTGCTCTTGAGGGGATAACAATAAAAAATTTAGTCTATCACTTTGAACGATTAAGAATTTTTAAATTTTGAATGAAATTGGCTGTCGCACGCCTTTGATGAAGTCATCCGCTGGAAGCGTCTTTTTTCCCTCAAGTTGCACTTCGATTAACCTGAGAAACCCTGAACCACATGCGACTATCCAACCTCCCTTGCCCATTTCGACGATGCTGCCGGGTGGGTGGGTTGTGTTTGTCGCGTGCGCAACAGATAAAGATTTTTTGATTTTGATGCGCTTAACCTCGTCACCCATTTGGATCGAGCACCAGGCTCCGGGGGTTGGCGAGAAAGCGCGAATTTTATTGTGAATCACTTCGGATGGAAGGCTCCAGTCAATTTTTTCCTCTTCAGGCTGCAACTTAGCGGCCAATGTCGCCAAGGAATGCTCCTGAGGGGTCCTAACGACGCTATCTCTTTCAAACTCTGAGATGACCTGGAGGATAAGCTTTGCTCCTAATTCACACAGCTTTGGCTCTAATTCGCCAAAAGTCATTTCGAGAGGAATTTCCAGGGCCTCGATCGCGATGATGTCGCCTGCGTCCATTTGAGGAGCCATTTCGATAATCGTAATGCCCGTCTGAGGTTCCCCTGCCATTATGGCGCGTTGGATGGGCGCAGCGCCTCGATATTTGGGCAAAAGCGAAGCATGAATGTTGACACAGCCGAGTTTAGGCATCGAAAGTAAATTTTGCTTGATGATTTCCCCATAGGCGACAACGATGAAGAGATCGGGCTCAAAAGCTTTTATGACTTCGGCAAATTCGGGAGCAGATGCCTTTTCTGGCTGGAAAAGAGGCACTTCGGGACAAATTTGTAATGCAATTTCTTTGACAGGCGGCGGGCAGACCTGCAATTGTCTACCGCGCGGCTTATCTGCACGCGTGACAATCGCAGAAATGCAATATTTTTTTTCAATGAGTCTTGCAAGAATCCTAGCTGCAAACGAAGATGTTCCAAAAAAAACGATATTCATAGAAGAAGAATTACACTCTCTCTTCGAGAAGCTCTTCTATTTCATCTAGGCTATCTTCTGGAGCATTTTGGCCTGCGTTTTCCTGGAATCCAATGAGTCCGCGGCGAGAGTTACGGCAGAAATGGAGCCAATGCGCGACGTGCAGATTGGGTTCTACTTCCCTTTCAATTGCATCTAACGCTTCAGAGAGCCTCATGCCGGAACGGTAAACGAGTTTGAACGCTTTGGCAAGAGCTCTTCGCTCTTCCAAAGGAATGCCATTTCGCTTGAGCCCAACGAGGTTGAGTCCTCCCAGCTTGTATGGGGAGCCAGCTCCAATAGTAAATGGAGGAATATCGTGTGTGATGCGGCTAAATCCTCCCACCATTGCATAGCGCCCAATGCGGCAATACTGATGGACGGGTGTCATTCCGCCAATG
>JAZJZV010000075.1:0-1433 GCA_040389485.1 Chlamydiota bacterium
CCAGGAACTCATTGGAGACATTCTCGTCATTTCCAACGTTTTCACGCTCGGGGTCAACGAAGAGAATATCCTCCAATCCATTCAATCCGTCTCTATGCGATTGATGGCGCTGGAAAAGACGCTGCGCGCTCATCTTCTGACAGAGGACCACGCTGAAATCAAAGACCAGATTAGCAGGGCATTTGGCCTGCTGCTCCACTCCTACCAATTGCAAACTAAAGAAGCCCTGGATGCCTTAAGCCTCATCAAACTAGGGGTCAACCTCGATTGGATCAGCGGCATTACCGATGATCAACTCAATACTCTCTTTTTCAAATGCCGTCGGGCGCACCTCTTGCAAACCCTCGGAGAAACTCAAACTTCTGATCCACAGCACATTGCCAGAAAGCGCGCCGAATTTCTGCACAAAAACATGCAAGGCGTCACCCTAAAATATGAATCGACAGGCTGACTCCGCAAGTGCTATGCTGACAAGCATGCATCCCATAGACAAATCCACTAGTGCTGCTATCCTTCTGCTCGGGGGAACGGGAACGCGTTTTGGCAGCGACCTCCCCAAGCAATTCCACCGCCTTTGCGGCAAAAAAGTGTACTTGCACACCCTGGAAAAACTGATCGACTCGGGACTATTTGGAACCATCGTCCTCGTTTGTCCCAAACAGTGGATGTGCGAGGTGAAAAAAGACACCGCGTCCCATCCTGAACTCCTCATCGTCGAAGGCGGCAGTTCGAGACAAGAATCCTCTTTCAAAGGGCTACTCGCTCTTCCCGAAAATACCCAGACCGTGCTCATCCACGATGCCGTCAGACCCTTTGTTTCCCGCGCGATCCTCAGCGAAAACGTCACCGGCGCAAAGCAGTTCCACGCCGTCGACACCTGCATCCCCTCTACCGATACACTCGTCCACGCACCCGATCAAAAAACCATCACCTCTATTCCCAATCGCAGTGAGCTTCTCCGCGGACAAACTCCCCAAAGTTTCTCCTATCCACTCATCCTCAAAGCGCACCAACAAGCTTTGATAGACGGGATCCACAACGCTTCCGACGACTGCTCTCTCGTGCTTCGCCTCGGCCACCCGATCCACGTGATCCAAGGGAGCGAGCGCAACATGAAAATCACCACAGAACTCGACATCCTACTCGCTGAGCAGCTCTTCCGCATGGGCGAAAACCATTTAGCAGAAACACATGCAAAACTCCCTCTCTCTGGTAAAACATTTGCCATCACAGGAGGCATGGGAGATATTGGAAGAGCCATCGCCCATCTTTTGCAGCAAGAAGGCGCTCGTGCCATCCCCATCTCCCGCTCCTCGCCTCACTACCCTGCAGACCTCTCTTCGTTCAGCTCAACACAAAACGCCTTTGATCAGATTCAGCGCGAATTTGGCCCGCTCGATGGACTCATCAACAGCGTTGGTCTTCTGCAGATC
>JAZJZV010000075.1:1443-2037 GCA_040389485.1 Chlamydiota bacterium
CCAGTTATCGCAAGAAGAGATCGAGCAGCAAATTGCGACTAACCTCAGCAGTGTCATCTACGCTTGCAAATGCGTTTCCCTCAAACCAGGCTCCCACATCATCAACATCGCCTCTTCCAGTTATTCCCGAGGGAAAAAGAACTATGCCCTCTACTCCAGCGCCAAAGCCGCTGTTGTCAATTTCACACAAGCCCTTGCCGAAGAAAGACCCGATCTGAAGATCAATGCCGCAGTCCCTCAGCGCACCGCCACCAAGATGCGGCGAGAGAACTTTCCCGATGAAGATCCCGCAAGCCTGCTTCCACCGGATGCCGTCGCTCGGGAAATCCTTGAGCTTCTCATGCATCCCACTCTGACGGGAGCCATCGTCGAAATCCGCAAAGAGCTGACGGAAAAAGATTAAACAGCGTCTGTAAAACTCTCCTAAAAACTTAGAGTCTGTCGTTGCATTAAGGCTCCGCCCGCTTTTCTGAGGATTTTTAAAAAATCGATCAATCGCAGCATATCATTCAATATTAACTGTATAAAAAATTACACATTGTTTTAAATTTTTAATTTTAATTTTAATTTTAATTGACTTTAAATTAAATAATT
>JAZJZV010000075.1:2072-4086 GCA_040389485.1 Chlamydiota bacterium
ATAAGGAGATTCTCATGTTCCCAGTCATGCACACATCAGCTATAACTCCAGTCTTTAACAGTGCCATCACCGACGGTCAACTCGACTTGAGCCGAAGAGGCCCTGAGGCCGTACCGCTCGCCATCAAGGCATGCACGGACCACTCAACTCTCACCAGTTTGAACTTAGAAAACAATCAGCTCGTCGCTACAGATGCTCTCCCCCTTGCACAGCTACTCACTGCTCACTCAAACCTCACAAGTCTGGACTTAGCGAGAAATCAGCTCGGCCCTGAGGGCGCCAGCTCGCTTGCACTGGCTCTCACTGATAATTCAAGCCTCACAAGCCTGAACTTGTGGACTAATAATCTCAACGCTGGGGGAGCTCTCCCCTTTGCACTGATGCTCCGTGTGAACTCAGGCCTCACAAAGCTAGACCTAGGCCACAATCGACTTGGCAGTACAGATGCTGAATCCATGGCGAGCGCACTCACTGATAACTCAACTCTTAGGAGTCTGAATTTGGGGTGGAACCTGCTCAGCGCTGAAGACTCTCTCCCCCTTGCACTGGCGCTCACTACTAACTCAAGCCTCACCAGTTTCGACATAGGAGGCAATAAGCTTGGAGCTAAGGGCGCACTTTCCTTTGCAAATGCATTCATGACTAACTCAACTATCGAAAGCCTAGACCTGATGGCCAATGAGCTCGGTGTTGAAGGCATTCGTTCCATTGCACAGATGCTCACCGTTAGCCCAAGCATCACAAGTCTGAGCTTAGCGGGCAATCATCTCGGTGTTGGAGGCGTACATACCCTTGCACAGGCGCTCATTGCAAACTCAATTCTCTCGAATCTGTGGTTAGGACACAACAAGCTTGGCCCTGTAGACGCTCTCTCCCTTGCACAAGCGCTCGCCGCTAACGGAAGCCTCACAAGTCTGGACCTCGAGGAAAATCAGCTCGGCAATCAAGGCGCTCTCTTCCTTGCGGATGCACTCATTGTTAACTCGACCCTCACAAATCTCAACTTACAATACAATGAACCCAACGGTACAGATACTGATCTGCTAGCACGTATTCAATTGCTTCTCGATCGCAATTGGCACAATGCTTGTATGCGCGATCAGTCATTGACGCGCTACCTCCTCCAACATCCACACCTACTAAGAGTCTAAGTAAACCACTCCCGCTTTCAAGCGGGAGTGGTTTTGTTTGTCCTATTTATTTTTCATGAATGAATGATTGCATATTTATTATTATTGAATTAATAAGAAGATATAAATAGCGCAAAAATATTCATGCTCGGCCAAAAAGAAGAAAAACTAATCTCATTTCACAAAAGAAAACGAACTCATGTTCTTTTCATTGCACTGCTTTTTCTTTCTTCGTGTGTTTCTTTGCCTAAAGATGAGCAACGCAAAAACGTGCTGAGTCTTCCCAGCATCGACCCCTCAGTCAACACCAGTTTGGAGAGCGGGTTCTTCGCTCTGGGCAACTGGCCCAATAGGCAGTGGTGGGAGATGTTTGATTCGCAGGAGCTGAATGCCCTCATCCAAAAGGCGCTGGGCGACAACCCCAATTTGAGCGGCGTTCGCCGTAGGATCGACTTTGCTGCGCAAACGGCAAAGGTAGTCCGCTCCAAACTCTTTCCGCTCATCTCCTTTGATGCCGACGAAACGTGGCAATTGCTGAGCCGTAATGGCCTTTACCGCACGCTTAGTCCCAAGATCCCGATCAACGCCAACCTCGTCGACCTCACCCTCTCTTTCACTTATGAGTTCGACTTCTGGGGGAAAAACCTGCATCTTTTCCGCGCTGCTTTGGGCGAGAGCAAAGCGCAAGAGGCGGAAGCTGCCCAGGTGGAGATCATCACGACGACTGCCGTCGCCCAGGCCTATTTCGCACTCAAGACCAATCTGATCCGCCAGCAACTCTTTGAGAAGCTCTATCAGGTGCGCAAAGAGATCTTCGACTTGCAAAACCTTCTGCAAGAGTCGGCACTTCTCTCCGTCTTGCCGCCCCTTTCTGCAAAGGAAAA
>JAZJZV010000075.1:4096-5525 GCA_040389485.1 Chlamydiota bacterium
TCGAGGCGGAAAAGCGCGTGTGGGGCATTCGGGAAGAAGTAGAAACGGACAAGCACCTGCTCAACATCCTGATCGGCAACGGGCCCGATGCGCCTCTTGACATCGCTGAAATGCTTCCCCCTCTTCCCTCTCAACTCGAAATTCCACAAACTGTGTCCATCGATTTGCTGTCCAGACGTCCCGACTTGATGGCCCAAATCTGGCGCGTGGAAGCGCTTGCCAATGAAGTGGGCGCAGCTAAGGCCGACTTCTATCCCAACATCAACCTCACCGGATTTTTAGGACTTGAGAGCGTCCTCTACGCTCTGCTGTTCAAATCCAGCAGTAAAACAGCTGGCCTGGAACCGGCAATCCATCTTCCGATCTTCACCGCGGGGGCTATCCGCGCCAACATCCGCGCCAAAAAGGCGCTCTTTGACGACGCCGTTGAGCAATACAACGCGCTCATTCTGCAATCCACGCAAGAGGTCTCCGATTTGCTCATCTTTGCTGAAGCCCTCTTCCATCAGAAACAAGAACAGGAAGGGATCGTGGCAAGCGCCGAGACGCGCTACGATGTCACGCGCCTGCGCAACCAAATGGGACTCGACAGCCTGCTGGAAACATACGCGCTGCAAGAAGAGGTCATCGCAAAAGAGTTAGACAACGTCACCCTCCTCTTTGGACAATACGCGGCGGCAATCAAGCTGATCAAATCGCTCGGCGGCGGATACCAATCGGAGTATAGCATTCCCATCACCGCCAAGGAGTTGCCATGACGACAGAGCAGCTCCCCGCAAACAGAAAAAAAGTGGTTCTCTACTACGCTGCTGCGTGCGCAACGCTTCTTGCGATCTGCTTGTTGATCTGGCTCTTTTTCTTCCGCTACTGGGCGTACACCGATGACTGTTACGTGCAGGGCAACCAAATCGTCATCACTCCTCTTCGGGATGGCTTCACCACTGCGATCCACTCTGATGATACATTTTTAGCAACAGAGGGACAGCTGCTCGTCGATCTCGATCGCACCGACTCTTTGATCTTTCTCGAGCAGTCAAAAGAGCGCCTCGCGCAAACAGTGCGCGAGGTGTGCCAGTCATTCCATCAAGTTTTTGCCTATGCGGCAGAGATCAAGATCAAAGAGGCAGAGTACATCAGGGCCATCCAGGACTTTGAGCACCGCGACCGCGTCATCCAGGCGGGCGGTGTGTCGCTAGAGGATTATGAGCACTCCGTCGCCGCACTCAGAGCCAGTTACTTTTCTCTCGCCTGGACAGAGGCGCTCTACGACAGGGCGCTCGCTCTTGTGCGCGGCACGACGATCCGCAACCACCCCTTAGTGCTTGCCGCCGCAGATCAGGTGCGCGATGCCTGGGTGCAGCTGTACCGCACACGCATCTATTCGCCCGTCGAAGGGCTCGTCGCCCAAAGAAAAGTGCAGGTGGGCATG
>JAZJZV010000075.1:5535-8446 GCA_040389485.1 Chlamydiota bacterium
TGTGGGTCAAGAAGGGGCAACCGCTAATGAGCGTGATCCCCCTCAACCAAATCTGGGTGAATGCCAACTTTAAAGAAACGCAGCTCAAGCACATGAGGATCGGCCAAAACGTCTCGCTCACTTCTGATCTGTACGGGAGCGAGGTCGTGTTCCATGGAAAGGTCGTCGGCCTCCCCGGTGGTGCTGGAAATGCATTTTCACTGCTTCCCCCTCAGAACCTCTCTGGCAACTGGATTAAGATCGTGCAGCGATTGCCCGTGCGCGTGGCTCTCGACATGAACGAACTCAAAGCGCACCCGCTAAGACTTGGACTCTCGATGGAAGCGCGTGTCGATCTGCGCGATCAGGCCGGAAAACTCGTTCCCGATTCGCCCAAAGGATCTCCCCTCTATGCAACTCCCATTTACGCCATCGAAGAGGTGGGCGATCACAAGCTGATCGAGTCGATCATCTTGGACAACCTCGATCCCGTCCTCATCACTTACGCCGATACTCCCTACACTCCACAAGAAGCCCCGCATGAGTAACACCGCGTTATTTACGGCACTGTTCATCGCGATTGGCTTTGTCTCCGGCAATAACACCCTTCCCATCATCGCCTCGCCCTACATCGTCGGCGACTTAGGGGGAAGCAACGACATCGCCTTTTACGCCATCACCTTCTACAACATTGGCAACGCCCTCGGCGTTCCCATTGGCAAAGCGTGCATCGGCAGAGTCAAACCCCACATCTACTATCTGATCGTGATGTCGCTCTTTGCTTTTTTCACCTGGAGCTGCGCCGTTGTCCCCACCTATCCGCTTTTCTTGATCTGCCGCGTTTTACAAGGCATCATGGCGGGCAGCGTCTTTCCGCTATCTGCAAAAATCTTTTTCCAACTTTCGCCTCCCGAAAACAGCAACCTCATCTCCACCATCATGGTCACCATTTTCACCGTCGTTCCTTCCTTTTGTGCGGCATGGGGCGGATGGATTTCTTATGATCATCATTGGCAAGAGCTCTTCTATTTCAATACGCCCCCGCTCCTGCTGCTAGGACTTTATCTCTTCTACAAGCTCAAAGACAGGGACATCCCCCTGGAGAAAGAACCCTTTGATAAATGGGGCTATCTCTCCTATGCACTCTGCGTCGTCTCTTTTAGTCTCGTCCTGACAATGGGTCAGCAGCTCGACTGGCACCGCTCTCCGATCATCGTCTCTCTCGCTGCCCTATGCGTGCTCTCACTGGGATTTTTCATTCCGTGGGAGCTGAACACAACCCATCCTCTGCTCGATCTGCGCATGCTCAAAAAATTCACCTTTTCTTTTGCGTTGCTCAACCTCGCACTGCTGTTTTCCGCCTACTTCGGCATCGTTCTCCTCCTCGCCTACTGGCTCAACCTGTGGGTCAGCTACACGCCGAATTGGATTGCCCTGATGATCGGCACGATGGCCTTCGCTGGTTTTTTACCCACCTTTCTTCTGCGCAAGGGCTATCACCGCATCGACTGCAGAATTCCCCTCATCATCGCCGTCGCGCTCCTCGCCATCTCCTGCTTTTACACCACCACATTTAACGTCGAGATCAACTTTGGCAGGATCGCCTTCTCACGGCTTCTCGCAGGGTTTGGACTCGCCTTCTTTCTCGCTCCCATCTTCCGCCTCTGCTTCCACAGCTTTGCACCCGCACAAATGCTCTCGGTGGTGAGTTACTTCCAACTCGTGCGCATGCTCTCTAGCGGCCTGGGCGCCGCGGTTTACCTCACGATTTGGCAGCGGCGAGAGGTCTTTTTTCATGAGCGCCTAGGTGAAGAACTCACTCCCTTCTCTCCCATCACAGACCAATATTACCAAGACGCAAAAGCGCTCGACATCACCGGACAAGAAGCCACCGCAGAGCTGGGTGCATTGCTCGACAGGCAATCGATTGCCCTTGCCCTCGACGACTGTTTCTATTTAATGGCCTGGGTGCTGACGGGACTCCTCGCGCTCATTCTCATCACGCGCATCTTCAAATGCCGCGGATTCATTCCGGAAAATTGTGAAAGCGGGGACGTTTAATGATCCCCAGCTTGAGTAAGAGCGTCCCCGTTGCTAGATGAAAATGGGACTTCAGCTTTTCTGTAAAAGAGAGATCTTTGCGAGGAATGCTCTCTCCCTGATCTTGTGGAAAATAGACCACGACGGGAATCTCGCCGATGTCCTTGTCTATCTCCACCCTTTCTGTCACCCTGCCCTCCTGGGGCAATTTCAAACGCTGATGCGCCGCTTGAGTCAGCATGAGATAGCGCTTTTCCTTCACTTGGTTCTTCAGCAATCGATGGACAAGAATCACATCAACACCTGAGAGCTCGTGAAAAGAACCGATCGTCTCGGGAGTCGCTTTTCCCAGATGCGCAACGATCTTTAACTCGAGCTTGTCGATATGAGTGCAAGCGCCACAGTCACAAGCAGCCGACTGCTGCAGCTCCCGCACCTTCATCGAGAACGTCTGGAAAAAGCAGAGCAGCTGCTTCGTTAAGTGCAGGGGATTCCCCGCCATCTCAGGGGTCAATTTCGCTAAGGGCAAGTAAAAGAAGACCGCATCTCCCTCCAACTTAGACACTTCCATTGGAAGAGAAGCCTGCCTTGCCAGTACCTTGATGAGCTCGCTAATCACGAGGGTTCCATGCGTATGCTCCCTTTCGCTTCTGACCATGTAGGCCGTATATCCACTGATATCTGCAATAAACAGAAACATCTCTTCTGGCATGAGACCACCTTTTCCTCCTGTATTGCAAAAAAATGAAAAGATAAAAACATCACTATGAGCTTATCAATCCAAATCAATGACGGAGAATATTTAGATTTACAGAAAGAGTTTGTAGGTCTTAATTACCAGGTATTCGATTTAAAGAATATAGAAACAAGGCAGGGCTCTTTTTCTAACGAC
>JAZJZV010000076.1:0-9848 GCA_040389485.1 Chlamydiota bacterium
CTTCTGGGAAGAAAGTATGGAAAAACGGGGGCTCAGGTCATTTTGCGTTGGCTTATTCAAAAGGGGATTCCCGTGGTTCCGAAGGCCTCTTCTGAGGAACACCTCTTTGAGAACCTGCAAATTCTCGACTTTGCACTTGCACCGGAAGAGATGGCAGAGCTGGAGAGTTTCCATCAGAATAAGCGCTATTGCATGGCAGAGGAATCTGAATACAACTACTGACCTTCTGCTCTAGAGCCTGCAAACGCAGAGCCGCAATGCCACAGGGACGCAAAGAGAAAAAGACGAATTTTTGCGACTTAAGCGGTTTGGCGTCTTTGCGTTTTCGTTTACCTGCTTTTTGGCATGTGCGCAAGAGCGCGACGCACCATTTCCGATTCATCGGCATCGACTCTACCAAAACGCCTTCCTTGTTCTTGCATGATTGCAATCAAGCTACTAGGCTCGAGCCATTCAATGATGCTGCACGCTTCGGGATCATGGGGGTCGCGGGCATTGGGATCCCAATCCGTTACCTGGCAGGCGATATATAGAGTCGTCTTCTCAAAGGGAAGACGAGGATCGTAGAGATATCCCGACAGGCATCCCAAAAACGCAACTGGTGTAGCGCAAGCCCCGAATTCTTCTTGCAGGCCCCTTTCTAAAGTCATCAGAATGGTCTCACCATCCTCCATACTCTCGCGCATGAGGATGTAGATGTCCTTTTGCCCGAGGATCTGTTCAAAATGGTGGCAGGCAATGCGTCCCTCTTCATCAAAGAGGACAGCCCCAATCGAGAGGTGGTAGGGCTGCTCATGGCTCGCCTGAAAGAATGAAGATGATAGGACATAGGCCGGATGCAATGCCAGTAAGAGAATGACCAACAGAACGCTTCGCATCGATTTTCCTTGTTTCGATATGTAAAAATCGTAACATTATTCATTTTTTTCACGAAGCCCATATTGCAACGGAGAGACTATGCAGAAATTGTTCAGAAATGTGTTTATGTGCTGTTTGATGTTTGTACATGCAGCGGGTTGGGCAATTGATAGGCAGACGGCCACGCTACTGGATTTGAGCAAGTTTGAAAAGAAGTTCTACAGCCAAAACGGAGAGGATGGTGTCACTGCAAAAATCTTTGAGGCAATTGGTGTCAAATCCAAATACTACGTCGAGTTTGGGGCTTCCAATGGATTGGAGTGCAATACGCGCTACCTGCGCCAGTTCTTTGGGTGGTACGGACTGCTGATGGATGGAAAGTATGAGAACCGTTTTATCAATTTGCAGAAGGCCTTTATCACAGCGGAAAATATCAACCAACTCTTCCAGCAGTACCGCGTGCCCCATGAGTTCGATCTTTTGTCCATCGATATCGATTACAACGATTTCTACGTTTGGAACGCCATCGCAGATCATTACCGTCCTCGAGTGGTGATCATGGAATACAACGCCACCCCTCTCCCCCATGAAGATAAAGTGGTCAAATACGACCCCAATGCTTGGTGGGATGGGAGCAATTATTTCGGTGCCAGCATGCTGGCACTCTATAAACTGGCCCGAAAAAAGGGGTATTCTCTCGTCTATGCTGAAAATGCAGGCGTGAATCTTTTCTTCATTCGAGATGATGTGTTGCAGCAGTGTCCCATCACCTTTAAGGATGTCAATTGCGTGGAGCGCCTCTATAAGCATCCCCGTTATGGAAAAGGTCCGAATGGCGGCCATCCTGCAGATCCCCATCATAGGGAATACGTTAGGTCAGATGATATCATTTAATGGGAGGTCTTGCGTGAGAAGAATCTTTGCTACTATTTTTCTACTATTGCAAAGTTTTACCGGAATTTCCGCGAATTCTCAGAAAGAATACTCAATGTGCGATGACGTAAATGTGAACAGCTTCCAACAACTGCGCAAAGCGGAACTGCATTTGCATCTAGGAGGCTCTTATCCCAAAGAGTACCTTTTATCCATTGCGACCCAAGAGCAAAAGGATCAGTTAGAAAAAGAACTTGATGCGATTGCCAAGGGAGTGAGCTATTGCGATGTGTTCGCCGTTTTTCAACTGGTGGGAAAAATTATCAATTCTGAGGAGAAAGTTCAGGAGGGAGTACAGCAACTGTGTTTTGAGCTGCAGAAAGATTATGTAGATTATGTGGAAATCCGAACGGGGTTAAAGGACTTGGGTCAAGGGCGGGAAGCATATCTGAAAGCCGTGCTGGCAGGGATCCAGGCTAGTAAATCGCCGCAATTCGACGCCAAAGTGTACCTAAGTCTTCAAAGAAACTCCTCTGCTGAAAGTGTTCGGGAAACCATTCACTTAGCTCTGAAGTATCGGGAGCTGGGAGTGATTGGGATAGATATTTCAGGGGATTCGACAGTCGGTGCAATCGATGAGATCATGCCTATCTTGATTGAAGGGGAGAAAGCAGGGCTGGCCTTTGTGGTGCATATGGGCGAGTCTCCAGAGGAAAGTGACCAGATGCTTCTGCTCCAAATGCTCCACCCCATCCGCATCGGGCACGCGGTTCATCTCAGCAGAGAGGCAAGGGAGTGGATTATGAAAGAGCGCATTCCCGTCGAAGTGTGTCTATCGAGCAGCGTGCTTGCAGGGATGATTTCAGATTTTGCAGCGCATCCAGGCTTTGAGATGTGCCGATCAGGTCATCCTATCGTCTTTTGCTCAGACGATCCCCTCATCTTTTCAACAGATCTCTCCAGAGAGTTGCAGCTAGCGCAGCAATATGGGAGGTTTGACCGAGGAGAAATTGAGGCGATTGTCCATGATGCATTGATGTTTCGGCCTTGAGGAAAATGGATTTATCCCGTCTAATTCCTGTAAGAAAATCTTTTGGAGTTAATCATGCGATTGTCGATATGCGTTGGTGCCCTGATAGGGGGAACCTCACTCATAGCAGGAGAGATGATGAAAGGCGAAGAAGCTTTTAATTTAGATGTGCAGATGGCCAAGCGAGCCATGTGCGAGCATAGGGCCGACGGAAGCTGCTACAATGGTAATGCTCCTAGTTTTTCTAGAAATCAAATTTTGAAACAGGTTCGGTATAGGATGGAGATCTCAGAAGTTTTAAAGCAGACTTCTCTTCCGAGTCCATTTGTTCTTTCAGCAGATGTAGTGAAGCAGATTACAGAGATAAGCGGTATTGAAGTGGATGCTCTTCTTCAGCTCTTGGTGCCTGTAGCTGCTGTTCATGCAATCCCGCCCATTTCGAATTACTTGGTGGGTGCAGCAGCACTTGGTGAAAGCGGCGCGATTTACTTGGGCGTCAATCTCGAATTTCTAGGTATTCCTCTCAATGAGTGCGTGCATGGAGAGCAATTTGCTTTCATCAATGCGAGAAAGCACGGAGAACGCTCTATTGTGGCAATTGCGCTTTCTGCGGCGCCTTGTGGACATTGCCGGCAATTTATGAATGAAATGGGATCAAGTGCAGATTTGCAAATATTCACTCCGCATGCAGACCCCATTACACTGTCTGCGTTGCTGCCCGCTTCTTTTGGCCCTCAAGACCTCGGACTCTCTGGGAATTTGCTCGCGATACCTGAGCATGATGGCCTTTTTCTCTACCCCGAATCTTCCCTAGCAGCTAGAGCCTTTGAAGCCGCACGGGCGTCTTATGCCCCTTATTCTGATTCCCCATCGGGGGTCGCACTTCGCACGAGAGAAGGGAATGTGTATTCTGGGTCCTATCTTGAAAATGCCGCTTTTAATCCGAGCGTTTCTCCCTTGCAGTCCGCGCTCGTATCTCTTGTGGCTGAGTTGAGCAGGTACGATGCAATTGCTGAAGCTATTCTCGTGGAACGCCAGGGAGCAAAGGTTAGCCAAGAGGCCATGACGCGCGAGATTCTTAAGAATATTGCTCCGGATGCCGCTTTTTCCGTCCGTAGGTTCTAACAATGTTCAGAAAGGTACTTACAACAATGGTTTTTCTTTCTTCTTCCCTTTCAGCAGAAGCTCAGACTCCCAAAGTGGTTGTCGTGGGAGCTGGTTTGGCTGGACTAACGACCGCTTATCGATTGCACCAGAGTGGAGTGGATGTGCATCTCTATGAGGCCCGCAACCGCGTAGGAGGCAGGGTATTTACTGCCAACGTGGGCGGGAAGATCGCCGAACTCGGGGGAGAGGGGATTACCGATGGAGGACCTGCTGAAAATATCTGCCATCTGATCGAAGAATTCCACCTTGAGCTTGCTCACAGCGAATTCACTTTAAAGCATGCTCTGATCTCAGAAGAAGAGCTGATTCCCATGAACTCATTATTGCGCGCCAAACAATGGGATCCCGATCAGCTCAAGGACAAACTGTCGAGTTTGGCTGTAAGTGCGCAGAATTTGCGCGAGGTTATTCTCGGAATTTTAGACGAGAAGGATCCTATCTATCGCGTCCTGGCAGTAAGGATTGCTGCTTACGAGGGAGCAACAGTTGAAAAGCTATCTCCTTACTACACGGAAACGCTTTATCAAATGCTCATGGGAGGCATTTCTCTCGTGTACCAGGGGGATGGAAGAGAAGACTCATCTATCATTCGTGCAAGCATTCAAGGGGGCAATGCATTGCTGCCGGAGAAGATGGCAGAAGCTTTGGGCGATCGCGTGCATTTGGGCCGGCCGCTAACCAAGATTGCAAGGGGGGATGACTACTGTCTGACTTTTGAAGACGGCGCTTCTGTCAGGGCTGATCTGCTCGTTTTGGCAATTCCCTGCCCGGTGTTTAAGTCAATTGTCTTTGAGGAAGGAGTGCTTCCTGCGGAGAGGCTTGAGACCATCGAGAAAGTGCACTATGGCACCAATGCGAAAGTCCTGATTCCCTTATCCGCGCCGCCTTCTCACACAATGGGGCTCGTGAGTGATCGCTGGGTGAGTTTTCTGGATAGCGATTGTCACTTTCTCACTTTGTACTATACGGGTGAGTTTGGTCGATTTTCTCCAAAGACACTCCTCCATAACTGCTCTAGTGATTGGCCCCTATTGGAAGTGGGGTTTGGAGTCGACTTGCCCCCAGTTGACGCCCTTACTTATGCGCGCGATGAGGCCTTCTCTTCTTATGGGAGCTCCGTTGGATACAGTTGGCCGAATGACCCTTATGCAGGGGGATCTTATTCTTACATCGCTCCCGGACAAGAAACACTGCTCACGGACACGCAAGAAGTGCTGGGAGAGCAGGTAAGGACCCTATTTGCTCCTGTAGATGAAAAACTCTATTTTGCCGGCGAACACACTTCCATTTTGTTCGACGTGGGAGGGACAATGGAGGCAGCGTGTGAATCGGGAGAGCGGATAGCCCGCATGATTTTAAAGAAACTCTAGTGTGCGCGGCGCAAATCCCAGATCGCGCTTTGCTTTGGCGTTGGAAGCGCCGCGAAGCTGTGTTGCATAATAGACGGAGTCGGCGCCGTTGATCTCCAGCTCTTCTTCGCTAGTTCTCAGGGGGGGAGGTGGTGCTCCGAGCCAGCGGGCGTAGGCGGGTAGCCACTGACTCAATGCGATCGGATCATCACCGGTGAGATTGTAGGCGCCCGGTTTGGCATGCAATGCCAGGGAAATGCCTTTGGCTGCGTCTTTGACATGCACAAAGTTCCACACTCCTTGGCCCCCACCGACGATGGGATAGCTGTTGTGACGCACCTGGTCAGCCATGTTTCCGTCGGGAGCGTACCACGTTCCAGGTCCATAGAAAATGCCAAAGCGCAGTGCAACTCCTTCGAGGTGATCGGACTGAAGCACTCTCTTTTCGATGTCGGCGTATTTTCGAGAGCCTGCGGCAATGGCAGCAGAGGCATCGCATGCAAAGGAATCCTCCTCAGTAGCGAGTCCAGGGCCTGGAGCATACCAAAAAGCAGTCGATTGCACCATGTAACGTCTACATCTTGCGGCCTCTGCGGCTTTCTGAAGATGGGCGCCCCCTTCCGTGCGTAGTCTGTCGTTGAGAGCACTAGCCTCGCGCATCGCTTGGGGCGTGTAGATTTTGGGAAGAGAGGTCAGCATCTCGATGACGACCTCGGGTTGCACCAATTTAACTGCTCCCAGAACTGAACTTTCATTGAGGGCATCTGCAATCACAGGTGTTGCGCCAAGCTTCGCAATTTGCATGGCGCGCTCTTCTGAGCGCGTCATCCCGAATACCTCATGTCCTTCGTCTAGCAGCTCGCAAACGAGGGGATGGCCGATGGCGCCAGTAGCGCCTGCAATAAAGACTTTCACTGCTTTTTAACCGCCTTTTCAGACTTTGTGTGCTCAGCCTCAAATTCGGCAAGCAGCGCATTGCCCTTTTCGATCGCTCGATCCAAGGCCTCTTTAGCAGTCATTTCTCCGGCAAAAGCCTTTTCGAGGTGATCCAAAATCATCTCGCGTATCACGGGGTAGTTGCCCAGGCGAATTCCCTTTGTGTACGGCGTATCCTTTTCGTTCATGACTTCGAGGACGGCGATTTCAGCAGCGGGATTCGTCGCGTAGAATCCTTTCTTCTTGGAAAGGTAATAAGCGGCTTCGGTAATGGGGAGATAGCCCGTTTTTTGATGCCAGTGGGCCTGAACCTCCGCTTGAGAGAGGTAAGAGAAGAATTGAGCGACACCTCGGTAGACGTTGTCATCAAAGCCAGATAGCGCCCAGAACGAAGCTCCACCGATATTGAGTCTGTAAGGGGCCCCAATAATGTCGGACCAGTAGGGCATGAATCCTACGCCGATGGGATCGCGCGAGGCTTTCTTAAGCATGGGAAAGCGATTAGATCCCTGCATGAGAATGGCTGCTTTTCCATCAGAAAAGAATTGTTCGGGTTCATTCACGAAACGCCCCTGATAGCTAAAGATTCCTTTTTTTTGCCACTCAGCGAGTTTGGAAACGTGGCGAACTTGGTACGGACCGTTAAAGTCCAGACGCGCCTTGAGTCCTCCATAACCGTTGTCCTCGGTTGCAAAAGGGAGGTTGTGCCATGAGCAGAGGTGCTCGAGGTGATAGGCGGCAGGCCACGCGGTGACAAACCCTTTGTATCCAGCATCCAGGAGTTTGAGAGAAAAGGACTCCATCTCTTCCCAGGTCTTTGGCGGCTTTTCGGGGTTGAGTCCAGCATTTTCAAAGGCCTTTTTATTGTAAAAAAGAATGCCTGTCGAGGCGTTCCATGGAAGGGAATACATCTTGCCATCGGCCGTCGAGTAAAAATCGCGGACGGCATCGATGTAGACGTCGCTATCAAACTTTCTAAAATAGTGGCGCATGAGTTCATCGACGGGACGGAACACTTGTGGCTTGAGCATCATCGTCTGCGTGGCCACTTCGTAGACCTGCAGGATGTGGGGAGGATTTCCCTGTTCAAATGCTTCGATTCCGCGGTTGAACGTTTCCGTGTAGTTGCCCTTGTTGACGAGCTTGATGTGGTAGGCGTTCGATTGGTGATTGAAATCGTCCACAATATCTGCGAACTGATCGTACAGGAAGCCTTCAAAGGCGTGCCAAAAGATGATCTCTGTTTTGGCAAAGAGGGAGGTAGAAACGGCGAGAAATGCGATGAGCCAAGTTTTCATAGTGGGCCTCTATTTGTATTAGACCTATTTTAATACAAAATTCCCTATGAAGTCGAGTCAAAAACGAGATCAGCAGCTGTGCTATAGGAGGCGTCGTCAGATCCGACGACGCCTTAATTCAACGACAGTCTCTTAGGTTGACTCAATTGCTCCACACCCTCTATTCTCTTTGCATAAATCAACAGATCTCTATGGCATCAGAAGATTCCGTACAGCCCAAATTGGTCCAGGGAGCTATCTATGTAGCTCTATGCTACCTATTCCTTGCGCTCTTTGGCGCGTGTGCCAAGGCCTGTACAGATACCGTCTCCACTTTTACGGTGCTCTTTTTTCAAAATAGTATTTGTTTTCTTCTCAACCTTCCCAGGGCGCTCAAGGATGGAATTCGAACGGAACATCCCTTTGTTCACCTCACGCGCAGCGTGTGCGGATTTTCGGGATATTTTTTCTTTGTGCTATCGGTGAACTATATTCCACTAGCCAATGCCGTTCTTCTTTCCAACAGCGGACCTCTTTGGATTCCATTTGTGATATGGGTTTGGTTTAAAAGGAAAGTGCCTTCCTACCTTTGGGGGCCTCTGCTGGTGGGATTTGTTAGCCTGGTCTTCATTTTGAAGCCCAATTCTGAAATCGTCCAGGTCGACTCTCTGTATGGGCTTATTTCAGGGGTGTTGATCGGGATCGCCATTGTCGCTATCCGCCGCTTGGCGCTGACAGAACCTAGCTCCCGCATTCTCTTTTATTATTTTCTTCTGGGGTCGGTAGTTTCATTTCCCGGAGCGATTAAAGATTTCTCCATTGTCTTTAGCAGTCAGGTAGTTCTTTTTTTGGGGGCAGCCGCGCTCTCGTTTTATTTGGTCCAAATTTTCATCACAATGGGATTTAAGAGGGGAAAGGCGAGCACGCTTGCACCCCTTTCCTATTTGACCGTTCTTTTTTCGGCGATTTTAGACCGCATATTCTGGCATCGGGTGCCCGATCTGTGGTCTCTGACAGGGATGATCCTAATCGTGGCTGCGGGTGTTGCTTCCGTCTATTTCGAGAAGAAAAATGAGAGCCCTTTAGCTCAGGGAAATGTTTAAGGCGCGCAGCAGCGCAAAGATGCTCGTGGGGCGGAACTTGTTCCTTGGGAAAAGGAGATAGGATGAGCCCAATTCGGGCTGAAATTTATCCCAGAAGATCTCATGACCGTCGAGATGGCATGTTTTCTTTACGCCCTTGTAGACCCACCTAGTGATGGAAGCGATTGTTTTTCCAATCCCTGTGATTTTGCCAAGATCCTTAGCGGGAACGGGACCAATTAACACATAGGGGCACTCTTCTTTTTGCAGCGCTTGCATTGCCGCAAAGACGAGATGTTCTGACACCCCTGAGGGGCTATTCTTGGCCACCATGACGTTATTGAGGAGCCAACCATCCCGAGAAAAGAGCCTGTTCAATACCACAAATCCAATCACTTTCCCTTCTCTTTTGGCGTAAAACCACCGTTTCCCTACTCGGTCATCGAAAATGGTAGGCTCGGCGAGGTAGATCTGGATTCCCTTGCGGGCATTGACCCATGCAGCTGCCAATTCTCCCATTTCTTCTTCAAGAAGAGGATCGCTGCACGTGTGCTCGCAAATCTCAACACCGTGCTTAGTGGACTGTCTGACTTTTTTGCGCAACAGGGTCGTGGGGGAGTCGCAGTGCTTCAGCGGGTTTAAAACAAATTTTTTCCCAAACTCAATTAGAGAGAAGGAGAGGAATTCCCCTGCCAAATGAGCAAATTCTTCTGATACGATGATGTAGATGGGTTTCAGCTTCTTGCTTTGACAGTAGTTTGCAAATTCTTTGGCAAGAGAGACTTTGTCTGTAGGAGAGCAGACCGGATCCCCATAAACGACGGCATTGCCCAACTCGATGCGATAGCCGACAAGGCCTTCGATGTGAGGTACTGAAAAAATCTGGGTCGTTTTGTCTAAAATCCCATCTGTATTCACCTCTGCCCATTTGCGGACGAGCTCAACGACGCGCGCTCGATCAAGAGAAGTTTCAATGTTTGTAGGTGATATCATCTAGTTATTTTTTTTGGCTTTAAAACCAACCCTTATCAAACTCCAATCCATTTAGTCAAATGGCATTTTTCTTTGATGAAAACATTTTATTTCCTAAAATCGCGGATCGATTCATCGGAGGTACCTATGGAAATTAAGAAAACTCTCTTTTCGTGTGCATGTACAATACTTAGTTTGCTGCCCCATTTTTCGTATGGTTCCCAGGAGACGGCCTTTGCGACCCTTGAAGAAGAATACACCCCCCACTACTGCTTACAGCTCGAAGCCGCATACGGGGATGGCA
>JAZJZV010000076.1:9858-15702 GCA_040389485.1 Chlamydiota bacterium
GGCATGATGTCTGAAGGCGGTGCCGAAGGGATTGAAAATCTTTTTGATGAAGTGGCTATCGAAGGAAAGAAAGCGCTCGACATCGGTTGCGGACTGGGCGGCGTTGCGCTCTATCTTGCTGAAGAATATGGAATGGAGGTGACTGGCCTCGAAGTGAATCCGTGGATGGTGATAGAAGCCAATAAGCGCATCCCTGAGCATCTTAAGAAAAAACTCGATTTTCTGCTCACCACCAGCAACAGCGGTTGGCCCCTTCCCAGCAACAGTTTCGATGTGATCTATAGCAAAGGGGTACTGACCCACTTAGAGACGAAGGACGAAGTGCTTCAAGAATGTCAGCGGCTCCTCAAAGAGGACGGGCTGCTTGTGATCAACGACTGGCTGAGCTCTGAAGAAAAACAATGGGGAGAGAACATCGCCAAATTAGTCGAGCTGGAAAATCTCGCCCTCTATCCCGAAAGTGAGTCCGGCTATCGCGAGGTCCTTGAGCAAGGCGGCTTTACCATCCGATCTGTGCGCGACGAGAGTCCTGTTTATCTGAGATTTAATCGACAGATCGCAAATCGCCTAAAAGATCCCGCAAGACGCTCTGCGCTACTGAGGATCTTTAGCGAGGAGGAATTAGAAGCCTCGATTGTAGGCTACGAATCGATTGCCAAAGCCATTGAGACAGGGGAGTTGAGAGTGCTGCGTTTCATCGCACAAAAAACGAGTGAAACGCTGTAGTACAGAGCATAGAATCGGATTGTATTAGAACCTGAGGAGGAACTGGTGAAAAAAAAGTGCTTTTTGTCTTGTTTTTCCGCTCTTTTTTTAATGGTATTTCACCCCGTCTTTGGCCATGCAAATCTCAAAAGAGCCTACATCGTTACTGGGCCAGAATCTTCTGGAAGCGTTTTTATTACGAGAGTGATTTCATATGTGCTTGGGAAAGATCTTTTTTATAAACAATCGTCAGGATATGGATTTAATGGAAATATTGGCGACGATTTGGTGATACTTCATCTGTCCCAGCCTTTTTGTAGACCTGCACAATTCTGCAATTTAGCCAAATTTCACGATATGTTTGGGGATTACGAGCTCTATTTCATCTTGACTACGAGAGATTTGAATATAATTAATAAATCTAAAAAAGAGCGATTTGGAGGTTCAGCTTTAGAGCTAGAAGAACATCTGGATATTTCAAGAGAAATATTAGGGGAAATCATCCGAAAGGAAAAGTATTTTATATGGAACTATGAGACACAAATTTATCTCGGCGCAGTCTATTTCGAGTTGCTATATAACTTTCTGCAGGTAAAATCAAATTTTCTGCCTGGGGATCTTTATGATGCGAATGAAAAATATCTTAAAACTTCCCGCTCTTAAGAGACTGTCGTTGAATTAAGGCTTCGCAGTTTGATCAATGTCGAGACGGGCAAGATTGCGGAATGTTTGGCTCTCTGAAAATCCAAAGTTCTGTAAGAGTTCGAGAAAGCTTCTTTTGGCAAGATCTAGCTTGGGATTGATGTCAAAGTAGGGGTTGTAATGCATATCCACGATATCATCTGATATGTCTCTTATACACACAGCATCTTCATTGAAGAAGTTCATGACAATGAGTGTGAAATCAAGGTCGGGAAATTTGCTCTTTAGCGTTTGATAAAGCAATCTGGAATAGTCGTCAGTAATGTATAAGTTGTCTTTGTCCGTGTAAACGGCATCGGGATTTTCAGCGTTAGGGCAGGCAGCGCGAATAAAAAAGACTTTTCCACGATAAGAACGTAGGTCTCTAAATCGATCCACTCTTCTTTGCGACTTGCATTTGAAATTCTCCCAAGTTTCTGAGTAAAACGGAGCTTCCCAATTTCCCTCATGGGGGAAGACAAGGCAATAACGAGTGTTGAGAAGCACTGTAGTATAGGATGACAAATGGTCTTCATCGTTGAAATAGAGGAAATCTTCTTCTAATAGCCTGATTACTTGTGAATTATTTAATGAAAGAACCCAGTCCAAGGGGAAGGCCGCAACCCTTAGTTCCAGATGTCTCAGTTGATGGGTAACTTCGCAAGAGGAACCTAAGCTAACAAAAAGAGGTTCTGGGGTGTATTCCGTGGGCAAAGAGATGTTGTTGAGCTCGGGGTCCAAGTCGGCATAACTTTTAGCAAAAGCAAGTAGGAAGATTGAGAATAGGATCGAAAAGCATTTCACTCTAGTTGCCTCATCTTTTTGGGTGAAATTTGTCTAGTACGGGGGATATTCACTTGAAAACAAAAGGCTTCGGATTTGACCCGAAGCCTTAAATTGGACAGAAGGCAGAGCTTTTGATTGATCAAAGCGCCCCACTTCTGCATTAGAAGATGAAATCGAGCCCTAAAGTCACCCCATTGTAAGCCAGCCCGCCCAATTTGACCGTCCACGGACTTGTAGGAACGTGGGATGGGTCGCTTGTGGAGCCAAAAATAAAGTGAGACGATGTCAGATAGAGAAATCGATATTCTGCACTGAGGCGGTAATGTCTAAGAAAACGGTAGCGAAGACCTGCTTTTGCTTGAGTCGCAAAGACGCTAGTGAAATCACTACGCCCGGAATTGAAGTGGTCGATTCCAGGTTCAGGAGGATTCACCTGTGAAGAGCTTGCGCCGTGAATGGAAACAAATCCTGCTCCCACCCCAACACCAACGTAAGGAGAAATATAGTCGTTGTTAAATTCTAAAATCCCATTGGCTAAAAGCGTTCCTACGCGCATGGGAAGCTTATCTACAAATTCACCTTCCTCAGGTCTTGTCGTTGGAGTAATAAGATGTGCTTTTTTTGCAGTATTTGCAAAATACATTCCTTCAATTTCAACAGCAGGGGCCAGACGAAAACCTGGAGAAATTGGATTCATCCATTCATAGCCGATATGTACACCGCCAAAACCTTTTGTGCGGCCATGTGCATGTCCTTTTGCATCGACAGCAAGAGCCCCACCATTGGCTTCAGGGAAAAAAACGGTTCCATGTTGAGCAACTGATACATTGTATGGAAAAATCCAGCCGCCAAAACCACCAAAATAGATGCCCATAATGCCGGCATGGGGGTCTTGTTGCTGTTGTTGTTGAGCTGGTTCCTCAGCTGTTAGGCTTAAACATGCCAGGGTGCACGCAGCAATCAGAGAATTTTGAATCCATTTATTCACGCAATTGTCCTCGTTACTAGGTTAGATCAGGGATGTTGCTAGCTGTAGCATATTTGAAAAATTTTTCAAATAAATTTGCAAGAGGGCAACCTCACAAATGATGGATTCGTTTTTTTAGCCATGCGCAACCATTTTTAATTGAATGGAGCAGTCTTAAACCAGCACCTTGTTTGATCAACATCATAGGCCTCTATTCTTGACTTGCGGACATAGTGCATAGGCTTCGCCAGATTGGGATCATTCACCTAAATGTTTTTAGAGAATGGAATATCTATCGGAAATCCTGAGTAGTTGCGGTATAAAAAAGGCCGGGGATTCCCGGCCTTGTGAATTGAAGATAGAGAGATGCATTCAGAACTTTTGGCACATGTAAATTACTTTTTTCTAGCATTAGAAATTCTATGAAGTTTTCTTGGCAAAATAGAAAAAAATGGCTAAAGTCTGAGACTGATTTCTTTGACAATCGATCCCAAACAATTAATGAAGGTCGCTATGAGAAAGTCCGACGAACGCATCGTGACCACACATGTAGGTAGTTTGCCTCGTAGTGCAGAACTTTCTTGTCTTTTAATTGAACAAGAAGGGAAAGAATTTAAGAATATTAAAAGTCTATCTCATGAAATCGAGAAAGCAATGACAAATGTCATTGAAAATCAACTTAAAGCTGGAGTTGACATTGGCAATGACGGAGAACAATATCGTGTAGGTTTTCAAACTTATATTCCACAAAGAATGCATGGTTTTAGTGGAGAAAGTAAAAGGCGAGGAAGCAAAGAACTCTCCGAGTTTCCCGATTTCACCGCTAAGTTAATACAGCAAAAGATGCCAAGGGGAAAACTTGGCAATTGTCCTCAATGTACTTCACTATTAAATTACCAGCCCAACCAATGCTTTGAGGAATGTGAAATGTTTCTGAGGAGTCTAAAAAAACACTCGAAACAATTTACTCAAGCATTTATGACAGCTCCTTCTCCAGGAATTATTGCTACAACAATGCATAACGCTTTTTATGATAACTATGAAAGTTATCTGTTTGCTCTAGCTGACGAGATGAGTAAGGAATATGATTGGATACATTCTCAAGGATTATTACTTCAAATTGATGCTCCAGATTTATTGATGGAACGTCATATGGAGTTTCAAGATTTGACATTGCACGAGTATCGAAAAAAAATGGAGCTACATGTAGCAGCGATTAATCGAGGGATTAGGAACATCCCACGAAAAGATGTTAGATTGCACACTTGCTGGGGAAACTATCAAGGCCCTCATGTATTTGATGTTGAGCTTGAAAAAGTGATTGATGTCATTTATCAAACTAACGTCGGTGCTATTAGCATTGCATTAGCTAATCCACGTCATCAACATGAAATCCAAGTGTTTAAAAGACATCCATTGCCCGATTCCATGATCTTAATTCCTGGCGTAGTGGATACTACGACATCTTATGTGGAACATCCCGAGGTAATTGCGGATCGAATTTGTCTTGCAATAGATGCTGTTGGCGATCGCTCACGTATTATTGCTGGCTGCGATTGCGGATTTGAAACATTTGTGGACTGGGGAATGGTTCCTGAAAGCATCGTTTGGAAAAAGCTAGAGGCGCAAAGCGAAGGTGCAAAATTAGCCACAAAACGCATTTGGGGACACAAAGATTAGATTCTAGATGACCTGCCCCCATCTTACCATTCAAACTAGAAGTCCCAGTTTTCGTATTCTCTTTCTCTAGAAAGCCGCTCTTGCCCCTTTCTCTAGTCCAGTTCTAGATTAAGGTTCTTTTGATTGACTGTAGTGATAAAGGACAATGCCGCAAGCTACGGCGACATTTAGGCTATCTACGAGGGGATCAATGGGGATTTTAACCTGCAGTAATGCGGTATCAAGAACGTTTTGATCAATACCTGTCGATTCTCTACCTAAAATAAAATAAGGGTCTTTAGGCAATATGGCTCGATCCAAGGGAATGGATTGAGGACTTAAAGAGGTAGCAATGCCCTGTTTATCTTTAAGAAGAAGGGGCAAGTCGTTGGTGATATGGACCCTCATTTGGAAAAGGGTGCCTCGTGAGACTTTGATTGTTCTTCTTAGGTAAGGAGGAGATGTGTAAGCATCGACAATTAAATTTCGGATGCCAAAAGCGGCTGCATTGCGCACAATGGCGCCCACATTTTCTGGATCCACTATGCCGTTAAGGACAAGAGCGGCTCCCTGCATTTCCTCTAAGGGGGTATTGGGTGGCTTAACTCCTATAGCCATAATCCCTTGGTGCATTTTATAGCCGGTAATATTTTGGAGTTCCTCTTGCGTTGCGATTTCAATTTTGATGCCAGCTGGAATAGTCAGTTTTGGAATGTATCTCTCTTCCATGAGAAGAGAAAGAACCTTTAAATCGCTTCTGAAAAGCGCCTTTACAACTTCTTCCCCTTCTCCAATAAAATAAGGTCCTAGATCACGCAAGCTTGAATAGGAAGAATATTTCTCATCTTGTTTCATAAGGACATAGATTATAGGTATTTGAAGGCTAATTTAGCCAACTAAATCGGAAACGGTAACTTATTGGAGCTGGAGAGACGCTATTTCAGGGCGTTTGACGGGAAAAGATATTTGCAAAATAGGAAATTAAGTTAAAAGGAGAAAAAAGGAGACCGTGTATGCTAACGTGGGCAGCCATTTTCTTAATTATT
>JAZJZV010000077.1:0-1374 GCA_040389485.1 Chlamydiota bacterium
AATGCCAGCAGGCAGTACTTCCCGCTTGTTTCGACAATCAGTTTCATTAAAGTCTCATTTTTTCCTCATATTCTAGCAGGGAGAGAGGTTTTTTAGCTGCATTTTCTCTCCCGGGAGCATTTTCTTCTAATGCGTAAGAAAATATTTCAACCACCCATTCTCTACCCTCTCCGGCAGCGAAGCGAATGGGTGGTTGAAATATTCATTTGCGGTACGACTGAAACTTGTTACTGAGATAGGTTCTTGCCTTTCCGATAAAAAACCTTTAGTGTAAATTGTCATGGCCGCCCATTCTTTTGAAGGAGTAACCCTTGAGCGTAGAAGACAACGAAATCATTGACGACGAAAGTGTTGAAGATTCCCTCGCCGATGCCGTTCACGATTCTGTGAAAGAAGATCAGAAGAGGGATAAGTCGCACGTAGATGTTCCTTCCGACGTTTTCATCATTCCTCTGACGCGTCGCCCCTTCTTTCCTGGAATGGCAGCTCCGATTGTGATCGAGCCGGGTGCATTCTATGAGGTTCTCAAGACTGTCGCCAAGTCAGAGCACAAGTGCATGGGCCTTTTTCTCACGAAAAAAGAGGACATCAACGTCTATCACGCCAAGTTTGATGACATGTATGGAGTGGGTGTGCTCGCGCGCATTCTGCGGATCATTCCTATGGAACAAGGGGGAGCGCAGGTCGTTCTCAATATGGAAAGGCGCATCTCCATCCGCAAGCCGATCAAAGTGGGCGGCGGTAACAAAGTTCTCAAAGCCAGCGTGAAATACCACGACGATGTGGTCAAGAAGAGCTCGAAGGAGCTCAAGGCCTATTCGATCAGCATCATCACGACGATTAAGGATCTTCTCAAGCTCAACCCTCTTTTCAAAGAAGAACTGCAAATTTTCCTCGGCCACTCCGACTTTACAGAACCTGGAAAATTGGCCGATTTTGCCGTGGCGCTGACGACTGCCTCGCGCGAGGAATTGCAAGAGGTTCTCGAAACTTATGATTTGCAGGGGAGGATCGATAAGGCTCTCGTATTGCTCAAGAAAGAGCTCGACTTGAGTAAGCTGCAAAACAGCATCAACCAAAAAATCGAAGCGACGATTTCCAAGACCCAGCGCGAATTTTTTCTCAGAGAGCAGCTCAAGACGATCAAGAAAGAACTCGGGCTCGAAAAAGATGACAAGACGTGTGATATCGAGAAATTTGAGCAGCGTCTAAAGAAGCGCCAAGTGCCCCCTGACGTCATGCAGGTCATCCGGGATGAACTCGACAAGCTAAGCGTTCTGGAAGTACAGGCAGCCGAATACTCCGTATGCCGCAACTATCTCGACTGGCTCACGATCATTCCCTGGGGTATGTTCTATCGCGAGTCGGCAGAAG
>JAZJZV010000077.1:1440-7528 GCA_040389485.1 Chlamydiota bacterium
CGTGGGACCACCCGGCGTGGGCAAGACGAGCATTGGTAAGAGCATCGCAAGAGCGTTAAAACGTCAGTTCTACCGCTTTTCCGTTGGAGGCATGCGCGATGAGGCAGAAATCAAGGGGCACCGCCGTACCTATGTCGGAGCGATGCCAGGCAAATTGATCCAGGCGCTCAAGTTCACTCAGGTAATGAATCCGGTGATCATGCTCGACGAGGTCGACAAAATGAGTTCCAGCTATCAAGGGGATCCCGCTTCTGCTCTTCTCGAGGTTCTCGATCCCGAACAGAACAAAGACTTCTTGGACCACTACCTGGATGTGCGCTGCGACCTATCTAACATTCTCTTTATTGTAACTGCTAACGTCCTCGACAGCATTCCTGAGCCGCTCCGAGATAGGATGGAGATTCTGCGCCTTTCCGGATACATTCAGGAGGAAAAGGTGCAAATCGCCGGCAAGTACCTCGTTCCACGCAACCGCAAGAACATGGGGCTCAAGAAAAAAGATCTGGAATTCACTCGCGCTGCCATTGGACAAATCATCAACGGCTACGCCCGAGAAGCGGGAGTGCGCAGTTTGGAAAATTACCTCAAGAAGATCATGCGCAAAGTGGCCGTCCAAGTCGTCAAGCATCAAGAGAAGAAAGATCCAAAGTTCAAAAAAGCGGTGATCTCCGAAGACAATTTGAGCAAGTACCTGGGAAAACCCATTTTCACAAGCGACAGGTTCTACGAACGCACGCCCGTGGGCGTCTGCATGGGACTCGCTTGGACATCGATGGGCGGAGCGACGCTCTACGTTGAAGCGACGCGCGTCGCCTCGGAAAAAACGGAGATGAAGTTGACCGGACAGGCCGGAGACGTGATGAAAGAGTCCTCTCAGATCGCCTGGACGTTTTTGCACAGCAGGGTCGAAGACTACGCCCCCGGAGTTCCCTTTTTTGAAAAGAACCAGGTCCATTTGCACATCCCCGAAGGAGCTACACCCAAAGACGGCCCTTCTGCAGGCATCACAATGGCCTTGGCAGTTCTTTCTTTATTGCGCAAAGAGCCTGTGTTAGAGGATCTGGGAATGACGGGAGAGCTGACGTTGCTTGGCAAGGTGCTCCCCATTGGCGGAGTGAAAGAGAAATTGATTGCGGCCAAGCGCTCAGGAGTGAAGGTTCTGATTTTCCCCAAGGACAATCAAAGAGATTTCGATGAACTGCCCTCCTATTTGAAAAAAGGCGTGAAGGTTCACTATGTGAAGCATTTTGACGAGGTATTCCGTGTTGCATTCCCCAAATGATAATTCTTATCTTCGAAAAGTGATTCCCCCTGAAGCGGTGGAAGCCAAGGTCGCAGAGCTAAGAGCGCAGGGCAAGCGCATTGCCACATTGAACGGCTCGTTTGATTTGCTGCACGCGGGACATTTAGAAATTATCTATCAAGCATCGCTACAGGCGGACGTGCTCATTGTGGCGCTCAATACTGACCGCTCGATCCAGGAGTACAAAAGCCCGCTGCGCCCCATCGTCTCCTTGCAGTACCGACTCCCAATGATGGCGGCTCTGGAAATGGTCGATTATGTGACTTGGTTTGATGAGGCGGACCCGAGGCGCATCCTTTCTCTCATCAAGCCCGATGTGCACGTCAATGGCTCTGAATATGGAAACGATTGCATTGAAGCGGAAGTGGTCAAGCAAGGAGGAGGGCGCGTGCACATCGTCGCGCTTGTTCCAGGTCTTTCCACTTCTCATGTGATCAAAAAAATTGTGGAAACATGCGTTTAATCGGCTCATTTAATACGGAAAAAGAGGCTTATGCGTTCTATTCCTTTCTGTTAAAGGAAGGGATCCAGAATATTTACGAGCCTTACACCGACGAAGCGACAAAAGGCAAGCGCTACCGCATTTGGATTCACTCCGAGGAAGATCTTCCTGTTGCATTGGAATGGAAAGAGGAATTTGACAAGCACCCAGAAGACCCGCGGTTTGAACAGGTTCGTAAAACTCCTGAAGCCGTTCCTCCCACCCCAGCCTATTCTCAGGTCTCCGAAGAAGAAGAGCAGAAATGGGAATCGGTTCCCAAGGGGCGGAATAAGATCACCCGTTTTTCCTCCATCCTCACGCATCTCATCATTGTACTCTGTGGATTTTTATTTTTCTGGAATGAAGTCGAAGAGACCAAGATGATCGAAGAGAAGGGTGTCGTTGCCCTGGAGATCGGCATGACTCCTCTTGAAAAGGCCCTACTGTTCGATTTCCCTGCCGCCTACCTGCCTCTGGATCAGTTGATCGCAACCTTCCCGCTTAAGGACTACAAAGAGCTGAAAGACCTGCCTCCTGAGGCGCAAAACGTCCTGCAGCAAGTGGAAAATACTCCCTATTGGCGCGGAATCTTTCCCTTCATTCTCTCTGTCAACAAGGTGGGCTGGAAAGAGGCATCCCAGGTCCCCCTATTCGAAAAAATCCAGCAAGGTCAGCTCTGGAGACTATTCACTCCCTGCCTGATGCACCGCGACTTTCTCCACATCCTCTTCAACATGGTGTGGGCATGGATGCTGATCAAACAGATCGAATTCCGATTGCCTCGGTGGAAAATTTGCGCTCTGATCGTCATTATCGGCGTGGTCTCGAACTGCGCCCAGTATCTGCTCAGTGGCGCTAACTTCATTGGTTTTTCAGGAGTTGTCGTCGGCTTAGCGGGATTCATCTGGATGCGCCAGCGCAAGGCCCCTTGGGAAGGCTACCCTCTGCAGAAATCGACACTGCTCTTTCTTCTGATCTTTGTCTTGGCGATGTTTGCGTTGGAGCTCGTCACTTTCGGTCTTCAACTCTTTTCCATCGTTCAAATCGTTCCTGTCATCGCCAATACCGCCCATATCGTCGGCGGCCTCTGCGGCATCGTGTTGGGACGAATGACATTCTTTAGCCGGAGACTGACATGAGCGTGCGCGATCTCACCATTTTAGGATGCTCTAGCCAGCAGCCCACGCGCAGAAGAAATCACGGCGCCTATCTCGTTCGCTGGCATGACGAAGGGTTTTTATTCGACCCCGGCGAGGGAACGCAGCGGCAGTTCATCTTTGCCAATGTGGCTCCCACGTGCGTGACCCGCATTTTTGTAAGCCATTTTCACGGAGACCACTGCCTGGGACTAGGTTCGATGCTCATGCGCCTCAACCTCGATAAAGTGCCCCACCCCGTCCACTGTTACTACCCTGCAAGCGGGCAGATCTATTTCGAGCGCCTGCGGCATGGAACGATTTACCATCAGAACATCCAGATCATCGAGCATCCGATCCGCCAAGAAGGGATTGTCCACCAGGATGAGGAATTCACCATCGAAGCTAAATTTTTAGAGCACGGCGTGGACAACATCGGCTGGCGGGTGAAAGAGCGAGACCGCCGCAAGTTTGATCGGGAGAAACTCGATCGGGCCGGCGTCAAAGGCCCCCTCGTCCGGGAGTTAGAGCGGGAAGGACAAGTCAGCGTCGACGGCAAGGTGATCCGCCTGGATGATGTCAGCAGACTCAAAGAAGGAGACGTCTTCGCCATTGCGATCGATACGCTTCCGTGCACTGCCGCGGTGGATCTTGCCAGAGGAGCCAAGCTCTTTCTCTGCGAGAGCACCTACCTCGAAACGGAGAGCGAACTGGCGGAGAAACACCATCACCTCACCGCCAAACAGGCAGGGCTCATCGCCAAAGAAGCAGAAGCTGAAAAGCTCGTGCTCACCCATTTCTCTGCCCGTTATCAGGACTGCGAGGACTTTGCTAGGGAAGCTAAGACTGTCTTCCCCAATTCTTGGGCAGCGGATGACCTGCGCGTCTTTCCTTTCTAAGAAGTGGGAGAAAACGCAAAGACGCCTAGGCGCAAAGATTCTTCTTTTTCTTTGCGTCCCCGTGACGTTGCGACTCTGCGTTTCTAAGCTTTAAAGTAGAAAGCCATCAATGAGGAATATTTGATATGTCAAGTTTAGCGTTATTGTGTGCCATCACGAGCATTCTTTATATCCGGCATGGAGAAGTGCCCGGGAACGACCCCAAGCCTGAAACATACGTGTACACGGGAAGCGGCACTAATGAGTCTCTCACCGATAAGGGAAGGCTCCAAGCCAAAGCATGTGCAGAAAGGATATCCACACTGCAGAAGAGTGGTCGTTTAGGGGAGATCACCGCCATCTATGCTTCCGATCTAAAAAGAGCGCAAGAAACGGCAGCACCCATTGGACAAGAGCTTGGTTTAGAGGTTCAACTGTCGGAGAATTTGCGCGAAATCTACTGGGGACGTGCCGATGGCCAGCTCGTTCATGAAATGGCAAAGGAATACAAGGCGATAGAAAACCAGGTTAAAGCACAGCATCCTGAAAGAAGAGTGCAGTGGGATCATCTTCCTGTTTTCGAAAATGCTGAAACCTATAATGCCCTCTTAAAGCGTTCGGTGGATGAATTGCAAAAGATTGGGGATGAACATGCGGGAGAAACAATTGTCGTCGTTGGACACGGGAGAGTGCTCAAAACTTTGATTGCCGAGTCATTGGATTCTGAAGAAGGCATTCCCTATCCAGCCAATTGCGGTATTGCAAGATTTAGCTATTCACCTGAAGAGGGCGTTCGCTTCATTGAAGTCTTAGCAGACTAGTCCATAGTAACTGCAGAAAGGCTCGCAGCGGACGCTACTGTGGGGTCAGGTCTTTGAGGAGAAGATCCAGCTCTTGGATCAAGATTTTGGTCGGCTCAGGATTGTCCGCAAAGGTCCGCAGGACCTTGCTCATGTCGGAGAGCTCTGGCTGTTGGCTCGAGTAGTTGAGAACTGCTTGCTGCAGGGAGATATTTTCAGCAATCCCATCGATCTCGAGAGGCTGGTTGAGAATATTGAACAGGATCTCGGCGCTATCTTTTAAATTTTCTCGCAACATCGCTTGTTCGCCTCACAGAGTTTGCGTTTTTTCCACAAGGGCGTGGATTTGGTTGACTACATCCGTAAAGGACTGCAAGTGAGAGGGATTTGTCGAGTTGGACCTATCTTGGATTAATCCCTGCATCAATTCGGAGAGTTTCTCCACCTGGGTATACATTTGCTGACTCATTGCGGGCACATTGGGGGTCGTTAGGGGAGCGGAAGGCTGTTGAGGTGGAGGGCCAATCGGTTCTGTCATGCGCCTACTTTTTCTTAATGATCGATTTTTTGCCTAAATGGGGCAAGCTCTTGCGCCTCTTACCCTTTAAAGATGTCTTATCATGAACGAGATGCACCTGATCAGGCCATCCCGCAAGCGGTGGTAGCTCTTTCATAGTTCTCGTCCTCTCTTCTCTTAATAATAAGTCCAAAATCGGGGTCTGTCAATAAAAAGTTCGAAGGAAGAGGTGCTTTAGTTAGAGCGCATGCGAAGCTGGTGGCTGATTGCTCCGGCTGCAATTGCGAATGCTGATGCTACGTTCAGGGAGTTTTTGTATCCAAAGAGGGGGATGCAGACGATGTGATTTCTTGCGGCGAGTGCCTCGTCGGAGAGCCCATACTCTTCGTTGCCCAGAAGAAGGGTGAATGAGGCGGGAAAGGCGAAGTCGAACACTGAGGGAGCTAGGGGATCTGTCTCTAGAGCGATCAGGGGCCCGGGCAGCTCGGCCAGGGACGTAATCTGTTCGCAGTGGACTTTGTCGTAGGCCTCCATCGAGGTCTTTTGCACTTTAGAGTTGTTGATAAAGGGGGTGTTTTTCCCGAAGTAAACGTTTCCCAGGCGGAAGGCTTCCACAGTGCGCAGGATGCTTCCGACATTGTGGGCGGAGCGCAGATTGTCTAAATAGATATGTGCTGTGAGGAAAGGGGCATCGGAGGGACGGTCCTGCACCCGGAAAGAGGTGAGCAGATTGTGCTCCTTCCAACCGACCTCCGCCTGTGTGAGGTGGACGTGGTAGCGGTCGGAGAGTTGGGCGAAGCTCTCAGGGTCAAGAGCGGGTAGATGAAGCCACCTTTCGACGCGCCGATAGGTGTTTAAGAGCGCAGGAGTTCTTTTTTCGTGGTAGGAGCGCAGCAGTTCGGCCGCTTTGCGATTGCGGAACCGCTGCGAGAGGGAGAGGAACTCCGATTCGGTCATGCTCTCAAACACTACT
>JAZJZV010000078.1:0-4114 GCA_040389485.1 Chlamydiota bacterium
CTCTTTTAGCGGCCTCATCGATGGAGCGGATCAGGCTCTCTGTGGTGGTCCCATAACAGATTTCGCGGATGACGAGCGTTTTGGCATCTTTGACTTCGATTTTGGCACGCAGCTTGATCTTGCCTTTTCCCTTGTCGTACTGGCTCTTGTCCATGATGCCGCCAGTGGGGAAGTCGGGGAAGATTTTGAAATTTTTCCCTTCGAGAAAAGCAATTTCTGCTTCGAGGAGTTCAGAAAAATTGTGGGGGAGGATATGAGTGGCCATTCCCACGGCAATGCCATCGGCTCCTTGCATGAGGAGCAGAGGGATTTTGGCGGGGAGCACAACGGGCTCCATATTTCTTCCATCATAGGAAGGTATTTTTTCAGTGATATCGGGGTTGAAGAGGGTTTCTCTAGCTAAGGGGGAGAGGCGCGTTTCGATGTAGCGAGCGGCAGCTGCGGGGTCTCCGGTAAAAATGTTGCCGAAGTTTCCTTGTCTGTCGAGCAAAAAGCCTTTATTGGCGAGCGTGATGAGTGCTTCATAGATGGGGGCATCGCCGTGAGGGTGCAGCTGCATCGTTTGGCCGACGATATTGGCGACCTTGTGGAGCTTATCATCGTTCTGCTTCCACAGCGTTTCGAGGATGCGTCTTTGCACGGGCTTGAGGCCGTCGACAATATTGGGAATGGCCCTGTCGAGGATGACGTAAGAGGCGTATTTGATGAAGTGGTCCTTCATCTGGTGCTTGAGATCATCCATTTTCACTCACGAGGTTTTGCATGATGAAGCTCTTTCGGGCGGGAGTGTTTTTACCCATGTAGAATTCGAGGGTGGGCTTGACGTCAGAGAGGTTTTGGATAATGACGGGCAGCAGCCGGATGTCCTTGGCGATAAATTGCTTGAACTCGCCAGGAGAAATCTCTCCAAGTCCCTTGAATCGGGTGATTTCAACGCCCCTTTTTAGTTCTTTTGCCGCCTCTTCCTTCTCTTCTTCCGAGTAGCAATACATCGTCTTTTCTTTATTCCTGACTTTGAAGAGAGGAGTTTCGAGGATGTGAAGGTGTCCGTTGAGAACGAGACCTTCAAAGTAGGTTAAAAAGAAGGTGATCAAGAGATTGCGGATGTGCATGCCATCGACGTCGGCATCGGTGGCGAGAATTACTTTGTTGTAGCGGAGGTTAGAGATGTCTTCTTCGATATTGAGTGCGGACATCAGGTTGTACATCTCTTCATTTTTATAGAGCTGCTCGAGTTTCATGCCATGCACGTTGAGCGGCTTGCCCCGCAGGGAAAAGACAGCTTGGGTGAAAGGATCGCGCGTCATGACGATGGAGGCGGAGGCAGATTCACCCTCCGTGAGGAAAATCACCGATTTGTCTCCCTCTTTCGATCCATCGCCAAAGTGGTATTTCGAGTCGCGGAGCTTGGGGATTTTGAAAGAGATCTTCTTCTGTTTTTCCTTCGCTTCTTTTTTAACAGCAGCGAGTTCTTTGCGGAGCTTTTCATTGAAGAGAATGCGATCGACAATCTTTTTAGCTGTTTCCTCATTTTTGTAGAGGAGATTGAGGACGGCGTCTTTGACTTCCTGGACTATCCCTGTGCGGATCTCACTGTTCGAGAGCTTATTTTTTGTTTGGGACTCAAAGACGGGGTCCTTGACCTTGACGAGGATAGTCCCTACGATCCCCTCGCGCGCATCAACGCCTTGAAAGTTCTTCTTGGTGAACTCGTTAATTCCCTTCAGGATCCCCTCTCGAAAGGCAGAGAGGTGGGTTCCCCCATCTTGGGTATACTGGCCATTGACGAAGGAGAAGTAGGTCTCTCCATAGCTCGATGAGTGCAGAAAGGCGATCTCAAGGCTTTTTCCCTGATAATGGAGCGGCTCATATAGGCGATCCTCTTTGACCTCTTCATTGAGCAGATCGAGAAGGCCGTTTTCAGAGTAGATCTTTTGGCCGTTGAAAATGAGAGTCAGGCCCCGGTTCAGGTAGGCATAGTGCCAGAGCCGCTTTAAGATCATCTCATTCTGAAAGGCGAATTTTTTAAAAATTTCAGAATCGGGAGTGAACTCAATGAATGTGCCGTCGGACTCTTTTGTCTTTCCCTTTTTTTTCTCTTGAAGGTGCCCCTTGGCAAAGCGGGCCTCGACAAACTCTCCCTCACGGATGCTGCGCACGAGAAAGTGGGCATTGACGGCCTTTGTGCCCACGCCATTGAGTCCCACGGAAAATTGGAAGACGTCGTCGTTGTACTTGGCGCCTGTGTTGATCTTGCTCACGCACTCGATCACCTTGCCGAGCGGGATCCCTCTCCCATAGTCTCGGACGGAGACTGTCGAGGTTTTGTCAGAAAGGGCGATTTCAATCTTTTTGCCGTGTCCCATGATGAACTCATCGACGGCGTTGTCGATGGCTTCCTTGAGCATCACGTAAATCCCATCGTCGGGGTGGGACCCATCTCCCAACCGTCCGATGTACATTCCTGACCGCAGGCGGATGTGGGCGAGGGCGTCAAGGGACAATACAGTGCTTTCGTCGTATTTCTTAGCCATGTCCCCTATATAGCAGTTTTCCCCTTTTTTTGGCTTGGATTAGACTCAGGTTTGTACAATTTTGTGGCGGCATCTCCGAATGAACCGTTAGATCTGCTCTCTAAAAATGGACAAAGTCGAGTTAGAGACAATTAATCCGCGATGCAATAGAATTTTTTGAGAAAAGGAGGTTTTTCTATGATTTCTACAAGTTTGAATCTATCCCCAGTGGGTTCCTCATCCTCAATCCTCTCTGCGCCACTTGTGGATCGCATTCCTCAGATGGCCCAGATTGCCATGCTCAAAGTGATTTCTCTGATCAACGATATCTGGGTCTCTATCTCAGATTGCAAAAAATGTTTCTGCGGCAAGATGGCAGAAGAAACCCCTAAAACGACGACGGATATCTACGTAGAGAAAGGAGGGGAAATTATCGATCAACAAACCACTTTTGCCCCCATGGAAGAGTTGAGAGGCTCCTCTATTCAGGTAGCAACCGTATTGACCTTCAAGGGTGAGATCATTGGAGTCCAATGCAACAGAGTCAACCAGCACTCTAAAGCGGCTTTTGCAAACCACGCACGGAAAGTGAAAAAGGATCTGGAGCAAACTTTGGGTGCGCGCAAAGTGACCCCATGGTCGTCTGTTGCTATCACAACGATCTTTGTGGGAGATTCCAATTCCGGCATGAAGAAAATGGAATATAAATCAGCAGAACTCCGCGATCAGATGTCGAGCCAACGGCTCTCCACATCGGGCAAGTTCGACGAGTTTAATGCATCCGTAGGCTCTCAACTTCTCGATAGTCTTCTGGGAGATTATGCATCAACTGATCCGCATAACAGGAAGGAAAAACTCAGGAGCTTCCTTTTTGGAAAAGTGTGAGAGACAGTCGTTCTCGATTAGAGACATTTAATGCGATTCCTATTAAAATTTTTTGGAAACAAGGAGGCTTCCTTATGATTTCTACAAGTTTGAATCTATCCCCAACCGTTTCTTCTTCGACCCTCTCTACGCCGCTTTTGGAACGCATTCCAGAGATGGCTCAGGTTGCCATGCTCAAGGTGATTTCCCTGATCAATGACATTTGGGTCTCGATTACAGATTGTAAAAAATGTTTGTGCAGCAAAACGACAGCGGACATCCACGTGGAGCAAGGCGGAAGCATCATTGCCCGGCAATTCGATTCCTATCGCATGATGGACGGATTGGATAGTCAAGAGATCAAGATGGCAACAGTGATGATCTTTAAGGGCGAAATCGTGGGCGCTCAATGCAGCAAAGTCAATCAGTTTTCCAAGTCAGCCTTTGATAACCATGTGCGGAAAGCAAAGAGAGAGCTTGAGAATTCTTTGAGTGTGCACACAGTCAAAGCCTGGTCGCCGCTGACCCTCACAACGATTTTTGTAGGGAATTCAGGCAAACGAGGAGAGGCGAAAATGAGATACGACTCAAGTCAGCTCCTTGACCAGAATAACGGGGCGCAGTCATCTTCAACGAGTTCCACTGCTGACTATTCAGTAGCACACGGACGTGAAATGATTGATCAGATTTTGAGAGATGGATCTGCAGATCCACAAAACAAGAAAGAGAAACTCAAG
>JAZJZV010000079.1:0-989 GCA_040389485.1 Chlamydiota bacterium
AGGATGCCCCTGCTGTTGATCTGCTGCTCAACAATTTCCACTTCGCTGTCGTTGAAGATGAAAAGGGGAAACACTATTTCGTAGATGGTAGAGATGTGACAGAAGTGATTCGCTCGCGGTTTGTCACTGCTCGCGTCTCCGCTGTTTCCGCGCTCCCTCAAGTGCGCTCGGCTCTATTGAATATTCAGCATGAGTTCGGCGCCAAGCAAAACGCTGTCTTTGAAGGACGCGATTTGGGAACCGTCGTTTTCCCCCAGGCGGAGATCAAAATCTTCCTGACAGCAGATCCCCGAGTGAGAGCAGAAAGACGGCTCAATGAAATCGCCGCAAAAAATTCCCAAGAGGCTCAAGGGATCGACCGCAACACGATTCTCGTCGACATTCTCGAGCGCGACCGGTTGGATTCCTCGAGAGAACTCGCCCCTTTGCGATGCCCTGAGGGTGCATTCACCATCGACACAACGCAACTTTCGATTGACGATGTGGTCGAGAGCATCGTAAAATACTGCGCAACTCTTTACCCCCAATCCATATGAAACCTGCCTGGGCGCGCTGCCTGCCAATGACATGGCTTTACCGCCTCATCCTCTTTCTCACCTGGTGCTTCTTCAAGCTCTTCTATCGCCACAAGGTGTATGGTTATGAGCACTTTTACGAAGGCGCTGCAATCATTGCCGGCAACCATGTTTCCTTTTATGACCCTCCCGTCCTCGCCATCTCGTGGCCACAAGAAGTGCATTTTTTGGCGCGAGAAGGTCTCTTTAAAAATCCCCTCTTCGGTGGACTTATCCGGAAGCTGAATGCTCATCCGGTGAGTGGTGATGCGGGGGATATCGTCGTTTTTAAAACGGTCTGCCAGCTTCTGGCTGAAGGGCGCAAAATCATCCTTTTCCCCGAGGGCAAACGGAGCGTTAAAGACGAACTTGCCCCGCTCAAGTCGGGAATTGCCGTTCTCGTCGCCAGGTCCCAATCGGCGATCGTTCCTGCCT
>JAZJZV010000079.1:999-10173 GCA_040389485.1 Chlamydiota bacterium
ACCTACGCCCTCTGGAACCGCAAGAGGAAGCTGCCCAAACTTTGGGGGAAAACGGCCTGTGTCTTCGGCCGCCCGATTCGCTGGGTGGATTTTTCTCATCTCGATAAAAAAGAGGCACAGAGGCAAATCACCGAAAAGCTAGAGCAATCGATCCACGCCCTGCGCGCTTGGTATGAAGCGGGTGCCAAGGGCTCTGTGCCGTAACGCGATTTCAAACCGGGAGAGTCACAATGCGTCAAGCAATCACTATGCTAACAGCTTTGCTAGTTCCATTGATTTCTCAGGCGGCAGTGATTCAAACAGCCCGCGTTGCCTTGATTGACGAGGATACATGGTTTTTAGTCGACCTTGATAATACTCTTTTCGAAGCCAAACAAGCCTTCGGCCATATCCACTGGTTTTATGACGAGGTTGATCTCAGAATGCAACGGGGAATGACCCGCGATGAAGCCTTTCTCGATGCCTACCCCAACTGGATCAAGGCCCAGCAGATATGTCCAGTGAAACCGCTCGAAGAAGAGTTTGTTACCTCCCTTTTCGATCTGCAGCAGAAAGGGATTGTCGTCATGGGACTCACCAACCGGCATCCTTGTGCGGTTCCATTTACAAAGCGCCAAGTGGGGTCCTTGGGCATTGACCTCACAGCCACAGCTCCTGCAAAACATGCATTCTGCGTCCCAGCAGAAAATCCCACGCTATTTTCAGATGGAGTCCTGTTCTGTAGCGATTATAACCTTAAAGGGGACGTCTTCTTATCACTCTTGACCCTCATTGGTCAATGTCCCAAAAAAGTCGTATTCATCGATGACAGGATTAGAAATGTGGAAGAGGTTGAAGAGAAACTCTCTCAATATGGAATCGAATGTACGGGCGTTCACTACACAGCTTATGAACATGTTGCACCGGTTTATTCGCGTGAACTTGCTAACTATCAAGCTAAATTCCTGGAACAAATTCTCAGTAACGAAGCAGCTGCGCTGCTCTTACATCACGGACTTGAGTAGTAGCGTATTAAAAACTGACAAAGCAGAGCAGATCGCCTTCGGCAACGGACACGCGTACAGACGAGCCCGTGGCTTCATTAGAGATGCTGACAAAGTGTTTGTCTAGTGTGTGGTTCTGCAATTCCCACTTGAGTCCTGAACTGGTGACGCCTGTTGCGGGGCCGTTGATGGGGATGAGGGAGAGTGTTTGTCCTGGGGTCATTTCCAGGGTGACGGTTTTGTCTATCGCAAAGCAGCGCGTCTCTTCCGTTTCAAAGGCCAGTTTTCCAGGATAGCGAGAGAGGATAATGAGATTGGTGAGGGTGTGGTCAGATCTCTTTTCAAGGGCGGCGAACACCGTCACTTCGTCCACTTCGGTCCAATCAACTGTGCTGAGTGCGAGTTCGAGGTCGGTGTAGTCTTTATCGCGAGGGAATTTCTCGACGGGAGTTTCTTTAAAAAGATCGAGGGTTGAGGCTGAAATGGAGTCGAGATCGCCGACGATGAGGTCGGGAGTGATGCCCATTGCCTTGCAGTGGTCGGCTCCCCCGTCGATTGCGATGACTTGCGGATAGTTGCGGAGCTTTTGGAGGATAATAGAGTAGTCAGAAAGAGGGGCGCTGCAAACGAGTGCAATCCGTTTTAAGGAACTCATCGCCACCCTCATTAAGTTGTGGTCCTACTCACACCTTCGACCGGTTTTCAGCCGAAGGTATGAGCTGAACCACTATTGCGGTCAAGATGACTCGAACATCCACCGAGTTTCCCCGACTAGAACCTGAATCTAGCGCGTCTGCCAGTTCCGCCATGGCCGCGGATCGCGTAGCGATTATACGACTTTTGCGTATTTTTGAGAAAGGAAGACTCGAATCTGTTCAAAAAAAATGGGGACGGGTAAAATCCGGAGGAAACACTGAATATGGAGGAATTAATGAGTGAAGATATTAAAAAATTGACTGAAGGCTCTTTTCAGAATGACACCAAAAATGGCGTCGTGCTGGTGGACTTCTATGCGGATTGGTGCGGACCCTGCCGGATGATGACGCCTGTGCTCGATAAGGTGTCCAAAGAGGTGCAAGGCAAAGCGACAATTGCCAAAATCGATATTGATGCAGCTCAGCAGGTCGCTGCCCAATTCCAAGTCACATCGATCCCCACATTGATCCTCTTCAAAGAGGGCAAAGAGGTTGGCAGGCTCGTCGGTCTACGCGATGCGGCTGCAGTCAAAGAATTCATCGAAGGTTCTTGCTAGGTAAGAAAGGGAAGGTCGGACGAGCTCTGACCTTCCCTCTTGCATTTCTTTCTAATCCACCCAGTGCAGTATATTGCGGATCACGGACCAGCGGGGTTCGACAGGCGCAACGATTTCCGTTTTTCCTTTGACCCACAGATCGTATTGTTTGGAGGTGAATCCCTGTGTTTTCTTCAGATCGAGCCATTGGTTGAGATAGTTGAGGAAACGGGGGCTATCGGAGCGTATCGCATAACCGAAGCTGTCGTAGCCCATGATGGGATCTGGGAAAATGACGCGGAAGTTTCTGCGACGTAGCGTCCAGGCAATGGCCTCTGTTTCTTCCCACAGCAGGGCGATCAGTTTTCCATCTGGATTAAAGTCGTCGTAGCTATTGAGATGGATCACTTTTTTGGTAGGGAAGAGTTCTTTGACGTAGTATTCGTAAGAGGATCCCTTCAAAACGGCGATTTCGATCTTGGGGTTCTCCCGCACGGCTTCTAGTGTCGCAAATTTTTTGCGGAGTTGATCTTCGACGACAAAGACGAGTCGTGGGGAAAGATAGGTGTGGGTGAAGGTGGCGCGTTTTAGTCTAGTTTCATTGACAGTCACTGCAGACATAGCAATATCATAAGCATAGCGATTCAGCTCACTGGTGATGCTGTTGTATTGCAGGGGAACGAGCTCTAGCTGCACACCGAGATCAAATGCCAGTTCATATGCAAAGGCAATGTCGTAGCCAACGATATTTCCGTCGACGTTATAAAAACTAAAGGGAGCAACGATGGGGTTGTAGCCGACGCGTATTTTCTTGGTTGCTAGGATGCGATCCAATGTGTCTCCGCTAAAGGGTGCGGGATCGGGGGCTTCTTTGTAGATCTTGACGGGCGTGGTGGAGGAGATGGTCAGTTCGAAGATGCTCTTGATCTCGTTTTTGATTTCGGGGAGAGGGTTCAGGTACTTGATGCATCCGACGAGGAGGATGAGCGGTGCTAGTGTCACGACTCCCTGGCGGAGGATTTTCATCCATTTGATGTAAAGCATACCGCGGCAGGCAAGGGTGATAAAGAGGGAGAGAGAGGAAATCTCCATGACGGAGACCATCGATTGGAATCCAGAGGTAAAGGGCAGTGTCGTGAGGTAGAGGTTGAGTGATTCGATGGGTAGGCCGAGGGAGTCGAGGATGAAGGTCAGGCTGTTGATCCAGGATCCAAGTCCCACAGCTCCTAGGCTAGTGAGAAATGTGGTGACAAAGAGTTCGAACTGGGAAGACATTCCCAGAGGCACGTTGTAAAAAATGGAAATGAAAAAGACGAAAGCGGTGATAAACAGGGCTCCCAAAGGAAGGTTGAAGACGACGGACACGGTTCCTTGGATCTGATTGAGTGCTTTTTCGTCTTTGGGGTCAATCATTTGAGTCTCTTTTTTCAGAAGCTCGATGATGTAAGGTAAGCAGACGATGACGACGTTGGTTGTATAGGCTAGTAGCAGAATGGGAAGAAGCTGCTGGATCCACTTAAAGGAGGGGATTGAGGTGAGCATTTGGGTGATGCGGGGGAAAATCCAGAACACGACGAGGCAGACGCCGATGATGTAGAGGATGATATAGGTGCTCACTTGTTTGATCGTCGTGAGTTGAATGGTGCCCACCTGATTGGCGATGATGAGGAAGGTTCCAAATGGTGTGATCCGGGCAATCCATGAGGTGATGCGGGTGAGCGCTTCGACGAGATTTTGCAGGCTGGCCATGATGTATTGCTTCTCTTTCAAATACATCAGGGCGATCCCGATCAAGAGAGAGAAAATGACGACCGCGGGGACAATGTTATTGGACAGATCATAAAAGATGTTGTCGGGGATGAGGAGCTCGGCAAAGTTGAGGGAGGGGACTTCGCTGGAAATGTATCCGCCCATGGGTTTCACTTTAGGCTGAGGGAAGAGATACGTGATGGTGTAGACCATGAGGATGTTGATGGTCCACGCCAGGCTGATGAAAAAGACCCCTTTTTTCAAGATCTGTTTGGCTTGCACGCTGCTCAGTTGTCCCACACCGTGGATAATGGCTCCAATCAAATAGGGAACGGCGGTGATTTTGAGGAGCATGATATAGGCAGCAGTATAGGGAGCGAAGATGTCGCAGAAGTCCCCAAAGAAAAGTCCGCACAGAATGCCAAGCACGGTGGCGATGGCCATCTGGAAAGTGAGAGATATTTTAAACAGTCTCATGCTCTACTATCCCGTCCTGAGAGTGTGTAAACACACTCTGACTTCAATGAAACAGCAATTGGAAAAATATGCAACGCAAAAAGTGACCACCGCTATACCGAGAGCGACTCAGGAATTGGTTTGGGACGGGCGCGAAAACAAAATGGTTCAAGCTTTCCTTATCGCGCCCGATCTTCCTCTGGTGAGGATGGGTTTAGCGGATGGCTGTTCCACCATCGACAATTTCTGCCGAGGGCTTCACTGCAGTGGTTTCGTTGCTCTCTTTTTGGGGAGCATTAGCCTTCACAATTTCGATTTCAAACGTGAGCAGTGAGTTGGGTGGGAGGTATCCACTAGTCCCGTAAGCGAGTTCGGGGTGGATGAAGATGGTGCGCTTTTCCCCTTCTTTCATTCCGAGAAGTCCCGCTCTCAGGCCTGGAATGACTTCATCCAGTGAGAGGGATTCTTCTTCTTTGGAAGCGCTGAAAACGGTGCCATCGAGGTATTTCCCGGTGTAGCGGATGAGGGGTGAGTGGTGGAGTTCGACATCGGAGCCCTTTCCAGTGGTGTCGATGTGGTACTGCACTTTTCCTTCTTCGAGGGAAACAACGCCTTCTTTTTTGGTGTTCTCAGCTAAAAATGTCTCTGCCTTTTGGAGATTTTGTTCTGATTGCTCTTTGAAAACTCTCTCTTGGACGGAGGCGATCGCTTGGACGCATTCCATTTCGCTCATAGGGGAATCTTTGCCAGAAAATTCATCCTGCAGTCCTTTGATCACTTGAGCGATGTCGAATTTAACGCCGATGTTCTCGAGGTTTTTTCCAATGAGGTGTCCAAAGGCTTCGGAAATCTTGGCAATTTCAAGCCCTTGTTGTGCTTCTTTCTTTTCCTCCGAGCAAAGAGGCGCTAGTGCGATGAGGGAGAGCATTCCCAGGGATGTCAATTGTTTTTTCATAGTTTCCTTTAAGGGGTAAATAAATTGAATTTAGGCGATCTCTTTGTTTAAATCCAGTTGATTTCAACAGGGCTTGCTTTGATGCTGAGATCCTCAAGTTGCTTAGAATGTACAGGTGAGGGGCATTGCATCATTAAATCGCTAGCTCTTTGTGTTTTAGGGAATGCGATCACGTCGCGGATGTTTTCGGTATGGGTTAAGATCATGACGATCCTATCCAGGCCGAAGGCAATCCCCAAATGGGGAGGCGTGCCATATTGGAGGGCTTCCACGAAGAACCCAAACTTCTCGTTGATCTCAGTTTGAGAGAGATTGAGTGTTTGGAAGATTTTTTCCTGGAGCTGCCCATTGTGGATCCTCTGAGATCCTCCTCCGATTTCGTAACCGTTGAGCACGAGATCGTATGCGAGTGCCCGCACCTTGAGTGGTTCAGAATCGAGGAGCGCGATGTCATCAAAGTGGGGGGAGGTGAAGGGGTGGTGTTCGCTTTCCATCCTCTTTTCATCGGGGTTATAACGGAGCAACGGAAAGTCGGTGACCCAGACGAATTTGAGGTCGTCTGAGGAGATGAGATTCCGGTCTTTGGAGAGCTTGCGGCGCAGGTGATCAAGGGCTTGGTTGACTCTGTCTTCGGCGGACGCGCCAATGAAGATCAAATCGCCATTTTCAATATGAAGGCGTTGCTGAAGCGCTTGCAGCTGCTCGGGTGTGAAAAATTTGGTGATGCTGGAGGTGAGTCCTTCGGGTTGCGATTTCATCCACGCCAGTCCCTTCAGGCCGAACTTGCCGACAAATTCTGTATAGGCGTCGATCTGTGTGCGGGAGATGTCGCTGCCTCCTTTGACGCAAAGAGCCTTGACCACTCCTCCTCCAGCAATCTGTTCCTTGAAAATGGAAAAGTTGCTCGCAGATGCGATGTCGTCGATGCGCACGAGCGGCATGCCAAAGCGCAGGTCAGGTCGGTCTGTGCCGTAGTGTTCGATGCAGTCGCTGTATTTCATGTGGGGGAAGTCAGACTTGATCTCAATGCCGCCGCATTCTTTAAAGATCTGCGTGACCATTTTTTGCATCAGTCCCATGAGATCCTCTGGCCTTGCGAAGCTCATTTCGATGTCGATCTGGGTGAACTCGGGCTGTCTGTCGGCACGCAAGTCTTCGTCGCGGAAGCACTGAGCAATCTGATAGTAACGGTCCATCCCGGAGACCATGAGGAGCTGCTTGAAGATCTGGGGAGATTGGGGAAGTGCATAAAAATTGCCCGGATAGACGCGGGAAGGAACGAGATAGTCGCGGGCGCCTTCGGGAGTGGATTTGGCGAGGATGGGGGTGGTGATTTCCAAAAATCCATTGGAGCTCAAAAAATTCCGCGTTGAGTGCATGACGTGGTGACGCGCGATCAGTTTTTTGGCGACCTCGCCTCGGCGGATGTCGAGGTAGCGGAATTTGAGGCGGAGCTCGTCATTGACATCCGTTTCTTCCTCGCAGATGGAAAAAGGGGGAGTCTTTGCGGAGGAGAGGATTTCGAGCTCGCTGACGTCAATTTCGATTTCGCCGGTGAGCATTTTGGGATTGGTCATTCCCTCGGCGCGCGATGCGACGACACCTTTGACTGAAATGACCCATTCGCTGCGCAAACGAGAGGCCTGTTCAAACAGTGGTTTGGAAACCTTGTTGGGATCGAAGAGTAGCTGTGTGAGGCCGAAGCGGTCGCGCAAGTCAATAAAGATCACTCCGCCATGGTCTCTGCGCCTATGCACCCATCCCGAAAGAGTAATGGTTTCTCCAAGGTGCGTTTTTCTGAGCTCTCCGCAGGTATGCGTTCTCCGATAGTCAAGCATTATTTACTCCTGAGATCCTTTAAGAGGTCGGCAACGGTATCGAGTGTGGAGGGGATCGCTTCCCGGGTCGCCATCTTTTTTAATTGGATGTTTTTAGTTTTGAGCTCTTCGTCTCCGATGACAAGAGCGTATTCAGCACAGAGCTGGCTAGCCAGCTGCAATCCGCTCTGTACTTTTTTACCGCTGAGGTCGAGATCGCAGGGGATGCCCTCTCTCCTCAACCTGCATACGAGATCAAACGCAGCCTCTGTCGCCTCTTCTCCCATCGGAATGACGAACAGCAGGGGCGCGGAAGGAGCGGGATGTTTGCATCCCTGTTTGAGGAGGGTCTGCAGGATTCTCTCCATTCCCGTTGCAAAACCGACGGCGGGAAGATCGGGGCCTCCAACGGCGTGGATCAGGCCGTCGTAGCGCCCTCCCCCTCCGACGGAGTTTTGCGCTCCCTGTGCTTCAGTTGTCACCTCAAACACGGTCTTAGTATAGTAGTCGAGTCCGCGCACGAGTTTGGGGTTTACTGCGTAGTTGAGTCCCAGCTTCTTGAGATGGTGCAGGACCGCGGCGAAATGTCCTTTGGACTCAGGAGTGAGGTAGTCTTCGAGAATGGGTGCCTGTTCCAGAATTTTTTGATCTTGCGGACTTTTGGAATCCAAGATGCGCAAGATGTTTTTGGTAAAACGCGTCTGGCTGTCCTCGGAGAGTCCTGCAAAGAAAGGAGTGAGGTAATCAGAGAGTGCCTGTTTGTAAGCGGCCCTTGAGGGGGCATCTCCCACGGAGTTGATCTGGACTGTGAGGTTTTCGAGTCCTAGCTTGCGGTAGATGGCGCAGGCCATGTCGATGAGTTCGACGTCTTGCTCGGGCTTTCCAATGCCGATTGCCTCCGCTCCGAACTGGTGGTGCTGGCGGTATCTGCCTGCTTGAGGGCGTTCATAACGGAACATCGGCCCGATGTAGAAGTACTTATGCAGGGTGGTCTGTGCGTATAGTTTATTTTCCACAAAGGAGCGTACAACAGAAGCAGTCCCCTCGGGACGCAGCGTCATAGAGCGTTCTCCCCGGTCCAAGAAAGTGTACATCTCCTTGCTGACGATGTCGGAGCTCTCTCCTACTCCGCGGATGAACAGCTCGGTCTTCTCAAAAATGGGGGTGCGGATTTCTTTGAATCCGTAATTTTGAGAGGTAGTGCGCAGGACCTCCTCAAGGTATTGCCAGAGGGAGGATTCGCGCCATTTGTCCTCTTCGGTTGCTTCGTAGGGAAGAATGTCAAAAACACCCTTTGCTTTCGTATAGTCCATAGGTCGTCCAGGTAGATAGATAATACTATACGATGTTGGGCCAAAAAGAGTAAAGGAGAGTGCGAAAGACGAAAAATTAGGTCGCAGAGAGTAACAATGTCTGTATAAATAAAAAAACTATTTTAATCCATTTTGTAGTCTGCTTTAATTATCTGTTTTAATATAATGCTGTGCAAATAACTGAATTAATCTGATTTTATTTAAATAAGTAAAATTAGATTTATGATATAGGAGTCTGTATGACAGCGAGCTTAAGCTTTCCTCTTTCAGAAACGTGCACGCCACACTATGCTTCTGTGAAAAATTACGATACGCATGAGATCCCTAAAGAGGCGGCTAAGGCAGCGATGTGGGCAGTGGCTGGGCTCTGTGCATTAGTCGCAGCAGGTGCCCTGGTCTGGGTGGGTCCTGCCATTTTTCACACAACGTTTCATTGGCAGGTCTCTCTTCTCTATCGCAAAGCATTGGCATGTTTAATTTTATTATTCTCAGTGGGGGGAGTCCTAGGGGGTTCTGCTTTGGGGATGTTTGGATGTACGGCAGCTCCAGACAGGATGGGGAGTCATCTTGGCCAGTGCTTACGTCTGAGATCATACATTCCTGAGAATAAGCGATTGGAAAATCTGTCGGCGCGGGATGTTCTACAGATCATGGAAAACAAGGGAATCAA
>JAZJZV010000080.1:0-9762 GCA_040389485.1 Chlamydiota bacterium
AAGAAAACCGATTCCACTTTCAATGCGGTCACTTTTTTCATCAAACAGTTCCAGCTTCCAGAGACCGCCCGAGAACTCTTCATCAACTTAACTTCAGTGACACTGAACTTTCAGGTGCTTCTCAGCGTGGCCAGCATCTTGACGCTGATCATTCTCATTTTGAGCGCTTACTATGGATTTTTGAGAGTGCGCCTCAAGAGATTGCTCATCCACTCTGCAATCGGATTTGGAGGATTTGCCGTTGCTCTTTTCATTGCCAAGCAGCACATCCACTTGGAGGATAATTTCACCAATCTCTACATGGATTTGAAAATGTCCGATGTGATGGCGCCCTCTTCCAAATACAGGGTGTATCGCGAGGGGGAATCCATTCCTCCTCCTGTGGATTCGCAGATGGCGACAATGGGGCGCGTGCTTGAATCAAAAGTGTTGCGCGTGGGGTATTTTCCGCTCGATGTTCCCTTCAGCTATTTCAACCGTTATGGAGAGCTCTCGGGCTACGATATTGCATTTGCAAGGCAGCTCGCACAAGACCTCGACTGCACGCTTGAGTTCATCCCCATCGATGTGACGCGCATCGGCGAGCAGCTAAAAAATGCAGAGTATGACATCGCCATGTCTGCGATTGTCATGTCAGAGATGCGCCTGACTCAAATCAACTTCGTCAATCCCTATTTTGAGCAGAACAACGTCCTCATTGTCCCGGTGAGCAAAAGGGAAGTCTTTGGTCACTTAAACCAAGTCGTCTCCACTGTTGGCATGAAGATTGGCGGCATTGGCGCTTACGCCGATTCCGTACGCCAACATCTTCCCCTGGCGCAGCCAGAACAAATTGAGGATTTTCAACCGCTCATCAACGGTCAGCTCGACGCCGTGCTGTGGAATTACCTCTCTTCTTTCATCTGGTGCTTAAGCCATCCCGAATTTACGATCCTGGATTATCAAGGACAGTTGGGAAGACGTTTTTTCTCCTACGGAGTCGCAGAAAATAGCGACAATTGGATCCGGTTCCTGCAGAACTGGCTGGCGCTCAAAGCGGAATCCGGCTTTACCAAGAAACAGTACGACTACTGGATTTTAGGCCAATCTCCCGCTCGCCTCAAAGCGCGCTGGTCGATCATGCACAACGTGTTGCATTGGGGTAAAGATCCAATGGGCCCGGAAAATTCCGAGTTCCCCACTACCTCAGAGATGGGTTTTTAGTAGACTCTAAGGCTTGACCTTGTGACCGGAGAGGTTACCCAGGCCGTCATAAGATGCATACTTGTAGAGCTCGTGGAGGGTGGGGAAGTTGAAAACCTGCCCAATCACGTCGTTGAGATTCTTTTTTTCTTCGATCAGCGCCATGCCGTAGTGGATGATTTCGGTGGCGATGTGGCCGATGACATGCACTCCCAAAATGCGCAGCTCGTCGCGAGTGAAGATGAGCTTGAGAAAGCCTGCCTTCGCGCCGAGAATTTTTCCGCGGGGCATGTCGGAGTAGCGCGCTTTCCCGGTACAAAAGTTAAGGCCCCGTTTGACGGCCTCCTCTTCTGTGACCCCGACCATGGAGACTTCAGGTATCGTGTAAATGCCATAGGGGAAGTGGGAGGGGAGGTGCTCTAAATCTTGGGTCTGGAAGATGTGCGCGACGGCGACCCTTCCCTGGTCCATGCTCGTGCTGGCCAGCGCCGGAAATCCAATGACGTCGCCGGCGGCGTAAATGTGGGGGATGTTCGTCTTGTACTGCGCATCGACGAGGATCTGCTCTCGGGGACCGATGTTCACTCCAATTTTATCCAGCTTCAAAGAGCTGACATTGCCGCTGCGCCCTGCAGCGTAGAGGAACATGTCGACCTTGCACTCTTCTCCGCTCTTGAGTTTCACGGTGATGGGTTCTTGCTCGGTGGCGGGGACTGCGATCGATGCGATCGATTGCTTGAAGAGGATCTCGACATGCATCGCTTGCATCTGGGCGACGAGTTCTTTGGAGACCTCATGATCGACGAAGGGAAGAATGCTTTCCTTGTCGTTAACGAGGTAAACCTTCGTTCCCATGGTGGCAAAGATGGTGGCGTACTCGCAGCCAATGACGCCTGCTCCCACGATGCAGAGTGAAGTGGGGAATCTCTGGATTTGGAGGATGGTGTCAGAATCGTGGACCCTGTTGCCGTCGAAGGGGATCTCTTTGGGGTGAAAGGGATAAGAGCCCGTGGCAATGAGGATGTTCTCTCCCCAGATCGTCTCTTCAGTTTCTCCCTGGATTTTGAGAGTGTGAGGATCTTCAAATGAAGCAACTCCAGCAAAGATGGCGACCTTGTGGCGCACGAGGTTATCGTGAATTTCCTGAGCAAAGGTGGCACTGACATAATTTTTGCGGAACATGAAATCTTCCACGGATGCAACGTGCTCGAGTCCGCGCTCGACGCCATAAAGTCCCTTCTCATACTTGCCGGAAAGGAAGAGGGCGGTTTCCTTCAATGTCTTGGAGGGAAGTGTGCCTGTGACAACCTCAGCGCCGCCAAAGACTTTCTCTTTTTCCACAATCGCCACTTTGTGTCCGAAGTAAGCTGCTTTGACGGCCGCTTTTTCTCCCGCTGGGCCCGTTCCAATGACAATTAAGTCGAATTTTTGCATGTCAGCTACCACTTGTTGCAAAGTCGAGATGGATATGTTACTAAGAGTCTGTTGTCGATTTAAGCTTCTAATCGCAGAAATTGGGATGACAGGTCAAGAGAAATATCTTTTTGGGAGGGTAGCGGGTGGAACTGAAAATCAAAGAGCAGGCGGATAGCCTTGCACATAAGATCAAGCACTACCTCATCACGACGATGGGCGTGACCCTCGATGAGTCGACAGCGGAAGAGTTTTATCGCGCTTTTGCTCTCACGCTCCGAGAAGAGATCATGATCAACTGGACGGCGTCGACGCATACGTATAAGAATGATCTACTACTTGTGCATGGAGTACATGCCAGGGCGTTTTTTGGGCAATAATGTGACCAATATCCATGCGACAGAACTCGTACGCTATGTGATGAAGACGCTGAATCGCGATTTCGAGGTGGAAAAGTCTTTTGAGTCCGATCCAGGGCTTGGCAATGGCGGCTTGGGAAGACTAGCTTCTTGTTTGCTCGACTCCTTGGCCACGCAGCAGTACCCAGCACTCGCATATGGACTGCGCTATCAGTACGGGATCTTCGACCAGGAGATCTGGGATGGAGTTCAGGTCGAGCGTCCAGAAAATTGGCTTTTGCACGAAAATCCGTGGGAATACCGCCGCGATACGCATGCCACTTCCGTCTACTATTCGGGCCATGCCACGCCGGTGATGAACAAGAAGGGAGTCGAGGTGCTCGACATCGTTGACCACGAAGAGGTGCGCGCCCTCGCCTATGACATCCCGATTATCGGCTACAAAGAAAATGGCAGTTTCAACGTCAACACCTTGCGTCTCTGGACGACAAAAGAATCGCCGCGCAACTTCGAGCTGCAGCGCTACAACGCTGGGATGCTCGACCAGGCAGCGGAGAACACGTCTCTCACAGACGTCCTCTATCCAAACGACCACAACGAAACGGGCAAGCGGATCCGCCTCAAGCAGGAGTTCTTGCTGGTATCCGCCTCGTTGCAAGACATGATTCGCCACCATCTGCACGTCTTCCCCGACATGTCGACTTTTGCCGACAAGGTGCGCATCCACATCAATGACACCCATCCGGCGCTCGCTGTTCCGGAGCTGGTGCGTCTGTTGATCCGCGAACATGACTTTGGATGGGGGGAGGCATGGGACGTCGTGCGCACCTGTTGTAACTTCACCAATCATACGGTCCTGCGCGAGTCTTTGGAGGAGTGGAACCAGAATCGCTTGCACTACTTGCTGCCGCGCCAGTACCACATCATCGAGCGCCTCAACCAGGAATTCTGCAATTCCGTCCGGGAGAGGTTCCCCAATGACGAGGATCGCATTCGGCGCATGTCGATCATCGAGGGTGGGCAGGTCAGAATGGCGCATCTGGCCATTTATGGATCGCACCGCGTCAATGGAGTGGCTGCCCTGCACACGGAAATCCTCAAAAGGGACGTATTTAAGGATTTTTTCGAAATGTATCCCGACAAGTTTGTCAATGTGACCAATGGCGTCACGCAGAGGCGTTGGGTGCTGTATTCCAATCCTAGGCTCGCTCAACTCATCACCCAAAAGATAGGGCCTGAGTGGATCACCAATTTTCACAAGATTGCAGACATAGCACAATTTGCGAAAGATCCCGAAATGCAAAAGGAGTTTCTCGAGATCAAGAAGGAAAACAAAAGAAAATTGATCCTGTACATCCACGACGGCAATCCACTGCGCGATCTCAAGGGAAAACCCGTAGGGCATTACCCCTGCCTGCATGAGGACGCTCTCTTCGACGTTCAGGTCAAGAGGCTCCACGAGTACAAGCGCCAGCTCATGAACGTCATTCACGCGATCATGGTCTACCACGAGCTCAAGGCCAATCCCGATGCACGCAAGATCAAGAGGGTGATCCTGATTGCGGGCAAAGCGGCTCCTGGCTATGAGACGGCCAAAAACATCATCCGGCTGATTAGCTGCGTCGCTAGAAAGATCAATAATGACCCGGATGTGAATCAAAAGCTCAATGTGATTTTTACAGAGAATTACAATGTATCGCGTGCTGAGCTCATCATTCCTGCGGCGGATTTGTCTGAACAAATCTCTACAGCGGGGATGGAGGCATCGGGCACTGGCAACATGAAGCTGACGATGAATGGTGCACTGACAATCGGCACAGAAGATGGTGCGAACATCGAAATGCACCAGCAGATCACTGATGCGTGGTGGCCATTTGGATTTGGCAAGACGGCAGAGGAAAACACCTTGATGCGCAATAGCGGCTCGTACAATCCTTGGGACATCTACATGCATAATCCCGCAATTCGCTCCGCAGTCGATGCCCTTCGCGATCGCACTTTTGCAGAAACTGAAGCAGAGCACAATGCGCTCAGCAGCCTCTACCACAACCTGCTCGAAAGTATGTATGGCGCCCCCGCCGATAAGTATTTTGTCCTCAGCGATCTCCAGGCCTACTACGATACGCAGAAGAAGGTAGAGGAATTTTTTGTCGATCCGGTAAAATGGGTCGAATACGCCGTCCACAACATGGCGGCAATGGGGAAATTCTCCACAGACGAGTCGATACACAACTACGCAAAGTCAGTGTGGGACATCACTCCTTGCCGCGTATCCAAAGAGGAGCTCGAGAGAGTGCGTTCTGAATACAGCGAGCACGATAAATGCCGGATCCTGTGAAAAGAGGGTGGGTGAAGGCCCTCAATTTTTCTCTCGTGTTTGTCGCGGTGGCAACTCTTTTTTTCGCCCTTTTCTTTTCGCAAACCTACGAGTGGAAAGACGTCTACCTTTACCGCTTTGTATTCATCAAAGGGTTTGGCTATACCGTTTTCATTTCGCTTATCAGTTTGGCTCTCAGCTTGCTGATTGGACTCGTGGCCAGCCTTTGCCGGCACTCTAGAGTTCTCATCTTGCGCTATCTTGCCCACATGTACATTGAGGTGATTCGAGGCACTCCTCTCTTGGTGCAGCTGCTCTTTTTCTTCTACGTCGTCTCCTCGGCAATTGGAATCCAGAGCCGCTTGTGCGTCGGCGTGCTGACGCTGTCGATTTTTAGCGGGGCCTATATCGCAGAAGTACTAAGATCTGGAATTGAGAGCACGCGGAAGACTCTGCTCGAATCGGCCACAGCCATTGGTCTGAACTCCTACCAAACCTACCGCTATGTGATTTTTCCGATTGCATTCCGGCAGATTTTGCCCCCTTTAGCTGGGCAGTTTGCCTCGATCATCAAAGACTCCTCTCTTCTCTCTATTTTGGGCATTAGCGAATTCACTTATGCCGCGCAGCAGATCAGCAGCGCCACATTTAGCACACTTGAATGTTATTTCCCCCTCGCGGTGGGCTATTTTGCTCTGACATTCCCCATTTCACTTTTCTCCCGTTATTTAGAAAAGAGGAATGCCCATGAAGCTTGAGGTCAAAAAGCTAGGAAAGTCCTACCAGGGCCGCTCTATTCTGAAGGGATTGGAGTTTTCGTGTGATTTCAAAGCGCTGGGGATTTTAGGACCATCTGGCGGAGGTAAATCCACGCTGCTGCGCATCATTGGGGGGTTAGTTCCTCCTGATGAGGGCGAAGTTGTGCTCGATGGAGTTCCGGTTCCCTACTCCGTCCCCAAACAACTCACCCTTTTTCGCAGGTCGCTCGGCGTGGTCTTCCAGTCGTGGAACCTCTTTCCCCATTTGTCGGCGATGCAGAACATCACGCTCCCTCTGTGCAAAGTGCATCAAATCCCCCTCGAGCTCGCCACTCAAATGGGAAAAGAGCTCCTCGCGCGCTTCGAGCTCCTTGCAGATGCTGATAAAAAACCGCATGAACTCTCGGGCGGGCAATGCCAGCGCGTGGCGATCATCCGCGCTGTAGCCACCCGTCCAGTCCTCTTGCTCTTAGATGAACCCACTTCTGCACTCGATCCACTGATGACCTCTGAGGTGCTCGATTTGCTCTTCGAACTCAAAAAAGAGGGGATTGCCTTCATTATCGTCAGCCACCACGTCCCTTTTCTGCAAAAAGCAGCTGACCACATCGCCTTTATCGATGGAGGATGCCTTATCGAATCGGGAGAGTCCAGCGCGCTACTGAAGACTCCGCAGACACCGCAGGTCGCAGACTACTTAAGAAAAATATACAAGTATTGAGGATTCCATTTTTCGAAAGCTTATCTACACATTTCTTCTGCCCTTTGGACTTCACGCCGCACCTTTGATTGTGGGAATGGAGCTCTCATACCCTCCCTTTGAAACGATTGATACCCAGGGAAAACCCTATGGTGTCAGTGTGGCGCTCGCTGAGGCGATGGGGAAATACCTGAATCGGGAAATTGTCATCGAAAATATTCCCTTCATCGGTCTGATCCCCTCCCTCAAGGTGGGCAAGATCGACCTGATCCTCTCCTCGATGTCGATCACCCCGGAAAGGGAAAAGTCGATCGCTTTTTCCGATCCTTATCTCGCAACGGGGCTGTGCTTGCTGATCAACAAAAAAACAAAGGCAGATACGATCGAGGCCCTTGATGATCCGCGCTACACTCTTGTCGTCAAGCTCGGTACAACGGGAGAAGTGTACGCCAAAGCGCATCTCAAGAAGGTAAATATCCGTTCTTTAGATCGGGAGTCGACATGTGTGCTCGAGGTGGTTCAGGGGAGAGCGAGTGCATTCATCTACGATCAATTCTCCGTACTGAGAAATTGGCAAAAGTACGCACAAGCGACATACGCCAATCTACATCCTTTTTCGCACGAATACTGGGCGATTGGACTGCGCAAAGAGGACACCGCACTTCAAGGGCAGATCAATGACTTCCTGAAGGCCTTCCGCGCAGATAAGGGGTTTGAGAAGCTCGCTGATACCTACTTACGCGAGCAAAAAGCGCTCTTTCAAGAGCAAGGTATTCCCTTTGTGTTTGATTTGCCTAATCAGTAAAATCTTGCAGATTCCACTTTTGCACAAGAGCTGTATACCGTCCCATTTTTTTCAACGCTTTGAGACCATGATTAAACGTATTGATCACATCGTGGCCGTCATCTGGGCAGGCAATTAAATGCAAATGCAAATCAGATCCAAAAGAGAGGTACGGATCGGAGACGAGATAGAAGCGCCCCAGTGATTTTGAGTTGGAAAGTGGGCTAATGTAGGCTTCGATGCGATGTAGGTCTTGCATAGCCTGTAAATCATTCCCATCAAATTTGCGCATAGAAACAGATCTTCTCTCGAGTCGTACAATTTCATTCAGCAGGTCGATAGAAAACCCCGAGATTGCGGTCTCCAGACCGTTGAAATCTACAGAGGCCCACTGCGGATCGTAGCCAATCCGGTACAAGCCGGTGATGACGCTTTCTCCGCACGCGTAAGCAGTGAATGGCAATGCAAAGCAGCCAGCAGTCAGCAATCCAGCGAGCCATTTTTTGGCTAAAGAAAAGCACTTGTTATCCATAGGGACCTCCTAAAGTTTGCTTACAAAGATATAAGAAAAAACTTTAGAGTCAATCCTTAACTAATCCCCACTTAGAGAGGATCTTATCGTACTCGCCCGATTTTTTGAGCTTGGAGAGCCCTTCGTTGAAGGCTTTGATCATCTGAGGCGCATCATTGTGTTTGGTCACTAAACGCAGGCCTTCATCGCTTAGGGGCGGTGTTGCGACCATGAGCTGACCTTGATAGTGGTCTTGGCAGTAGGAAATTGCCGACAAATTGTCGATGACGGCGCCGTCGATCACTTGTGCCGCGACATCATTGAGAGCCGCTGGAATAGAGGGATAGTAGCGGATCATCACGCCAGGAACCTTTTCTAAAAGCTGTACAGCGGATGAGCCCGTAATGACGGCGACCTCTTTGTCAATCAATTGATCAAGAGAGTTGAGGGGAGAGGAGACGGGAACGACGAGCACAGGGCCCAGCGAGAGGAAGCTATCGGAAAAATCAAAGAGCTGTTGATTGAAGACATAGGGAGGGGTTGCGCTCAAGATCCCTTGGTATTCTCCCTTTTGCAGTCCCAGCATGAGGTTGTCCCAGCTCACGGAGATCTTGGTGAAACCCACCTTTTCCACAAGACCGACTTCGGTGAGCAGATCCGTAGAGAACGCGGTGATGCTATTATTGCGCGTTCCGAGTTCCATGGGATACCAGCTGGGATCCATACCGACGCGGTACTGATCTTTTTGCGATCCGCTGCTGCAGCCACAGAGTAAGAGGAGCATTAAAATAAAAAGTCTGCTATACGGGAACTGGTTGATGATTTGTTTTCTGGAGCTACCTGCATCTTCATCTTCGCAGCAGTTTCCACCTGTCATGTGCTTGCGCCGGTCTGAAGCGCTAGTTTTGCCAGAAATCAAATCTAGAATCACGTTCGGTATAGCCATTCGATCCGGAGGGGGTTTATGTGTACAAACAGAGTATACCTGATTGTCAATTTTGGCGGACCAAGAGATTTGGGGGAGGTTGAGGAGTTTCTCATCGCCCTACTCACCGACCAAGAAGTCATACAGAGTTCTCTGCCAGGCTTTATCCATCGCCTCTTTTTCAGTTGGGTGGCAAAAAGAAGGTCCAAACGCGTATTGCACGACTATGCAGCTATCGGGGGCAAGTCTCCCATTTTTGAGGATACCGAAGCCTTGGCTCAACAGCTCAGAGAAACGCTGAAAGCCCCCGTGATCACCTTCCATCGCTATATTCCGAAGACGCATCTTCCTTTTCTCGCGCAGATGAATGCTCTTGAACATTGCGACGAGATCCGCGTATTTCCCCTTTTCCCCCAGTTCAGTTACACGACGACAGGAAGCATCGCTCGCTGGTTTAAAGACCACCTTCCCAAGACGGTGACAAATAAGATGCATTGGATCAAGTCCTATCCCGACGATCCCCTCTATCTGAAAGCCTTTGCCACAGTGATTGCTGAGTGTCTTGACGCTAACTCCTTCCTTGAAGAAGAGACGGTGCTGCTCTTCTCCGCACACGGCTTGCCCCAGCGTTACATTAACAATGGAGACGTCTACGAAAGGGAATGCAAGCTGACTGCCCAAAAACTCTCCGCGCACTTTCCCAGAGCCGTCTCCGAGCTTTGCTACCAATCGCAGTTTGGCAAGGAACTCTGGCTGAAACCCTCCACCATTGAAACGTGCAATGCAAGCGGTCAGTGGACTGGAAAATATAAA
>JAZJZV010000080.1:9772-12295 GCA_040389485.1 Chlamydiota bacterium
TCAGACCACATTGAAACTCTTCACGAAGTAGAAAAAGAATACCTTCCCGTATTGCGAGAGAAGGGGTTGAGAGCCGTTCGATGTCCAGCTCTCAACCTGCGCTCTGAGTGGGTGGGTGCCATCGCTTCCATGCTAAGGCAGGAACACAGCCTTGGCAACGCGATGCTCGTGCGTCATTGAGACGTCTTAAGGCGTTTCTCCATCGCCTGCATTTCTTCCTGAAATTCAGATGGGAGTGTATCCCCGAACATCGAAAAGTAAGACCTCAATTCTTCGAGTTCTTTCTTCCATAGTGCGGGGTCGATGGAGAGGATTTCTTTGGCATTCACTGTTAAGCCGGAAAGATCGATACCCTCTTGTGTTGGTGTGAGGCCAATGGGAGTTGCCACGGCCTCCGCTCTTCCTGCTGTGCGCTCGAAGATCCATTCCAGCACGCGGATGTTTTCGGAGTAACCTGGCCAAAGGAAGTTGCCCTGATCATCCTTGCGGAACCAGTTCACGTGGTAGATGCGCGGCAGTTTCGCGGGATCACCCGTCTTGCCCATTGCGATCCAATGAGAAAAGTAATCGCCCATATTGTATCCGCAGAAGGGGAGCATCGCAAAGGGATCATGGCGCAATTTCCCCAAAACTCCCGTCGCTGCGGCAGTCGTTTCAGATGAGAGGGAAGCTCCCACAAATGTCCCATGATTCCATGAAAGGGCCTCGTAGACGAGAGGCACAGTCGTGGCTCTGCGTCCTCCGAAAATGATCGCAGAAATCGGCACTCCATTCGGGTCTTGCCACGCGGGATCAATGACGGGGCATTGACTAGCTGGCGTTGTGAATCTACCATTGGGGTGTGCTGCTTTTGTTCCGCTTCCAGGCGTCCAAGAATGCCCTTGCCAATCGGTGAGATGCTGAGGAGCCGTTTTGGTCATCCCTTCCCACCAGATATCCCCATCATCGGTGAGTGCGACGTTGGTAAATAGCGTGTTGCGCGTGATTGTTTTCATTGCGTTTGGGTTAGAATCCATACTGGTTCCAGGGGCAACTCCAAAAAAGCCCGCCTCGGGATTGATCGCATACAAGCGTCCATCTTCCTTAAAGCGCATCCAGGCAATGTCATCGCCAACGCACTCCACTTTCCAACCAGGAAGTGAGGACTGGAGCATCGCTAGGTTAGTTTTGCCGCACGCGCTGGGGAACGCTGCTGCAAAGTATCTCTTTTCTCCCTGGGGATTGGTGATTCCCATGATCAGCATATGTTCTGCAAGCCAGCCTTGATCGCGCGCCATTGCGGAGGCGATCCGCAGGGCAAAGCACTTTTTGCCCAGAAGCGCGTTCCCGCCATATCCGCTGCCGAAGGACCAAATTTCTCTCTCTTCTGGAAAATGCACGATGTACTTCTGATCGGGCGAGCAGGGCCAAGCGGTGTCTTCTTGTCCGGGAAGAAGAGGACATCCCACCGAGTGCATGCAAGGCACGAAAAAACCACTGCCGAGAGACCTGAGGACTTCATCGCCCACGCGGGTCATGAGGTGCATGTTGGCGACGACATAGGCAGAATCGGTGATCTGAACGCCAATGTGACTTAAGGAGGATCCGACAGGGCCCATGCTGTAGGGAATGATATACATCGTTCTGCCGCGCATGCATCCTTTAAACAGGGAGCCCAGCAATGCGCGCATTTCTTGCGGGTCGCGCCAGTTATTAGTAGGTCCGGCATCTTTTTTTTCTTTAGAGCAGATGAAAGTGCATTCTTCTACGCGCGCCACATCGCTGCTTGACGAATGGCTCCAGTAGGAATGGGGTCTTTTCTCGGGATTGAGCGGAACGAACGTTCCTTTGTTCACGAGATCTGTTGCAATTGCGTCGAATTCCTCTTTGCTCCCATTGCAAAAATAGACTGCATCCGGCTCACAGAGTTGAACGGCCTGATCGATCCATTTTACGAGCTGTGGATTTGCTGTCCACGAAGCGGGGTAGTTTGTCTGCATATCTTGGTTTATCTCCATCGAGCAAAGGCTGCCTGCTGCAAGTAGAGCAGCGAGCCAGCTAGTCATGCGCAATCCTCTTTTCATATCCTACCTTTTCGTTAGTCGTTTGGCGAGAGTCTTGTTGATAGTAGAACTTTTTTCAGAAAAAAATCCACGGCGAAGTGATCCGAGGACAAGAGAATTAATGTGGAATTTTGAGAGAGCTATCGATGACGCACCTAATTGTGCGCCAGCTCTCTTTGGATCTGGACCACTTTGTCGTGCAGAGCTTTGTCATTAGTGACGAGTGCACCATGACTGAGTAGGCCGTCGGGAGTGCGGTAATCGATCTCATTCCCTTCCAAATCAGAAATGAACCCTCCCGCCTCTCGGAGAATGACCTCTCCTGAACAGTAGTCCCAAAGTCCTCCGCGTATTCCTTTCGAGATATAGAGATTGCGCACACCTTCAGCAATGGAGCAGATCCTAAGCCCGCAGCCATCAATGTTGGGGAACAACTCTTGGACGACAGAAGGAGTGATTTCTCGTTGTAAGAGTTGTTCGT
>JAZJZV010000081.1:0-4531 GCA_040389485.1 Chlamydiota bacterium
CGACAGTCCTTTGACTTGGATTTCCTGGTTGCTCTCGACCCTTCCGTCTCCATCTGGATTGCCCACGCTCCAGCGAGTGAAGAATGCAAGCTCTTCAGCGACCATATTCAATTGAATTTTTCCTTGTCCAAGCCATGAGCCGGGGGCAAGTAAGAACTGATGTTGTGTCATTAGAACATAAACCTTCTACTATAAATACTTTGCAATATCCCTAGAGCGATCATCGTCGAAAGGACCGACGAGCCTCCGTAAGTAATCAGCATCAGGGGAACACCTGTGATGGGCAAAAAGCCGCACATCATCCCCATGGTTACGATCATTTGCATCGCCAAATAGGTCGTAATTCCCGCTGAAAGCAAACGCCCAAAGCGGTCCTTAGCGAGTGCGGTGATCTGAAAACTAAAATAAATCAAACCGAAAAAAAAGAGCATCAATAAAAACACTCCTATTAGCCCAAATTCTTCGCTGTAGGCGGCAAAAACAGAATCCGTATGGGCTGCCGGCAGCCAATTTCTTCCGGTAAACTCACTTTTACGCCACCCGCTCCCCGTCACTCCCCCCAAAGCAATGGCCGTCTGGGCCGCCTCTTGATGGTAGGTGTGAGGATTAAGCCGCTCATACTGATACTCTTTGATCACTTTCGTCGCGTAGGGGCGGAACTCCTCGTGGGAGATAAACCCTAAGAATAGCATACTCACAAATATTAAACCGCATAAGGCGAGCACGCTCATGACCCTGATCACTTTTTTTTTGATCCCCCCAAAATAAAACATGACAAGGGCAATCGGGTAGAGAATGAGCGAGGTCCCGAGATCGGGCTGCTTTAAAATGAGGGCAAAGGGAACAAAGACGATGAGAATGGCCATCAGGGTCGCTCTTTTCTGGTAGACCTGCCTCCCCTTATTTTCTAGATAGAGGCTCAACGTCATCACGACGATCAGTTTGGCATATTCAGACGGCTGAAAGGCGAAGTTCACTCCTGGAATTTTATACCAGCGATGCACGTTTTGAATGGCAGGGACAAAAAAGAGGCCGATCAAAAGGACTAGCATTCCAAAATAGAGAAACCATGTCCACTCCTTGAGTTTGCGATAATCGAGTCCTGCAAAAAAGAGATAGACGCACCACCCAATCCCAAACCAGCGGATCTGGCTTTTGGCCATCGGCGTTAAAAAAAGTTCCTCCCCCACCTCGGAAGGATCTCCCGTCGTTGCCACGATCACCAAAATGCTGATCAGCATCAGCGCGAGCAGAATCGGGATCGTCCGGAAATCGATACGCGTTAATGAACGGTGGTCCCACATTTGTTTTTTCCGGCTAGTTTCGCAATTCTCTCTGGATTCTAATCTGCTTTGGATTATACTCGCTGCTATTTCTTAGAGTCTATATAGAATTAAGGACGAATGCAATGGAACGAAAAAAAAGCATCCAATACATCCACTTCGATACTGTTGATTCGACGAATTCTTGGACCAAAAAAAATACGGATTCCCTCGACCCCTTTCAGCTCACCTGCATCACTGCGCTCGAGCAAACTGCAGGTAGAGGCCGTTTCTTGCGCAAGTGGCTTTCCCCCAAAGGGCAAAACATTTATGCCTCGCTCTATTTTACTGTGCCCCTCGGATGTACCTATCTAGTCAATCTCGGGCAAGTGCTCTCCCTCTCTTGCATTTCCGTCCTCAAAAAGCGCGGGTTTGATCCTCTCATCAAATGGCCTAACGACATTTTGCTCGATCACAAGAAAGTGGCGGGGATCTTATGCGAAACTGTGATCCAAGAAGACCGCATCGGCGTGGTTTTGGGCATCGGCATCAACGTCAATATGTCGCAAGAGATGCTCGATGTCATTGATCAACCCGCGACATCCCTTGCTCAGCTCAGCGGCCAAACTTGGACGCTGGAACAAATTCTCGAACCTCTCCTCATGCAATTTCTCGGCGACTTGGAAACTCTAGAAAAAGAGGGTTTTCAACATTTCCACGATGCCTACGTCGACCTCCTCGCATTCAAAGGCGAGACCATCCAAATCAGCGATGGTGTCAGCTCCGTAAAAGGGATTTGCCATTCAATTAATTTGGATGGTAGATTAAATCTGCTCTTGCCCGACGGAACGATGTCTGTCGTTTCCGCAGGCGAGATCAAAGCCAAGAACCTATCCTAGGATAGCTTCACATAACGACACCGACTCATATACACCGGAGCACATATGAGGCTGTTCACTTCACTATTTTTTTGCATCTTCCCCTTTTTGATTCACAGCTACGAAGTTCTCACCATTAGCGACGCTATTGTTGACTACATCCTGTTTGTAGACGACGCCTACGTCGACGAGGTCCCCGGCCAGCGGGGAGGCTCTTGTCTCGTCGATGAGGCCACTTTCACAGAAATCGTCGAGAAGAGCGGAGCTCTTCCCTACCGCAGTCCAGGCGGAAGTGCCGTCAACATGATCAAAGGCCTTCAGATGCTCGGCCACTCCACGGGGTTAATGACGACTGTGGGCTACGATGCCGACGGCAACCTGATCATGAAAGAACTCAAGGAAAAAGGGATCGAGCTCATGACAGAGACGTCCTGGACCCCGACGGGCAAATCTGCGTGCCTAGTCACTCCCAATGGGGATCGCACCATGCGCACCTACCTCGGAGCATCGACTGAAAATGGCTCCCTCACACTCTATGAAGGCGCCTTTGCGAATATCTCCCACTTTCATCTCGAAGGTTACCAGCTCTTTCATCGCGATCTCGTCAAAAAATCGATCGAGCTAGCAAGAAAAGCAGGGGCTACCATTTCCATCGATCTTTCCTCTTTCGAGATTGTGCGCATGAACCACGACTTCATTTGGGAACTTCTGCAAGAGGGAGCGATCGATCTTCTCTTCTGCAACCAGGAAGAAGCTAAAATGATGACTTCTTTAGGGCCTAAAGAGGCCTCCAAGGTTCTGTCTAAATTCTGCCAGATTGCCATTGTCACAATGGGCGATCAGGGATGCTGGACGACGAGCGGCAATTTTCAGTGCCAATGCGATGCATACTGCGTCGAGGTCGTTGACACGATTGGCGCAGGGGATCTTTTCATCAGCGGATTTTTGCATGGTTACTTGAATGCTGAACCGTTGACCACTTGCACAAGATGGGCAACATTGCTCGCCTCACACGCCGTTCGCGCCATCGGCGCGGAGATCCCCGACTATCAATGGAATGTGATCCACCGCGAAATCGACGTTCCGGTGTTTCTCCTAGGAGAATAAAATCGGAGAAAACGTAAAGAACCGGTTTTTGCTGCGTTGCCAGCCACTGAAACCGCTTAACTTACTAAAGTTAATCGTTATACCATTCGAATGACTAGAGTTTGAAAATCTTAATGGGTAAACGTCAGAAGTGATGGATCTGGGGTAACGAGGATATCGGGGTCGACCTTGGCACGCAAGATCCCCTGGATTGCGTTGAGGGTGGCTCCCGTTGCTGAGTAGCAGGAGGTGCAGGAACCTTCGTAGGCGATGATGAGCTCCCGATCATCGACAAAATCGACGATCTGCACGCCGCCCGCATCAAGCTCGATGTAGGGCCGGATGTCTTCGGCAATGACGTGTTCGATCACGGCAATTTTCTGTTCTCGGGCAAGTTCCTTCCAGCCAGGATACCCTTCACCTTCCAAAGCCTGGGGATCCAGAGGAGTGGGAACAAACGCCTCAGCGAAGGGAATGTCAAGACATTGCTCTGCTGCTTGCTCGATCGCGTCAATCACCATGTTGAGGTAAATAAAAGCCTCTTCAGGAAACGCCTGCACTTCCTTGCGATCGCGCAGAGGTTTATCGAGAAGATCTGCACCCATTCTACGCGCTTGATCGTAGTTCTTGCGGATCAGTTGCTCGCAAGCCACTTCAGCAGCACCAATCAATGCAGAATGGCCAAACACCTGAAATTTAGCGTCTGCGATCACGCCATCACTCTCATCGACGAGCCAGTAGAGACGGACCACATTGCCATCTTCCTTTTGTCCTTCGGAGCCCACAGCAAGGCGCATGCCTCTTTCTTTAGCTTCTTCTGCAGTAAAGAATCCCGCATGGCGCGGTGTTTCAATCTTATGCGCCAGCTTTTTGCTGTAGCGCGCCCATGAGAAATTTTGGACGAATTTACGATGGCTCACAACTCTCCTCCACAATTTTCTGGCTGCACGCTTTCAGCTGATGAGCGCAAGACACAATGGTTTTAATCGCGTAATCAACTTCCTCTTCAGTCGTCTCAAAAGAGAGGGAGAAACTAAGAGCCGAGTAGGCAAGCATCTCTTCGATACCGGCAGCAATAAGGACGTGCATCAGTTTTTGGCAGTGGCCTCCACCTAAAGAGGCATAGACTCCTTTTCGGTGCAGCACATAAAGCAGAGCATCGCTGACAATGCCCGGAAACGCAATGGCGCAGCAATTGGGCAAACGCTCGACGCTCTCAAATAAGACAGTAGCTCCGGGAAAGCCGTTGACTATTCCTTTCTCAAAGCGATCGCGCAGACGCGCTGTTTCCAGACACATGTGATC
>JAZJZV010000082.1:0-1762 GCA_040389485.1 Chlamydiota bacterium
TAATTTAAAGATAATATAAAATAAACACAGCAAAACATCAACTATTGGATTAAAATGGCAGCTACATCATCACTATCGTCGAAACCTTCTTCAAGCAGCAGCTCACCAGCTCTATCCCCAATACATATTGGAAAAGAGCTCGCTACCGCATTGAATTTCGAAGAGGGCATGGGGGGGTTCTTAGACTGCAGGACACCCCTTTTAGAGCTCTTCCGAACAAAAATGGAGTATTACCTCACCACCCAATCGCGGATCGACCCCTTCTTTTTAGCTGGATTAGTCGATGTTTTTACATCAAAATCTTCTCTCACAACCCCCTCTTTATCCGCTCTATTTTCTAAATTTTCAAATTCAGAACGTTATAAAAACCTCGTGACACAGGATCAGCTGGGTTCACAATCTAGCATCGTTGGCCAGTCTGCGTTCACATCTGTCTGCTTTGCTCGCATTTTTGCGGATGCAATGAGAACCCGCGATCTGACTGATCTGGCGAAATTCGTCGAACAGATCCAATGCAAGCATGAGAACATGGAACGCGAATTCGCGAGCCTCACTCGCGAGCTCGGATCAGTGAGTTTAGGGACATTGTTCAATCACATTGATTCTAAATCAGATTTCATAAAACAATACCTCGAACAGGCTGAGCTGGATCCAACGGATCCTCTACCCACTCGAAAGATGGAGTGGATACGCCTCGGAGCGGATCTCATGAAAAGCAATGAGATTACCTTGCTCGAGCCCTCCCCTTTTGATTTTGGGGTCCACGCACAGTCTGTATTACCTGTGCATCGCTACCGCATGGGAGTCAGATACTTCATACAAGCCCTTCAAGAAGTCAGTCAGCTCCGCCTCCTCTATCAACTGGAACAATTTCAATTGCCCTCTCACCTCAATTCCCCCGTTGCGATTTCGCTTTTTCTAGCCCCTCAATTTCTCCACATTAGAGAGTCTTTGAATACGAGCACGTCTTTGAGTCCAACGGTCAATAGGAGTGTCGATTCTGCTGTTTTGCGCAGTCTATTTCGATTGATGAAAGTGAATGAGCATCTCGACCTAATGACTCAGCGGTTCTTTTCTATGAACTCCATGAAATATTATACAGATGTGCTTCACTCTCGCGAGGCACAAGTCATCGCCACCTATTTGATCTTTGGTTCCTCCTCCGGAGCAAAATTTTCTGACCTCGTCCCTACTGATACCCCATCTGTTTACCCCGCATTTGCAACAGAGCATCGCGACGTTTTTGAAAACTTTGTCTTTCGATTTCTCTCCATCACCGACTATTTTTCGACCATCGGCAAGCAAGCACAAAGCGATTTGAAAGTGCTCAGGGAGATGCCTCTATTTCTCAGATTTGGGGATATGGATCGCTTGTCCCAGCGCATCCAAACAGCAAAGGGAAATCCTCAAAAAATTGACCAGGTGATTGCTCAAGAAATGGACAAATTCCTCGTTGAAAAGAATACACCCCTCAAACTGAGAGAGATCCTTCTTTTCCTAAAAGGTGAGGGTGCTCGATTTGCAGATTCCAAAAGAACCACCTCATTTCAATCTTTGGAAAAGAAGTGGACGACTTTCCCAGAAACGGTGGCAGTGCTTCTGAGAAACAAAACGATCCGAGCAAAAAAGGCGCTAGCCGATCTCTTTATCAACTCTCCAAAGACCTCCTCCAAACGACCTATCTCTTCCACTCCTTCTTCTTCCTCCACTTCTATTGCAGCTCATCCTTCCTCTTTCACATCTGTTGAAACTCCATCTTCCT
>JAZJZV010000082.1:1772-6286 GCA_040389485.1 Chlamydiota bacterium
CCACATCCTGCTTCCCTCTCAATGCAACTGCAAGCGTCTCGCACGCTGCTGCGCTCATGGGAAACGCAGCTGTGCAAAGGGCGTGACCCAATGACACAACAGGCCTTGAAAGATGGGATTCGCCACTTGGACGATCTGATCATCAGTCTACGCCGGTTAACGCTTGCCTCTCAAACTACGCCGCCCACACCGCCCCAATTGTTTGCATTTGTGAATGATTGCGTGCGCCACACTACCCTCGGCGTGGAACAAATCCTCTCAGCTCTTGATCGCGATAGCAATCGCGTTACCGATCCTGAGAAACTCCGCGAGCGGTTAACACACGATCTATTTATCCTTCTCCACCGCTGCGATATGGGCAATGGGGAGCTTTCTGCAGACGTGCGCGAGTGGATTGCTGAAATCAACAGCGGTGAGATCTGCGTGCGCGACTTCAATTTAATTTCCGAAGAGATGAACGTTCTTCAGAATCTTCTTCGCGCCAACCAGCAATTTTTAATGGGTGCACCTGATGCCTCTCTTGAGCAAGTGACAGAAGCACTCTCAGCTTACCTAGCGCCGCTAGCAGAGTTCCTCGACTCCATCCAATACCGGTTTCCATACCTCCAGACACCTGTTGCTATTGAGCAAAACCTATCTGAGATGTGTCTTGCATTTTGCAGCGACTTAAGCCAACTCCCCATCATTCCAACTGAAGAAACGGCATCGCCATTGAAGTCCCTGCGCGAGCACATGACGCCGCTCCAGGCGAGAGACCCCGATTCAGAGCTCGCCTCCCATTTAGCCAATGTGCAGAGCAACCTCATGACGCACTTAGAAGCGGAACTAAGTGCTGCATCCCTTTTAGAACCCATCGAAGCCTCCTTGCATCTGGGCAACGTTCTACTGCTAAACCAGATGATCGCCGAGGAAATGCTCATCATCGCGCGCCATCTTATCGGAGTTCCGCTCACCTATGAAGAGCTGATGCAACACGATCTCAAAGGGCACGTGGATGCGCTTAAGATGCGCAGCAGATTCACTCCTGAAGAGTGCCTCTTCCTCGACAATGGAAAGGCAAGCCGCCAATGGATCCGCTATCCCGAGAGCAGAGCACAGAGTGCCAAGCCTTCTCCATCCTCAAGAGGGCGCGGCAGGGGATCTGCGCGAAAGCAGGCCGGACCCAGCGCTCCTCTTAGTCGAATGGACAGAATGAAAGATCTACTCGGCTGGAGCCACGCCCTCTCCTCAAAGCAGTCCGCAGTCGATGACGTGCGCGGCTTTAGCTCCGTAGATCCTGTGCAAAAGAAAAAGCTCGACGAGATTAGGGAGTTTGCTCTTCGCGATGTGGCCCTCATGAGCTCCATCGTGCAAAAAGTGCTCACACACTGCGCTAAAAACTCTCACTAAAAAAAGCCCACCCATTTTCAATTCGAAATAGCAAACCGGAAATAGTATATATCCCGGTTTGCTATTGAATTCTGCGAATAAATAATGAAAATTTGGAGAATCCCGTTGACAATTGAAAGCAACAAGCGCATAAGTGACGCCCTTTCACATAAAAGTCAGGTTTAATCATGGATACTCCTAGTGTTTCAAAACTCAATTCCAAATTGAATCTAACCATCATTCTTCTGATTGCTTTTGTGGATTATGTCGGTATCGGACTGGTTTACCCAATATTTGCAGTCCTATTATTCGACCCCAGCAATTTAATCGTCCCCGCAAACTCCTCGCCTGAATACCGAGGGGCTATGCTAGGCATCCTCATATCCCTCACGCCCATTTCCCAGTTCTTCTTCTCGCCTGCTTTAGGGACATTTTCCGATATTAAGGGTCGAAGACCTGCCCTGATAGGAGGTATCAGCTTAGGATGTTTGGGGTACATGGTCGCTGTCCTGGGTATCTACATGAGTTCGTTGTGGCTCCTCTTTTTATATCGCATCCTTGTCGGAGCCTCAGATGCGACCGCAGCGGTAGCTCAGGCAACCCTTGCAGATATCAGTACGGAGCAAAACAAAGCTAAACGATTCGCCTATTTAAGCTCCTGTCTTGGCTTAGGCTTTACTGTTGGGCCATTTATGGGCGGCATCATTGCTGACCCGACCGTCGTCAGTTGGTTTAACTATTCTACACCTCTTGCAGCCGCAGGCTTGATGTCTTTAATGAATTTGATTTTAGTGGTCTGGAAGTTCCCAGAAACCCGGCAAATTGTGGAGAAAAGAGATTTCAGTCTCGTCGAAGGTTTGTACAACATTCGCAAAGTATTCTTACTCAAAGATCTGAGATGGCTATTTTTTGCGGGTTTTGCCCTCTATTTCGGCTGGTCATTCTTCAACGAGTTCGTCCCTCTACTACTGCGAGAACGTTTTGACTTTACCTTAAGTCATATCGGCGAATTCTATGCGTACACCGGGGCTTGGTTTGCTATTGGAGCTTTGATAGCCACGCGGTTCGTGCATCGCTTCTCGCCCCAAAAAATTGCGGTTTTCTCGACTTTTTTAGTCGCCATTTGCATGTTGAACTTTCTGATTCCATCTCAACCCATATATATTTGGTGGATTACCCCATTGATGCTCTGTTCGCTGGCCTTTGCTTACCCTACAGCCACCACAGTGATATCCAACTGCACTAGCAGCGAATCGCAAGGGGAAGTATTGGGTATCTATCAATCAGTATGCGCTGCTGCGATGGGCTTAAGCCCCTTATTCGTCGGCTCAGCTGTAGGTGCCCATCCGAGTCTGATCGCATGGGGTGGAGCTTTCTGTTTTCTACTTGCCAGCCTCGGATTTTGGTATAGCAGAAAAAGCAATCGCACTAAGAGCGTGTCAACAAACTAAGGGTTCAAAGCTAGTTCAAATTCGATTCTTGAATCACGTTCGGTATAAAGTCGAAATGTGTGGAAAATAATTGCGCGCTTTCTTATTTCAAACCGAGAAGATTTGAAATGATTTTCTCGAGGAGTGCACCGAGTTTTCTCTGTCTGCCAGAACGCGTGAGAGGGATTCCAATTTTTCTTGAAATGCGAGCCTTAGCAGCTGAAAGACCAATCAATCTTTTCCAAGAGAACCCACCCTTATTCATTAATACATCCTTCCATAAGCATCAGGGCTTCTATTCAAGAAATTTTGTCTCAGAACTGTATGTGAAATAATTAAAGAAACTCCGGATGCATGATTCGAACATGCGACCAATGGATTAACAGTCCACTGCTCTACCGCTGAGCTAATCCGGAACAAGAAGAAGTGATAATATCCGATGGTGAGATTTTCGAGCAATTTTTTTGTATGCAAAAATTAACTTTTGCAATTTCTCTAGACGAGATATTCTGGTGAGCATGGAAGAAATCTACGGTTACATCGAGAGCATCGTCTTTGCTGAAGAAGAGAAGGGCTTCACTGTCGCTCGGCTCAAGGAACCCAAAAAACGAGACCTGACCTGCATCGTCGGCTATATGCCCTCCATTCAGCCGGGAGAGAGCATTAGGTGCAAAGGGATGTGGAAGCTGCACTCTGAGTATGGGCAGCAATTCGAGGTCAAATCCTTCGATCTCCAGGCCCCCTCTGACTTGATCGGCATTCAAAAATATCTTGAATCGGGAATGATCAAAGGGATCGGCCCCGTCTATGCCGAGAGAATCGTCAAATGCTTTGGCCTCGCTACGCTCGATGTGATCGACACCACCCCCGATCGGCTCCACGATGTCCCCGGCATTGGAGAAAAGCGGGTCGAGAAGATCAAAGCCTGCTGGAAAGACCAAAGGCTCATCCGCACGGTCATGGTCTTCCTGCGAGGACATGGGGTCAGCCCCGCGTTTGCCCAAAAGATTTTTAAGAACTACGGCGAGAAGAGCATTGAAAAGGTGCAGAGCAACCCCTACCAGCTCGCCAAAGACATCCACGGTGTGGGATTTCGAACGGCGGATCAGATCGCTGCTGGCCTCGGAATCGCGCCCGACTCCCCTGCCCGGATCGATGCAGGGATTGAGTTCACCCTCTGGGAGCTGAGCAACGACGGCCACGTCTGCTACCCTGAGAAGGACCTTATCCCCGCAGTGGAGGCCATCATCCAAATCCCCGCCGAGGCCATCCAAAAGCGGATCGCCATGCTTATCGAAAGACAAGAGATCGTCAAAGAAAATGAGCGCATTTGGGTAAAACCACTCTATCTGACCGAGATCGGGATCGCGCGAGAGCTTGCACGCCTCATGCAACCCGTCTGTACTATCCGCCCCGTTCTCGTCGACAAGGCGGTCGAGTGGGTGCAAAAGCTCCTCTCTCTCGAACTGGCGCCTGAACAGATCGAAGCGGTTGGCATGGGAGTTAAAGAAAAGCTCCTCATCGTCACAGGAGGACCAGGAACGGGCAAAAGCACTATCACGAAAGCGATCCTGGCCATTACAGAAAGGATCACCTCCCGCATCGTCCACCAACACTCGTCCCGGCGCCGCAGGAACTTCCCCGAGTCGGTCGCGGACTCACTGACCATGACCTTGACGATGTCGGCGTCGTGGAGGCCGTCTTTGCCCATCCGGT
>JAZJZV010000082.1:6296-6612 GCA_040389485.1 Chlamydiota bacterium
CATCGGCAAGAGTAATGTCGTAGATATTATTGATGAGCGAGATCACGAAAAAGAAGGCCTATACGATCCATAGCCTGCTAGAAATGGACTTCAAGGCGGGCAAGTTCAAACGGGGCAAAGACAACCCCCTCGAGTGCGACCTCATCATCATCGATGAGGCGAGCATGATCGATTCCCAGCTGATGAACCATTTGCTCCGAGCGATCCCCTCTGAAGCCAGGGCCATTTTCATCGGCGATATCGACCAGCTGCCAAGCGTTGGTCCCGGGAATGTCTTGAAGGACATGATCCTCTCCAGCTGCCTGCCCGTCTCTCA
>JAZJZV010000083.1:0-4756 GCA_040389485.1 Chlamydiota bacterium
GAGTCGACGTGAGCCAGGGACCCGCCAAGAGGACGAACGTCCGGCGGGAGGCGAATGCGTCGAGCAGCCGATGGACTCAGATGGCACAGCAAAATCGCAGCGCAGGAATGCCCGCAGGGCAGCAGGGGTAGCAGCGCTTTGCGCGGACCCCTGACGAGCACGCGGTTTAGCAAAGCCAAATGAGTCTCAAAGTGGTCGCGGGAGGGGCGCCTTTGGACGCCCCATCCGACATGTCTTTAGTAGCCAAGAACCAATTCTTTATGTGATTAATAACAAGAACTACTAGCGCGTGGTTTCGATGAGTCTAGATTCGAAGTGCTCGCTGAGCTCGGGATAATTGGATTGAACCCAATTTTTGAAATTATTCGTGATGCTGCCTACTTCTTGTTTATAGGCGTTGTTCTGTCTGCGGATCGGATCGATGCGCATCTTGCCGATGTCGATTTGTACGGCGATGTCATCGATGAGTCCGAAGTTTTTGCGGACGATGGGGTCGTTATCGACAATCCCTTTCTTGCCGAGGAAGTCGAGGAGGTCGAATACGGAAGAAATGATTCTCTTGGCGCCATCGATATCTCCTTGATGCATGAGTTCAGAGATGCGCGAGTAGATGAGCTGGGCGCGTTTTTGAACGTAAAATGTGGTTTTGTTGACGTCGACGGTGTGGCCTTTGTGATTTTTATCGTAAATGACCACTTTTTTGTTGAGGTTGTCAGAGTTATTGATGTGAACGTAGATAAGGCCCGACTCATTTTTGAGTTCGAGGTAGGCGGTCTTGCAGGCGTTGAACGTCGCTTGGCTTTTTTTTTGCTTGAAGAGGAGTTCGCGGTAGTAGGGGTTGAAAGAGAGGGGGATGTGGGCGAGCCAGCTGCGCGGGCGCAGTTTCGCCTGTTTGAAAAATTTGAGGATATACTGGTCGTCTTCAGAACAGAAGACGTACGCCTGGGACCCTTTGCCCAAGTAAGTGAACTTTTGACTTAAGATGCAATCGAGCTGTTTTTGTTCATCTGCAGAGAGGGAGGGAAGTTCCCACTCGGGAGAGCAGAGCTCTTCAGAATGGATTTTGTTTAAAGAAAAATGGGAAGATTTGCGGTGGACGAAACGGTCGACCCCAATAAAAAGTGAGCAAAAAAATAAAAATAAAGCGATGCAGAGCTGTAGCTTCTTTAACATAGCTCTCAAGTATTCCACAGGGCTGAATTTTTAAGAAAATGAATTATTTTTTGGGGCTCTTCGCACTCTGCGTTGATGCTGTAGCGCTCGGCTTCTTTGAGCAGTTTTCCCATCTGAGCGCCGGGAGAGATCCCCTCTTTCATGAGAAGTGCTGCATTGATGAGAGGCGATTGTTCTCGGATGCGGAGGATCGCTTTTTCAAGGGGTTTGCGCTTTGCGGCGTGGAATTCTGCAAAATTTGCTTTTTCCTGAGGGGGGAGTCTGGCCGCATAGATGGCAAGACACACCTCTGCGTGGGCATTTGCATAGAAACGGGCCCACTCCGCTTTTTCAAGATTTTCTTGCCAGGAGAGTGGCATGTGCAAGAGGGCCTTTGCGCGGTGTAAAAATTCGACGATGTCCCGTTCTGATCGGGAGAGTTTGAGGTAGTCGCAGAGCTCAAACAGCTCTTCGAGAGAGTGATCGGGGAAGAGCTCGACGACATCGGCGATAGTGGGAGCATATTTGGGGAATTGCGCAAGGGGCGTTAGTCTCTTTTCAATGGTTTCGAGGGGGAGACCTTTAAGTGCGGGGAAGATCGTGGGGAGCAGGTTGAGGCGGTGGAGCAGCAGCAGCCCCTTATCAAAATGGGCAAACTGCGACATTTTTTTAAATTCTTGCCAGACCCGCTCCATTGCAACAGCCGGAAGAAGGGTGCTTGCATGGGAGAGGATGGACTGCATCGTTTCAGTCTCAATCTCGAAATTGAAACGGGTGGAGTAGCGGACAGCGCGCATCATTCTCAATCGGTCCTCTAAAAACCTCTCGTGGGGATCGCCAATAGCGCGGATCACTTTGCGAGCAATATCTGCCTGCCCATCGACGTAGTCGTAGAGCGTTTCTGTCAGCGGATCCCAAAACATTCCGTTGATTGTGAAATCGCGCCTTTTGGCGTCTTCTTCGGGCGTTGCGGGCTCGATGCTGGTGGGTCGTCTACCATCGGTGTAACCGCTTTCTTTGCGAAAAGTGGCCACTTCAAATTGGTGTCCATTTTCCACGACGATCACGATGCCGAAGGCGACACCGACGGGGATCGTTTTGGGAAAGAGGGCTTGAATTTGCTCTACTGAGGCGGAGGTGGCGATGTCGATGTCATCGGAAGGGTGTCCCATGAGACGGTCGCGCACGCAGCCTCCCGCGTAATAGGCGGTATGGCCGGCAGCGGCGAGCTTTTTGACGACGGAGTGGGCAAATGAGAGAGCGGGCATAGTGTTTTTTTATCCTTCAAGCTATCATGAGTTTAACCTTTTTAGGAATAGATTGTGAGCATGTCTACAAAAATCCATCTTCTTTCGAGTCAAACGATCAACCAAATCGCGGCCGGCGAGGTGATTGAAAATCCCGCCTCTGTAGTCAAGGAACTGGTGGAAAATGCCGTCGATGCTGGAGCTCGGAAAATTGTCGTGGAGACTCTCGGCGGCGGATTTCAGTCGATTGTGGTGAGCGACGACGGCATAGGGATGGGACCTGAAGATGCGCGCCTTTCCCTCGAGAGGCACGCAACGTCAAAAATTGTTTCCGCTGACGATCTGTTTGCTCTCTCGTCGATGGGGTTTCGGGGGGAAGCGCTGGCGTCGATTGCGTCGGTGTCGAAAATGACTCTGCAGACAGCTGCCGATGGGTTTTCCCCGGTTACGATCGAGGTAGAGGGAGGAAGGGTTCTGCACGCCGACCCTGCAGGGAGAGCGCGCGGGACGACAATCGAGGTGCGCTCCTTATTTTACAATGTGCCTGCGCGGAAAAAATTTCAAAAGAGCGTAGCTGCCAGCACCGCGGAGATCACAAAGGTGATGACGCAACTGGCGCTGGCGCACCCCCAAGTGGGCTTTGAGTTGATCCACCAGAAGCGCTGCCTATTCTCTTTGCCGAATGGACATGGAAGCGAGTTATTCGATGCTCTGAAGCTGCGCGCGATAGCTCTTTTGGGCGAAGAGTTTTTGAACAGCTGCCATCCTCTCGTGCTGCGCGAGGAAGAATTTCAGGTGACGGGCTTTGTCGCGAGCCCCCAGTTTTCCCGGCCGAATCGATCAGGGCAGTCGCTCTTTATCAACCGCCGGCCGGTCGTCTGTTTTGGGATCGCCCACGCCGTGCGCGATGCTTACGGCACGCGGCTGAGCACAGATCGGCATCCTGTGTTTTTGCTGCACTTTGCCATCGATTCTTCTCTTGTTGACGTGAATGTTCACCCCCAGAAAAAAGAGGTGCGTCTTAGGGAGCAGGACGTCATCAAGTACAAGATCCGCCAGGCGGTGAACAATGCCTTTATGGGGAAGGAAGAGCTAGAGCGTCCCGTCATGGGGACCGATTGGCCATTTGCAATGCAATCCCCTGTCTTTTCCGAAGAACCGGTGCTGCGTTTGAGAGAGGAAAGGACGGAAATTGTGCAGGAAGCGCTTCCCTTGCAGAGGCAAGTCCGCTTCTTAGGTGTGTATCAGCATTACCTGATAGTAGATGCTCACGAGGTATTTCCAGATGAGGGCAAAGAAGGGGTGTGCTTCATTGACCTTCCGGCTGCAGAGGCAACGATCTGGTTTGATCGGATGGTGTCTTCTGCTACAGCTACCAGCAGCCAGAGGCTTTTGTTTCCGCTCACGCTCTGTTTTTCAAAGGGGGAAAGCGCGCTGCTTCTGTCGGGGATGCGGGAGATCGTCCAACTGGGGATCGATATGCATCAGGTGGGCGATGGGGCATTTATGATCGAAGCAATTCCCCCTTTTTTGCTAGAAAGAGAAATAGAGGACGTCTTGCATACGCTGATTGCAGAGATGCAGGAGCTAGAAACGGCGAAATCCTCTGCAGAAAAGCGCCTTTCCGCTTTAGCCGCGAAGTTATCGGCAAGTGTCCGAAGGCGCAAAAAGAATTATCTTCAGGATGAAGCGCTCCGCATTGCGTCAGAGCTGCTGAAGCTAAAGAATTTTCGCCACTGCCCTCTGGGGGGCCCAACGACGTGGATTTTGGGGGAAAATGAAATCGGATCAGGCTTTAAAAGGGGCAAAGTCGAGATTAGATAGAGTCACAGGCTCTCTTTTGAAAGAGAAGCTGGACGCCTGTCTGATTGAGAGTCCAGTTGACCTCTACTATCTCACAGGACTTTCTCTTTCGACGGGAAAGTTATTCCTCCATCCGCAGGAGTCTCGCTTATTCGTCGATGGGAGATACCTTCAGGTTGCGCATGAGCGGGCGCCTTTGCCTGTTGAGCTCGGGAGCAAAGAGGCTGTGTCCGCATTTTTGAGCCAGGTGAAGGCAAAAAAAGTCGGCTTTGACGGAGGGCGCACTTCTTACGATCAATTGTGCAGGCTGAAAGACTATTCTGAAATCGAGTGGACCGCGGCGGGCTCTTTTTTTAACAAACTGCGTTTGATCAAGGATCAATTGGAGATCGAGCTCATGGAACGCAGCGCAGCGCTCGCATGGAAGGGCTACGAGTGGATTCTCTCTGCGTTGAAGGTGGGCGTCACGGAGAGGCAGATCTCGAAGGGCTTTGAAATTTTTTGTCTTGAGCAAGGAGCAGTTCAGGTTGTATGCGCTCGTCTTTGACCTGTCA
>JAZJZV010000084.1:0-5339 GCA_040389485.1 Chlamydiota bacterium
TGCTGGAGAGCTCGTTGGGCACCACCGAGATCTTCATTCCCAGGCTGCGCATCATCACTTTTTGTGCAGCAACGATGATTATTCCCTTACCCGCAGAGGATCTACAGGTCATCAACTTTTTTAAGTTAGAAGATCTCATCCCCACACACATCGGCGGCGGACGCTTGGCAGCTGAACAGCCTTCCCTACACATCAGGGTGATTCCTCATACTACAGGAGCGCCTCACTATCACTTAAGCCATGACTATGTTACAGCGGCAAAGCCCCACTTCGACCAGTTCATGCATTCGGGATCGCTCTACCCTTGAATCTACCATCGATTAATCATGTAAAAAACATTTGTTAGTATTAAGTGTTTCTTTAGTTTCATTTTATTGTTTAACAGTGTAAAATCGCTTTAATTAGATTGCTATTGATGTAGTCTTTGGTTTTATTATTAACAATGCGGAATTGAGGTGATGTATGGCGAGTGGAATAGCTCTAGCGTTCCAGAAAAGCGTCGTTGGTTTTGCAGCTCAGATGTTGTCCCAAGGGACGTTTTCTCTTAGTACCGCGCCCTGCAATCCCGATGATTATTCCATCCACGATTTACAAACACTGTTTGCCCGTTTAAACACAGACCAAAAAAATTGCGCTTACCTGCTACGATGGGAAATGGCTAAGATGGAAGATACCCGCGTTTCTGGGGAAGGGTGGGGTCAGGAACATTTTTGGGATGATTCACGCAAAGTTGCCTTGGTTTTGCAGCGCATGGGAATCCTGGGAACGGGAGGAACGGCAGAGATTGCCTACAACTTAAGACTATTCGGTGGAATGGAGAGAGCGCAGTCTTTCTATTATTCTCTCAGTGAAAAATTGGGATGTGAAGCACCGGGCGGGCGGATCTCATACGTGAATGGGATGGGAACAGCTCCTGATCGGGCAGGATCCGATGTTGCGCGAATATCAACCCATTTAGCAGACGGGAATAATCTTTACTGCGTTTACCTTCCCACCCGGCAGGACGCCCCTATGGGTGATCTTGGTGGTTTTTTATTGGATGCGATACGCTATCTAGCTGTGGAAGGAGGATCATATACGCGCACCTCTTGCTTAATTGCTCAGCAATGGATCCATTACTTAGTTCAAGAACCTGACAAATGCTTTTTGCAAACATGTCACTCAGAGGGAGCTGCGCACGTCCATGCAGCTTTGAGGATTTTGCGAGAAAATAGGCCAGATCTCATTTCTAGACTACGTCTCATTACATTCTGTGGAGCTTCGATCATAGAACCCTTGCCCGGCGAGCGGCTTCAAGTGATCAATTTTTTCAAGTTGGAAGATCACATCCCAACCGACATAGCAGGAGGACGTTCGCTCACAAGGCAACCTTTCCTACACGTTAGGGTGGTTCCTCACACAACGGGAAATCCTCACGATCATTTAAGTCAGGACTTTGTCGATGCAGCAAAACCCCACTTCGATCTGTTCATGCGTTCAGGATCGCTCTTTCCGTAGACACCTTCTTGAAGGTTGTATAGAATTGGGGCGTGTGACTATGTTCACTAGTAGCCCCTTGCAAATGAGGGGCCCCGGGTGGCGCGATGATCATACTAGTTGTTCTCTATTACCTTGGCAGGATGTTGCGGAAGCAAGGTAGATTTTGACCTAAGAGGAATTCCAATGGAAATTTGGTTAGACACAATCGACTTTCGCACTGTCAAGGATGGAGTGGAGAGAGGGCTTGTCTCTGGCGTGACAACAAACCCCTCCATCTTAGCAAAAGCGGGTAACGTTCAAGAAACTTTGGCTCAGCTGCTGGAAATTCAGCCAGGTCCTTTGGCGGTGCAAGTCACCGCGCAAGATCCTAGTGAAATGATCGACGAAGCAAGGGCAATGATCGAATTTTCCAATCGGATCATCGTCAAAATTCCTGTCTGCAAAGACGGACTGATTGCCATGGAAGAGCTCAGAAAGGAATCGATTCCTGTGATGGGAACAGCTGTACTTTTCCCAAAGCAGGCTTTGCTCGCCTCTGCGCTCCAGGTAGCTTATATCGCTCCCTACTTCTCTCACATGACTCAGAACGGCAATCCTTCCGAATCCTTGAAAATGATCGTGGAAACTTTGCGGATCCAACGGTCGGGTAGCAAGGTGCTAGCTGCATCCGTGAAGGAGCTAGACCATTTTCTCTTGTGCGCGCAGCTGGGTGTAGATGCAGTCACTATCAAGCAGGATCTGTATGAGCAGCTCATCGCAGATCATGCAACTGTTGAAGGATTTACCCAGAAGTTTTTATCTGAATGGAAAGGGGCACAAGGCGCGCTCTCGATCAAGCAGGCCCTGCGCTCCCGAAATGACTAAACAGCGACCTGCTGCATCTGCTGCTTTTGATGCCACTCTTTTAGCTGTTCTGCCTTTCTCGCTTCGAAGAGCTTCCAGTAGGGATCATTCACATCGGGATGTAGAAGGTCTACTGTCGACTTCAGTCCCGGGAGCACCTCATCGGGAAACATTGCCTCGCAATGAAGGGGGGAGTTGACCCAAATGTGGTCGATCGACTTGCCATCTAGCGAATAGGCTCCGACGTTGGTGTTGTACAGCGAATAGTTTTTAAAAGGAGAGGTTCTACCTAAGGCCGCGGCTTCCCTATCGATAGCTTCCTGCATTTCGTGTTCCTCGAAATTGATGTCTCCTAGCGCAATCGTGTTGCAATCTGGCCGCATGGTTTTATAGAGGTGTCTTGCAAAATCATATGTTCCTGGATCTTGCGGGTCTCCAGGGACGTGGGCATTAAATATCTGGAACTTTTCACCCGTTGCCTTTTCTACGAACACCAGGTTCATGAGGGTTCTGCCCGGACTTGTCGTAGGGAAGGCCTTGTCGATTGAACTCTGGTTGTTCAGGAAGTCAAATGCCCGTTTGTTGTAGACGACGACGTTTTGGTCTTGCAACTGAAGAGAGGGGTCTGAGAATACGATCTCCATATTGGCAGGGAGGACTTGGCCAAAGGCTTTCAGGAACTCTGGACTGCACTCTTGCAGGGCCATGATGAGGTGCTGGTGGGGAGATGGGGTGCTCATCATTTTGAGCAAATGCTCCATGACAAGTTCATCCCGCATTGTGATGCCTGGGTATTTCTTACTGGGGATTTCATGGAGCTGTGTGATTAAGGAGCCATTTAAACCCTGGGTATCTTTTTCTGTCACCCAATCCATGTAATGACCGTTGAGGATGTTGAATGTCTTAATCGAGGTATTGCCGACCCGAGCCCCTGTGGGGAGGTGATCAGAAGGGAACTTCCATTGCGCGCCGAGCTTGCCTACGTGGTTATTGAGTTCAGGCTTTTGTGTGGAAAGCGATTTGAGCATTTGCTGGAGTTCGCATTTTGCCTGCAGTGCTTTGACTTGTCCTGTGAGCTGGCCGCCACGCACGATGGCCATTAACGCATGCCCAACCCCTGCAATGTAGCGTCCTTGAAGGAATTCATGCCGCGCTTCTAAAATGCCTGTTGCAACTTGGACGGCAAAGAAGCAGATTGCCACTTCTATTCCCCCATAGAAAAAGACTCCAAAATAGAGCGAGTGGCCAATGATTTTCAAGCAGCTCTTGAGGGCTTCTTCTGTATTCTTCTCGTGCAGATGTGTGAGAAGGGATTTGAGCTCGATGGTGAGATCGTACCCCGTTGCAATCAGAAGCCCCAGCGGATGGGCAAAAAATGTACCAGCTAAGCTGATGACGGCAACGGCTGTACGGACGAGCTCTGAGGGAACCTTCTCGTAATTTCCCTCTCTTAATAGAGCCGCAATCTGAATGGTGGAGACGGCAGCGCGCAGGGCTCCTGTTCCTATGGCAATGGGGAAACTGAAGGGCTTGTACAACGTCAGAAGGGGCAGGGAGGCCGACGCAGCTTCTTTGGCGATTTCCCATGAGCGGTTCTGCCAAGTCTGCAGCTCTTTTGAGTGCGGGGAGATAGTAGAAGTGGTTCTAGGCGTTACTGATGAAACCATTTTGAGTTCTCCTAATTTTTATGCACTTGTTGCTTTTGATGCCACTTCTCCACTGTACCCCCAACGATTCCAACGGCACTCCCCAATAAGCTCCCCCACTGTTCCCAACGGACCCCCTCTTTTCCGATAGGAAAAGGCAATCCTGAAGCAAGGAATAGGAGGAAAAAGAGCGAGTGGCCAGCGATCATGAAACAGCTCTTGATGGCTTCATCCGCGTTCTTATCGCGCAGGTGTCCTATAAGGGAGATGAGCTCGCTGGCAAGGCCGTATCCTGCAGCAAGCATGAGTCCTAGGGGATGAGCAAAGAATATGCTCGCTAAGCTGATGACAGCCACTGTCGTGCGGAAAAGCTCGGCGGGAACCTTCTCGTAGTTTCCTTCCTTGAGTAGAGTAACAAATTGAATGATGCTCTGAAAGTTGGAGAAGCTATAGCGTACGGCTCCTATTGCGATGTTCAAAGGGAAGAGGAAGTTGGGCTTTAGTCTTGTCAGAAGGGGTAATGAGGCCCACGCAGCTTCCCTTACAATTTCCCATGAGCGGTTTTGCCAGGTCCGGGGTTGCTCTGAGTGTGAAGATGAGGAGATAGGGGAGCAGGTCATCGAGTTTACTAATGAAACCATGATAAGTCCTCTTAATTCTGCAGATTTGTTTGGTGAGGAATTATACAGTTATTGATCTGCTATTTCAACTAAGTTGTTTTTTTAATTTGTTTATTTTTTGAGAGTGTTTAAGTGAGGTTTTTTACCGTTGAAAGAAAGATTGAGGATTAAGTAAAGTTTTTTGTGTATAACCTCTCTGTACAGAGGTCTAACCCAAAGGTAGGTGCATCATGCTTAAGCCATCCGTGCTCTCATTAGCAGCTCTTTTCGTTACAGGCTCCTTTACTGCTTCTCCCGCGATCTATGCCGATTTCGTGCAACCTAGGCCCTCAGATGCCATCCTCAATGGGTATGCAAAAGAAATTTTTGCCGCCGTGCTTGCCGACGGTATTCAGCCCAGCGACCTCATTCAGATGACGAAAAGGGCAGAAAAAATGGTCTCTAGCAACTACGCACTCTCCTATAGCGATCGGGTCAATGCCGTTAGTCAAGTTCTGACCTATGTGGTCGATATGAATTACACCTCGCCGATTCCTCATTTTTTATTGGATCCCGTCATCAAAACGATGCTGGTTCCTCTCGTCAAAATCTTCGTCACCGATGAGACTCATCTTCAAACAAGTCCTGCTCTTTCTGGACATCCGACGACACAAGAGCTCTCCCAGTACGTGGATTCTGTCATCCAAAGCGAAGGAAGCTACATCAGGTTGAAAGACATGCCTAAGAGAGTCAATACGTTTATTGCGCATGC
>JAZJZV010000084.1:5349-6858 GCA_040389485.1 Chlamydiota bacterium
GTTTCTCAGAAATTGCGTTAACAGAAAAAAATGAGTGTGCAAAATACATGTACAGCGACTTCCTCGACAAAACGGACACGGCGCGCGTGCCCGACTTTTTGGTCGATCCAATCTTCTATGAGCTTGGCGTTGCGATGATCGATGAAATGTTATCTCCATAAGTAGGTTCTGATGATGATAGATGTAGCCCCAAGCGTTGAATTGACTCCATTACCACAGACTGAAGAGAAGGTGTTCCATCCCTTGAAAAGTTTTGTGGAAGAGGCCCATCTGCGCTCAATGCGCATTTATGAGGAGGCGGCAGAAGACCGCGAGGCGTTTTGGGCGAAACACGCACAGAATATCGATTGGTTCTGTGCTTGGGATCGCGTGCTCGATTGGAAGCCTCCCTATGCGCAATGGTTTGTGGGTGGAAAGCTCAACGCTTCCTACAATTGCCTCGACCGCCACATCCGTTCTGCGACCTCAGAAAAAGCAGCGCTCATCTGGGAAGGAGAAAGGGGAGAGCAAAGAATTTTGACCTACAGAGACCTCTATGAGCAGGTCAATCGTTTCAGCAACGCACTCAAAAGTCTCGGCGTGGGCAAAGGGGATCGCGTTGCCATCTATCTTCCTCAAGTGCCAGAAGCTGTGATTGCAATGCTCAGCTGCGCGCGCATTGGGGCTGTCCACACAGTCGTTTTTGCGGGATTTTCTTCAGAGGCGCTGAAGGACAGGATCATCGACGCTGATGCCCAGGTTCTCATTACTGCAGACGGGGGATTTCGCAAGGGCAAATTAGTTCCCCTCAAAGAGCTTGCCGACAAGGCAATTGAGGCACTTGACTGCGTGCGGAGTGTCGTTGTGCTCAGACACGCTGGCTGTGAAGTAGTGATGTGTGAGGCGCGGGACCTCTGGTATGCAGAACTCATGGACAAGGCAGAGCCCTATTGCCCGCCTGAGGTGATGGACGCAGAGGATCCGCTCTATTTTCTCTACACCTCTGGAACCACGGGAAAACCTAAGGGAATTGTCCACACGACTGGCGGCTACATGGTGGGAGTAACGGCAACGACGAAATGGGTCTTTGACGCCAAATCTTCCGATATCTACTGGTGTACAGCAGATGTGGGTTGGGTGACTGGCCATAGCTATGTCGTCTATGGGCCTCTCTCCAATGGAATGACTCAACTGCTCTATGAAGGGGCCTTTGATTGGCCAGAGCAGGACCGCATTTGGAAAATGATTGAAAAACATCGCGTGAGCATCCTCTATACGGCACCTACGGCGATCCGCATGTTCATGAAGTGGGGAGAAGAGTGGCCGGGACGCTGCGATCTTTCTTCTTTACGCCTCTTGGGATCCGTAGGAGAGCCCATCAATCCCGAAGCATGGATGTGGTACCACACGCACATCGGCAACGAAAAATGCCCTATTGTGGATACGTGGTGGCAAACGGTAACGGGCAGCATCATGATCGCTCCACTTCCTGGACTCATTCCTCTCAAGCCGGGGAGTGCGACTCTTCCT
>JAZJZV010000084.1:6868-10084 GCA_040389485.1 Chlamydiota bacterium
GAGGTCGCCATTCTCGACGACACGGGTGCTTCCAAGCCTCCAGGTAATTTGGCCATCACTTCTCCTTGGCCATCGATGATGCGCGGTGTTCACAACGACCCCAATCGCTACCTGGACACATACTGGAAGAAGTGGGAAGGCAAATACTACTTTACCGGCGATAGCGCCAAACGGGACGAGGATGGGTATTACTGGCTGAGCGGCAGAGTCGATGATGTGATCAACGTCTCAGGGCATCGCCTGGGAACGATGGAGATTGAAAGCGCCCTTGTCGATCACAAGAGCGTTGCCGAAGCTGCCGCAATCGCCATTTCCCATCCGATCAAGGGGCAGGCGATCATGGCATTTGTCATTTTAAGAGATGGGTTCATCGTGCATCCGGAGCTGGAAGATGAGCTCAAGGGGCACGTGGCTCTTCAGATTGGTGCAATCGCTCGGCCTGAAAAGGTTCTTTTCATCTGCGATCTTCCCAAAACGCGCAGTGGCAAGATCATGAGGCGCCTTCTGCGCGACATCGCCGAAGGAAGAGTTGTAGGCGATATGACCACCCTGACCGACCCTTCCGTGATCCAATCGATCAAGGGGACGTATCTGGAAGATGAGAACGTCTGAAGAAGTGCAGTGCTTGCTTGGCACCCGCCATTAAAGGCAGCTCTTCAATTTCGCCTTCAGCCACCCAGCGGTATTCCTCGTGCTCGTCCGATAAGCGGACCTCAGGAATGGCTCCCAGCCGCACCTTGAACATGTGGTAGACGTAGTCGACATCAGGTTTTCGGATGTACAGCGTTCCGACCCGCTGGAGGGCGTCTAAGGAGATCCCCGTTTCCTCAAAGAGCTCCCGTACGGCAGCTTCCTCAGCACTCTCGCCCATCTCAAATTTTCCTGCGGGGACGCCCCACTTTCCTGGCTCGCCTTTGCTGGGGGAATGCTTCATCAACAGCACCTTGGATTCCACTTCTAGATAGCAAGAGGCAACGTGCACCTTTGCATTAAATCCTTCAGGTTCAAATTCATGCACTTCTGCGTCCATCTTATCCTCAAATAGTTGCTACCCTTTTAAGTGGGCCTACGGTACAAGATATGTTATCACAAAGAGGGAAAACCCATGAACTTTCTTTCTCCAAAAAAAATCTCCACTTTCCTAGGACTCGTATTTGCCCAATTTTTTTCTTTGGGTTGCCATGCCGCTCAGATCGAAGTGCAGGGACATCGGGGCTCCCGCGGAACGATGCCTGAGAACTCCTTACCCTCCTTTGGAGCGGCAATTGAAGCGGGGGCCGATGTGCTCGAGCTGGACTTGTTGGTATCAAAAGATGGCGTCATTTTCATCCACCACAATTTTTTTTCAACACCTGAGCTCTGCGTGTATAGAGATGGAACTCCTCTTACGGAGAGTACGTTGATCAGCAATTGGACGCTTGAGGAGATCAAGAATTTGGACTGCGGCTCAAAACAGAACCCTCAGTTTCCTGAGCAGAGGACAGTTCCTGGCGCCGAGATTCCCACTTTGCAGGAATTATTCGAGTGGATTCAAAACTCCTCCTTGCAGGGCGCCAAAACGATTCGTCTCAACTTAGAACTCAAACGGGATCCCCGCCATCCAGAATATACTGCGGAACCCTCTGCGTTTGCAAAGAAAGTTGTGGACCTGGTGAACACAATGGGATTTTCCAACCGAGTGTATTACTCTTCGTTCGATCCTGAAATCCTGGGACATGTCCGCGCTCTTGCGCCCGAAGCGACGATTGGATTCATTTACAATCGACTCGCAGTGGACCACATGGAAATGCAACATCCTGGAAAGGGTTTGGAGACACTTCTTTATTTTATCTCTGCGATTCGACCTCAGGTGATTTCTCCCGAGCACTTTCTATTGAGGAGTGCTGAGGATGTTCTGCAATTGAAAGGTAGAGGGATGCGCGTCATTCCTTGGACGGTCAACGACCCCGCTCGTTGGGGAGAACTCAGGACGATGGGAGTCGATGGATTGATTACGGACTATCCTGAACAACTGATGGAGTTTCTCAAATGAAACGATGGATTTTATTTTTAGCCATTTGTTTAACGCGCCTCTGCATCAGTGCGCCTTTGCAAGATCGTACTCTGGATCCTCAGGAACTCTTGATTTTGGGCTCTGCCCTCGGGATCGCAGAAGGGAGTGATTTCATTGCCGAAACGCAAAAGAGATGGCTGCGTCCATCCGGGCAAGAGCGTTGGGAAATGGACGAGCTCTCTGCCGAGCAGCGCGCTTTTGTTTTGGAGTGGGGTAAAGAGCACGGTCTTTTCGCGCAGTGGCAACCCTCTCTTTCTTCTTATGATACTGCTCTTATCTTGGGAGCGACCACTTGCCGGATGCAAATGCGTCTAGATTATCTCAAAGAGCTGTGGAATGATGGCGTGCGGTTTGAGCAAATCGTGTGGCTAACAGGAGATAGACCTCTCGACAAAAGAATTGATCGGCAACTCGATGGTTGCGCAACCGAATCGGATGCCGCGCGCTCCATTTGGCAGATCACAGAGCTTCCCGAAGAGATGCGTCAGCTTCCCGTTGTTTTTGTCGCAGTGCCGATGTTTCCGGGTCGCCGTCCAAATACAGAAGATACAATCATCGCTTGGCTAGAAACGCAGACAGCCACTCGCACGGCGCTCTTTGTCTCAGACCAGCCCTTTTGCGGCTATCAGTTTGCCGTGGTGAACTCCATTTTGCCTGATGCGATTTCTTTTGATCTCATTGGAAGGGGAGTGGATCCACACGGACATCCAGCTGCCGCGGCAATCACTCTCGACTCGATTGCGCGCTGGATCTACCAGGAGAGTCTTTCAGCAAATTAACAAATGGCAATGAGCACTTCCACTTCCTGAGGGGAGTGGGAGGTGAACTTTTCTCCATAGAGCTCATAGTCGCCCGTGTAAGTGCGGGAGAGTTCTGTGTTCCAGATCTTGCCCCAGGTCTCAATGAGAGTCTGCGGATGCTCTCCAACAGCTCGGAATGTGGCATAGGATCCTCCTGGGATGGTTTTTGCAACCATGCCTTGCGGGATCTCAGCAGTGGAGCTCACGAGACATCCTATCACGAGTGAATAGGGCTGCGTGTGATCGCCCGCGTAATCGCAATAAAGAGCAAATACCTCATGCGAGGCCTTATTGGGGATTTTTTCGGCGATACACTCCTGAAAAAACCTCTCCCAGAGTTTTGGAATGTCGATGGGGCCTGCA
>JAZJZV010000085.1:0-11426 GCA_040389485.1 Chlamydiota bacterium
CGGAAGGCTGGAAACGGCTGATGATGCGCTCTTCTGGCAAAGGTAAGAAATAGTCCCCGATTTTAAGCGATAGCGACGAAGCATTCGTATATCGCTACTTCTTAGTATCTTATAATCATATCACATCTTTTGAAACAATTTCTCTGTAGAGCAATTCCCCCTCTTTTAGGTACAATAGTGTTCACTAAATAGCGTATTAAAGGAAGGTTTTACATGCTCTCTATCAATCTCAAAGGAAAGAAGGCCTTTGTCGCCGGTATTGGCGATGACCAGGGCTACGGATGGGCCATCGCAAAGGCATTGGCTGAAGCGGGCGCAGAAATCATCATCGGCACCTGGACTCCCATCTTAAAAATCTTCACGCAGTCCTGGAGCGCAGGCAAGTTCGATGAATCGCGCCGTCTATCAAATGGCGAGCTCATGCAGTACCTCAAAGTTTATCCTCTCGATGCCTCTTTCGATAAACCCGAAGATGTTCCCCAAGAAATCCGCGACAATAAGCGCTACCAGAGCGTCAGCGGCTATACCGTTTCAGAAGTGGCTGCGGAAGTCGCCCGAGAATTCGGAGAAATCGATATTTTGGTCCATTCTCTTGCTAACGGACCCGAGGTTAAAAAACCCCTCCTGGAAACCTCAAGACAAGGGTATTTGGCGGCTCTGAGCGCTTCCAGCTACTCTTTTGTCAGCCTCATCGCCCATTTCGGTCCCCACATGGCAACCGGTGGAAGCGTTCTTTCACTGAGCTACCTCGCCTCTGAGAAGGTCATTCCGGGCTATGGCGGCGGCATGAGCTCCGCTAAAGCCGCTTTAGAGAGCGACACGCGCACCTTGTCGTTTGAAGCAGGAAGAAAATGGGGTCTGCGCATCAATACGATCTCAGCAGGACCACTTGGAAGCAGGGCGGCTCGCGCCATCGGTTTCATTGGCATGATGATCGAATACTCTAAGGCGAATGCCCCTCTAACAAAAGAGCTCTCTGCAGAAGAGATTGGCAATACAGCCGCGTTTCTCCTCTCCCCTCTTGCAAGCGCCATCACGGGCACAGTTCTCTATGTGGACAACGGGATGCACGCTATGGGCCTTGCAATCGATAGCCATTCAATGACAGAAAAGCAGGAAGCTGCAAGCGCAGTTACCTAGCTCTCCACGATTGAGGTCAAGAGAAGCACATCCTTCTGTGCCAACTCTCTGACCTCATCTAGCATTTTTGCCCGTGCGTGAGCGACTTTTTCCAGCATATTTTTTCCACCTATGCCGAGAAGACATTAATTAACGAGTGGCATCCTTCAGAGCATCGATAATCCCCATCTCCGTGCCGGGTTTCGCCAAAATATCGGCCATCGGATGCATGCTTGTAGGTGCTGTGGACATGACAATTTTGATATCTGCCTCATCGAGCATGCTAATGTCATTGAGATCGTCTCCAGCAACGATGATCCGGCCCGACTTCCCGACAATTTTTTCAATTGCACGTAGGGCCCTCCCCTTCGTTGCATGAGAAGAGGTGACGAGGTTGAGGTAGATGCCTTCAGCAAGAGGGTCTTTGATCTTGGTCGCTGAGACAAAGGGAACTGTTTTGAGCTTGGCATTGATCACCTCCATCGCATGCTCACTCCCGAGGCACTTGGCAAGGGGGAACTGTTGATGCAAGGGAAAAGTAAACTCCTCCATGGCCTTCCAAGGCTCTAGGGAGAGTGTTTGCATCATCTCAAGGTGTGGTCGTAAACTGTCGGAGATTTTTGTGGGGCAATAGAAGCAAAAGTCCCCCGTCTCATACCCCGAATAGAGAAGAAAGTCTCTCTTATTGCCAGCATAGAGCTCTTCCAAGACGGGAATGATGCGCGCATCTAGATAATGACGGGCCACTAGCCTCTTATCTGGCATGAAGAGGATGTCTGCACCATTTTGCACAGCGAGGTAAAAGGGGAAATCAAACTCCTTGATGATCCTGTAGCTAAATGCAAATGTCCTTCCCGTGATAAAGACGATTTGCCAGCCCATTTGCTGCAGAGAATGAAGGTAGTCAATCACTTCTCTGGGAGCATGATGGGAGGCATCAGTGATAGTTCCATCGAGATCAAGTGCGATCCATCCGCGGTGAGTATGCATAGCGACCTTTCCAAGTTAGCGAGGAGATTGCCTCTCGATTTTTACAGTGATTATTTCAAAGGATGGTCATTACGCGCATCAAAAAACGGCTTGCACATTCTTGTTCGCCACACTCCTTTATGCTTTACGATATATTATTAAGATTCAATAACTTGCGCAAGCGAGTCAACTTAGACTATTCAAGATGCTTATATTCAGTCGCTTATGTTGAAATATTGCAAAGCGTAGTAAAAATTTTGAGGCTATTTTTAGATTTTTTTCTTTACGTGTGGATTTTAAAATCAAAAATTGCTACCTTCGCTGGCTCATTACTAACCCGTGTCTCAAATAGATGACAATTGACACAGGGCAGATGCAGCAAACCAATTGTCACCTGTTTGAGGCACGGGTTAGTAACCTAAACACATCCAAAAATGGGGGTTTCTTATGTCCGCATCAATGTCCACACCATCAGTTCTTAGTACTCAAAGCTCTACTGGAGAGATTTTCCAAGCTTCACCCAGTCAGGTGCAAGCAGAGGTTTCGGAAGGAATGCCTGAATGTGATATTCACCAGTTATTGTTGTCTTCTCGGACTCTAATCTCTGGTAAAACACATGCCGAATATCAACAGATTCTAGATAACCTTTGGCAAAGCGTTCAACGCGGCGAAACCACGCCACCCTGCATTTCATTCGAAATCAATCAAACCACCGATACACATTTCCAAATTCCACCAGAAATGCTATTGAGCTGCCGATTCGATGCTGTATCTGAATATAATAAGTTCAGCATCCACTTCGAGGCTCATACGCCGAATTATCCTCTAGCAAAACTGTGCCATCTTTCCAAGCACCGCTTCCTTGAATATCATGCTTCTGCCCATGAACAGATTCAACTCCAAATGAGAGAGCTGTTAGATCAACTGCCCGCGACAGTGAGGAATGCTTTCTGTGGAGATATTTACAAGCACAGAAATGAACACTCAAAAGGGATGAAGGACTATTGGCAGAATCATGACAATTTTGTTTTCGGCGAAGTCTACCTCACCGATTTTTTCAGATCTTCCCTAGCAACCCAATCGTCGATGATCATCGGAGATCTGCCAAGCAAGCGCGAAAGGTACTTTATCGCTCCCGCCATTGAACGCTATATTTCGGGACAAGTCAGTGCATTGCAAAGCGACCCAGTGCGCTTTGAAACGTTCATCAATTTGGTTAAGGAGGCTGACAAGTATCAAGAAGTGACTTCCTCTCTTGAGGACGTCAAAGGAAACTTAGTCAAATGGGCGGATGCACTCGTTGCCTTTGAGAGAGCTGAAAAGAGGTTCATCGAAGGTCAGTCGTCAACAATCCATTTGTCTATCATGGGCAACTTGGAAGAATTACTTGCTAAAGAAGCTGCAGACAAAGAAGCTGCAGACAAAGAGAAAGGAACCTCTTCCTGGTGCACAATTGCATAACCCTTAAAGACACACAGGCTGCATTCTTCAATGCGGCCTGTTTGTTAGATTCGATTCACATGCTGTGTTCGCAGCAAAAAATGACCGCTTATGGTATCTTGGTTTGGTATACTTAAAGGACGACCATTATGCACATCAAAAAAACCGCTTCCACTTTTCTGTTCAGTCTCTTGCTTGCTACCGGTACTTTTGCTACAGAGAGCGCCCCGCAGCAGCCCCCCGAGAAGGCAGCCGTAGAAAAGGTGGAGCCATCCCCGTCAATCACTCCTGCTGCCCCCAGCAACTTAGAACAACCTGCAGCTCCCCTTCCCTCCTCTCATGAGATGACAAGCTCCTACGAATCTGCCTTCATCAAAATGTTCGCTACGCTGCTTGGACTAGTAGTTCTGATTTTGGCAGCTTTTTGGGTGCTCAGGCGCTTAGGGAAGGGAAGATTTAGCTTGGGATCGAGCAAAACAATCGCGATTATCGAAAGAAAACCCTTAAGTCCCAAATCGATGCTCTATCTCGTCGAGTACGACAACAAGCGGATCCTCATCTCAGAATCGCAGCTCGAGGTACGCGTGCTCTCCTCAATCGAAGAACCCATGCCGGAAGAAGATTAGTACTCTGTAAGCCGCAACGTCACATGAACGCAAAAAAGACGAATTTTTGCGACTACTAGCATTCGGGTAGATTGACTGGAACGTGGAGGGCGAGACCGCCCTCAGACGTTTCCTTGTACTTGGACTGCATGTCTTCTCCCGTCTGACGCATGGCTGCAATGACCTGATCTAGCGTAACGCGGTGGTCTCCATCTCCGTGCAGGGCTAGGCGGGTTGCATTAATGGCCTTGATCGCTCCCATGGTATTGCGTTCGATACAGGGAATCTGCACAAGCCCTCCAACGGGGTCGCATGTGAGTCCCAGGTTGTGTTCCATTCCGATTTCTGCAGCATTTTCAATCTGGGCATTTGTCGCATTCAGAGCAGCGGCCAATCCTCCAGCTGCCATCGAGGTAGCAACCCCCACTTCACCCTGGCATCCCATCTCCGCAGCGGAAAGGGAAGCTCCATCTTTGTAGAGGATACCGATGGCAGTGGCGGTGAGGAAGAACCGAATGATCCCTTCTTCAGAAGCATTGGGGATGAATTTGAGGTAATAGTGGAGGACAGCGGGAATGACTCCCGCAGCGCCGTTTGTAGGTGCGGTAACTACTTTGCCGCCGGCGGCATTTTCTTCGTTGACGGCTAAGGCAAATAGACTGACCCAATCAAAAATCTCTGAGGGATCGCTCATCTGGCCACCGTTTGCCATGAGTGTACTCAGCATCTCCTTGGCGCGCCTTTTGACATTGAGACCGCCGGGCAGTATCCCCTCTTGAGAAAGCCCTCTCGAGACGCTTTCTTTCATCACATTCCAGATATGCAAGATCCCTTTGCGGATTTCAGCTTCTGTTTTCCATGTCTTTTCATTTTCGAGAACAAGCTCTGCAATGGTGAAGTGATTTTCTTCGCAGTGGCGCAGCAACTCTTCACAGGTTTGGAAGGGGTAGGGCACTGCATCGTCCATCCCATGAGATACCATGGGAGAGAGAGCTTCTTCTTGCGTGACGACAAAACCGCCTCCAACCGAGTAATAAATAGCGGAGTGCAGAATCTCTCTTCTCTCGTTATAGGCACGGAAGCGCAGCGCATTGGAGTGGAAGGTGAATCGTTTTCCCATATGAAAAATCAGATCATTTTCGCGATCGAATTTCACGGAGTGCTCATTGCATAGAGTGAGACGCGCATTGGCAGTGATTGCAGAGACTCGCTCTTCTACACAGCTGGGGTCGATCTCTTCGGGGGTTTCTCCTTCGAGACCGAGCAATACCGCAATGTCTGTCGCATGCCCTTTTCCCGTCATTGCAAGAGAGCCAAAAAGCTCAACGGTGATCCGATGAGCATTGGCCAGGTGCCCATTTGCGCGTAGCTCAAGAACAAAAAGGCGTGCAGCGCGCATCGGTCCCACAGTATGGGAACTCGACGGGCCAATTCCAACGGAAAAGAGTTCAAAAACACTGACAGGAACATACCTGCGTTTTGTCGCTTCTAAGACTGACATAAGAACCTCGCTGAAAACCGGGTTTTTATTGATTTTTCAGTTTATGTACAAGGAAAAATTGGCGTTGAGTTTTAACGCTTATCAACCTAAAATCCGGGTTTTACCACCTAGTTAGGTCCATCATGCATCCGACAAAGTATATTTTTATCAGCGGCGGTGTTGTTTCCTCTCTCGGCAAAGGTCTGACTTCGGCTTCGATCGCTATGCTTCTCGAGTCGAAGGGGCTCAAAATTGCCATGTTAAAACTCGATCCTTATCTCAACGTCGATCCAGGGACGATGAACCCCTTTCAACATGGAGAGGTCTACGTTACTGATGATGGAGCTGAGACTGATCTGGATCTGGGTCATTACTACCGCTATACGAATGCTCACATTTCTCGCCTTTCCAATGCTACTTCGGGACAAATTTACGACACGGTGATCAAAAAAGAGCGGCGCGGAGACTATCTCGGAAAAACGGTGCAGGTCATCCCCCACGTCACAGATGAAATCAAGCAGCGCATCATCGCCTGCTCGAAAGAACAGCCCCATACCGACGTCGTTCTCGTCGAAATTGGTGGGACCGTCGGCGACATCGAGTCTCTTCCCTTTTTTGAAGCGATTCGGCAGTTCCGCTACGAACGCCCCAAAGATTGTCTGAATCTCCACCTCACTTACGTCCCCTATCTCAAAGCAGCGGGAGAGGTCAAAACAAAGCCTTCACAACACTCCGTGCAAATCCTGCGCGAGATCGGCATCATGCCCGATTTGATCCTCTGCCGTTGCGAAGAATCGCTCTCAGAAGAGATCAAAGATAAGCTCAGCCTGTTTTGCAGCGTCCCCAAAGAGGGAGTGATCGATATCCCAGATGTCAGTTCGACAATCTACGAAGTACCGCTCAACCTGCACAAGCAGGGACTAGATGACAAGATCTGCCAGATGCTGGGAATTTCCTCTCAGCAAGCAGACCTCGTCAAATGGAAACAGATGATCGACAAATTGCAAAATCCCAGGGGCAAAATCGTCGTGGGGATTGTCGGCAAGTATTTGCAGCACCAAGACGCCTACAAATCGGTCTTTGAAGCACTCCATCACGGCGCTCTTGCCAACCAGGTCGATATTGAAATCCGCCGCTATGAATCTGACAAGGTGTTAGAGCATGGCGATGTTGAAAAAGTCATCGGCGGCTGTGATGGGTATCTCGTTCCAGGCGGTTTTGGAGAAAGAGGCTGGATGGGCAAGATCATGACCGCCAAGTACTGCCGCGAAAATAACATCCCCTACTTCGGTCTGTGCTTGGGGATGCAAGTGCTCTGTGTCGAGTTTGCCCGCCATGTCCTCAAACTCACCGACGCGAACTCCACCGAAATTGACCCTTCCACTTCCCACCCGATCATTTCTCTGCTCAGCGAGCAAAAAGGTGTTGCAGATATAGGTGGCACGATGCGCCTAGGGGCATTCACTTGCCAGCTCAAACCGGGAACGCAAGCGGAAAAAGCTTACCAATCGCAAAAAATCTCTGAAAGGCACCGCCATAGGTATGAGTTCAATCAGATCTATAAAGAGCAGTGCGAAAAAGAGGGAATGATCCTCTCGGGAGTTTTGGAAAGCGATCACTTATGTGAAATCGCCGAAATCCAAGGTCATCCCTGGATGGTGGGAGTGCAGTTCCACCCTGAGTTCAAGTCAAAACCCACTGAACCTCATCCTTTGTTCCGCGACTTTGTCGCTGCAATGATCGAAAGAAAAAAGGAAAGGACTATTGGGTAGGATTGTTGGCATTGACTTTGGCACTGCGCGTATTGGGCTGGCGATCACTGACGAGATGCGGATCATCACCCAACCCCTAGCGACAATCCAGGCAGCGAAAAACGTAAAGCAAACCGTTGAGCTCATCGCCAAAGAGCTCGAGCGGTTTAAGAAAATCGACACCATCGTCGTCGGGCTTCCTCTTCTGCTCAGCGGAAAAGAGGGCGACATGGCAAGCCTTGCCAAAGCATTCGGCGCTGCTGTAGAAAAGAGAATGGGAGTGCCTGTCGTCTATTGGGATGAGAGGCTGACCTCTTCGCAGGTCGACCGCATGCTGCGCGACTCCGACGTCTCGCGAAAAAAAAGAGCAACACTAAGCGATCAGCTGGCTGCTGCTGCGATTTTGCAAAATTACATGGACTCCTTACCCTGAGGAACTATATGTCATCCACTTCGGCGAATCCTCTCGAAGAACCCGGTGTTTCCAGCCGGTTTGTCAATCCCTGCATCCTCGTCATTTATGGAGCCACGGGAGACCTGACAGCGCGCAAACTGCTTCCTGCGATCTACAATTTGGCGCGCGAAGGACAACTTCCTCCCCAATTTGCCTGCGTTGGGTTTGCACGCCGAGAAAAAACTCACGAGCAGTTCCGGCAAGAGATGAAGGATGCCGTCAGCAAACATTCCCGCGTTAAGCCGCTGGATGAGGCCCTGTGGAAGAATTTTCAAGAGCACCTCTTTTACCATCAGTCAGAGTTCCACGATCCTGCCGGATATCAAAAGCTCAATACTTTTTTGCAAGACCTCGACACTCGCCTCGGAACGAAAGGCAACCGCGTCTACTACCTATCGACACAGCCCAGTTTCTTTCCTCTGATTTGTGAAAACCTCAATAAGGCTGGACTCATTTACGACGATGAAAAAGTGCAAGACAAGTGGTCGCGCATCATCATCGAAAAACCCTTTGGACACGACCTGGCCTCCGCAAAAGCTCTTCAAAAAGAACTCTTGCGTTTCTTGAGCGAGCAGCAAATCTACCGGATCGACCACTACCTTGGCAAAGAGACTGTCCAGAACATTTTGGTCTTCCGCTTTGCCAATTCGCTGTTTGAATCGGTTTGGAATAACCGCTATATCGACCACGTCCAAATCACCGTTGCCGAAGACATCGGCATTGGCACGCGAGGCGCTTTCTGGGAGGAAGCTGGACTCTTGCGCGACATCGTCCAGAACCACATGATGCAACTTCTCTCGCTTGTCGCCATGGAACCTCCCGTCAGTCTTTCTGCAAACGCGATCCGAGATGAAAAAGTCAAAGTGCTGCAGGCGATCCGCCCCTTCCAGGAAAACGAGTTTGACGCGCAGGCCGTGCGCGGCCAATACGCGCCGGGATTTATCGGTGGGCAAGATGCCGTCGGCTACCGCCAAGAAAACAACGTCGCAAAAGACTCCAACGTCGAAACCTACGCCGCACTCCGCCTCTTCATCGACAACTGGCGCTGGGCTGGGGTTCCTTTTTATTTGAGAGCTGGCAAAAGACTTCCCAAGAGAGCGACTGAAATTGCCGTGATCTTCAAAGACCCTCCTGGAGTTCTCTTCCAACAGCCAGGCAAGCGCAACGAGCCGAACACGCTCGCCCTCCGCATCCAGCCCGACGAAGGAACCGCTCTCAAGATCAACTGCAAAGTGCCTGGACCCTCCAGCCCCATTCAGCCCGTCAAAATGGATTTCCGCTACGGTTCTTACTTTGGCATGAGTCCTCCAGAGGCCTACGAAAGATTAATCCTCGACTGCGTCCTTGGAGACAACACGCTTTTTGCGAGAGAAGATGAGGCCTTTAATTCCTGGAAACTCTTGACACCGCTCATCGAATACTGGGCAGCAAACAAGGTCCCTGATTTCCCCAACTATGCTTCGGGAACATGGGGACCTCAAGCGGCAGATGCCCTCATCGCCCGAGATCACCGCAAATGGAGGTTGATTTAATGAGCGCTATCACCCACCCCGTATCCCCTGCGGATATTCAAACAGAACTCAACCGGATTTGGGAAGAGCTCCAGACGACCAATACGACGCGAGCATCTCTTTTCAATCTCATCTTTTACACGAAAGAAAATCACCGCACTGCCTATATCCGACGCATCGCACAAAAGGTCATCGAAAAATTTCCCTCGCGCGTGATCTTCGTGATGACTGGACAAAATGCAAGCGAGAGCTATTTAAAGACAGAAGTCTCCATTCTGACTGCGAGCAAGGGCGAATTCGACGTTGCGTGTGACTACATCCAAATTGAAACGGCCGGAGCTGCCGACGCGCGCGTGCCATTTGTCGTCCTCCCCCATTTACTCCCCGATCTTCCCGTCTATCTCATTTGGGCAGAAGATCCCAGCAAGGAAAACGCTCTCAGCACGCAACTTTCAAAGTTTGCCAATCGGATCATCTTTGACTCAGAATCGGCAGACAACCTGCCGCAATTTGCCAAAAGCGCTCTGAAACAAGTGGATGCGGCGCACTGCGACATCGCCGACCTCAACTGGGCCCGGATTGAGAACTGGCGCGATGTCTTTTCGATGACCTTCCATTCCGAGGACAAGCTCAGCCAAATCGGCAATGCTAAGAAAATCCAGATCACCTACAACGCCCAAGAAACCGCTTTTTTCTGCCATACCAAGATCCAGTCCTTTTATCTGCAGGCATGGCTCGCCTGTCAGCTCGAATGGAAGTTCACATCCATCCAGAAAAGCGAAAAAGAACTGAAGATCCTTTATGAGGGCAAACAAGGCCCCATCGAAGTCGTCTTATCCTCCACAAGTGAAAAAGAACTGCCTCCTGGAGTTATCCTCGCCATCGATGTGATGACAAAGAACGATGAGCATTTCTCGTTCAGCCGCACCAAAGAAGCGCTCCACCAGATCACACTGCAATACTCCACGCCGTCTCAGTGCGATCTTCCCTGTCACTACATGTCATCAAAAGTCGAAGCAGGACACTCCCTCGTGAAAGAGATCTGCCACAAAGGCAGCTCCCAGCACTACTTAAGAGTGCTCAATCTCATCAAAGAAATGGATACCCAGGGGCTGTGCTGATGAGAAAGTTGGTTGTCCCTGGAGATAGTCAAAAGACCCTGCAATACTGCGTCGAGCACTTCGTCCGCATTGCGCAAGAGTCGATTCAAGACCACGGCGCATTTTACGTGGCCCTCTCCGGAGGCTCCACGCCCAAAGCAATCTTCCAACACCTCTGCGGCCCGCCTTATCTAGAACAGATCGACTGGAGCAAAGTCCATCTCTTTTGGAGCGACGAGAGAGCAGTGGCGCCCACCGATCCCGATAGCAATTTCCACATGGCCATGGAAGCTGGACTGAAAAACATGCCGATTCCACAAGAGCACATCCATCGCATGGTTGCAGAGTCACACATCGAAGAAAATGCGCTAGCCTACGAGAACACCATTTTGAAGAATCGCCCTTTTGACCTCGTCATGCTCGGCATGGGAGATGATGGCCACACGGCCTCGCTCTTTCCCCACACGGAAGGACTCAAGGTCAAAGACCGCCTCGTCATCGCCAACTACATCCCTGAAAAGAACACCTGGCGCATGACATTCACCTTCCCCTGCATCAACAACGCCTCCCATATTGCCGTCTACATCCTGGGAGCTGGCAAAAAACAGATCCTGAAACAAGTGCTGGCTGCTGCAGACGATCCTTCCAGCTATCCCGTCCTTCAAGTGGGTACCCCCGACAGACCATCTCTCTGGATAGCAGACCAGGCGGCATCACCTACCTAAACCGGCGGCAGTTTGCGGCGCACTGATGTAAATACAGTGATTCCAAGAATAGCGATGATCACACCAAGCGAATAGCCGAGAGGAACATGAAAGACATCGCTCAAGAGCATCTTCAGGCCGGCAAAGGTCAGCACTGCAGAGAGTCCATATTTTAAATAGCGCAATTTCTCGAGGAAAGGCACTAACACGAAATAGAGTGCGCGCAGTCCCAGGATCGCAAAGATGTTGGACGTATAAATAATCCATGGATCTGAGCTCACTGCAAACACGGC
>JAZJZV010000085.1:11436-20975 GCA_040389485.1 Chlamydiota bacterium
TCACATCAAAGCACTCAATTACAATCAGTGCAAGAAAAAGCGGAGTGCATTTCCATGCGCCTTTTTCTCGCAGAAAAAACGCCCCCTTTTCATTTTTTGATGTCAGAGGAAGAACCCGTTTTAAAAAGTGAAGCACTTTGGACTTCCGCACCTCTTCCTTATCCCCTTTCTGATAGGCAAACCGTACTCCTGTCACGATCAAGAAAAGCCCCAGTACGTAGAGGAGCCAGTGAAACTCGCGAATCAGCGAAATCCCCATCAAGATCAGCGAAATGCGGAAGAGGATAGCACCCAGGATACCCCAGAAAAGGATCCGGTGCTGCTGAGAAACGGGAATCTGGAGGGTCGTGAAAATGACAAGAAATATAAATAAGTTGTCAATGCTGAGCGACTTCTCAATCACATAAGCTGTGAAGAACTGCAGCGCGGCATCCCCACCCGAATGGAAATAGACCAATAAGTTGAAACCCATAGCCATCGCAATCCAAAAGAGGCTAAACGCCAGAGCGCTCTTGAAGGAAGCTGCAAATGGCTTGCGATGAAACAGATAGAGGTCCATCCAAAGAAGAACTGCTACCAGTATGTGAAAACCTACCCAAAAGAGCATTGATCCCCTCCTCCCTCGTTATACCGAAATCCACATAAAAAGTTTGCGGAAATCCGCTTTTAAGGGGATAATCTCTGACTAATATGATTGTTTTAGGCATCGAAAGTACTTGCGATGAAACCGCGTGCGCCATCGTCCGCAATGGAACGGAAATCCTGTCCAACGTGATCTGCTCTCAGACTGAAATCCACGAGCAGTTTGGAGGGGTGTATCCGGAACTTGCCTGCAGACGCCATGTGGATGTGCTCGTCTTCGTGATCCAGAAGGCCATCGCAGAAGCGCAAGTGGAATTTTCAGAGATAGACCTCATAGCCGTGGCAAAAGGCCCTGGATTAATTGGTGCTTTGCTCATTGGACTAAACGCCGCAAAGGCTCTCGCTCTCGCTTGGAAACGTCCCTTCATCGGCGTCAACCACGTCGAGGCGCATCTCTATGCCGCGATGATGCCGCTTGAAACTCCCCTCTTTCCCGCCATCGGATTGGTGATTTCCGGAGGGCATACCTTCACCGTGAAAATGGAGGAGATAGGAGAGTACAAACTGATTGGCACCACGCAGGACGACGCAATCGGCGAGGCTTTCGACAAGGTAGCAACGCTCATGGGACTGCCCTACCCGGGAGGTCCCGTCATCGAGGCTTTAGCTAAACGAGGAGATCCCAAAAAATTCCCCTTCAGACCAGGAAAAATCAAGGGGCATCCCCAAGACTTTTCCTTCTCTGGTCTAAAGACCAACGTTTTGTACACACTCAAAGGGCCGAATGCATCCAAGGATGCTCCCCTGATCATTTCAGAGGAAGATAAAGCACATATCGCCGCTGCATTCCAGGAGACAGCTCTTACCGATGTCGTTGATAAAGCAATCGCTGCGTCCATCCAAAACGGCTGTGCTGCGATCTATTGTGGTGGTGGGGTCAGCAATAACATGCGATTGCGCGAGCTCTTTGTCGAGAAAGGGTGTCCTGTCCCCGTGTTCTATCCCGCGCCGCGTCTTTCCTTAGACAATGCTGCGATGATCGCAGGCCTGGGCTATCAGATGTATATCCGGAGGGGAACAGGCGATCCCCTCTCTCTTGATCCGATGATCCGCATTCCACTCTCAGCGATTTGAGGGGCGTTTGCCAGCGTAGACAGAAGAGCTTTTTTTCTTCTTCTGTTTTGCTTTTTTGTCATCTGAAGAGCCTTTTTTGCTCTTTCTACTATTCTTGTCGCTGTCGTGTTTCTTTTTCTGATCCGATTCATTTTTCGCAATCGACTTTTCTTTGACCTGACGCCTTTGATACCGCTGTGATTTTTTCTCTGCAATCGGAGTTTTTTGCTGCTGCACTTCAGCGTTATCTACGACGGGAGCCTGATTTTTAGGAGTAAGAGCCTTTTGCTGCTTCGACTGATTGGAAGGGGCTTGTTTTGGCCTTTGCTGGGGTGTCTGTTGTTGGGGTGTCTGTTTTTTTGTAACAGGAGCCTTCTGCTTCTGTTCTACTCTTCCAGAATTCTGTGCGCCCTGTGCTCCTTTTTCGGGAGTGGGGTTTTTACGCTCTTCAAGGGGATGCATCCGCTGGCCATACTCTGAAGAACTTCCCTGCCCTTGCTCTAACTGATCTCCCTTTTGCACTTCAGGAACCTTCGGGGTCTCAGGCTTTGGAACTGTAGGCGCTGGGGTCTCAGGAGCTTCGCGTTGACTCTTTGTTCGAGGATCTGGAGGTGCTTGATAGTGGGGGGGGGTGTAAGTAGGTGTCTTATAGGGCTTTTCCTGCGTTGACCTCGCGTCATCTTCCTGCACCGCAACAGAATGCGCGTCGGAGCTAGGCAGGGCCTCATCGCTTTGGCTCGATACCGATTTGCGATGCGTAATCGTTGGTCTCTGGGCACCTTCCAAAGCTTCATTCGCCTCGGAATTCAGATTTGTACTATCACTCTCGATATGACTCTCATTGGAAAGAGCATCCGCAAAGGGTGCAGTAGAAGTATTAGCGTTCTCATAAGATCCACTGCGATGAGTGATCGAGGGGCGCTTTGCATTTTCGAACTCCTCACCCAATTCGGAGAAGGAAGAAGAACCAGCCCCCTCCTCGCTCGCATTCTCCCGATGTCTCACCAAAGGCTCGCGCACTCTTGGAGAGTACCGTTTAGTACGCGTGCTTTTCTCGGGATTCGCATGAGGACTCTGTTGATCATCTGACTGGCCGATGAAGTCCCGAGGAGAAGCTTCTTCATATCCGGCTAGCATTTGCTGCATGCGCAAAAAATCGTCTAGATCATCCTCTAGTGCAGCAAAGTTCTCTACTTCTGAAACTACCCCATTTGGCTCGTTTGGAGCAGCTTGGAATTCTTGTTCCTCGAGGGCGACAAACTCTTCAATTCTCGCCAGAAAAGCTTCCTGCTCTTCCAATTCTTCATTTTGAGCCACTTCAGACTCTTGCTCTGCCGGAGCAGGGAAACTCACCGCCAACGCCTCATCCACAAGACCACTCTCGGCGGCCACTTCCATTTCGACGACGGCTGGGTTTTCTTGGACGGCAGGCTCTTGCGCTTCCACGGCCAATGCGTTCAACTCTGCTGGGCTAACCTCTTCCACAAAAAGAGGGGGCAAGTCGGACAAGCCTGCGGTGGCATTAGATTTTTTTGACTTGGGAGTCTTACTTTCTGGATAGCCCCATTTTCCTTCATAGGCGGGGTATGCCGCGTAGGAGATCACCGGTGTTAATAGAAATACCATCCACGATCGTCTCATTCCATCCTCCTTAAATATACCGAAACTCATTCAAGAATCGGTTTTCGACAGCGTTGCCAGCCACTGAATGTGAGACCTGTCTGCATCGCTCAACTTACTCAAGTTGAGCTTCTTCGATACCGGCTTCGCCTGGCTCAAATTCAGGGCGACGCCTTGTCAAATTTCCGATTCTTTAATTAGTTTCGGTATTCGGTCAGGCACTCTTTCAATATACGCAAACCAGAACATTCGATTTATTAACTCGCCTTATTTTTCATATAATTACATTCCGATTAATTTGTAAATAATTAATTTAATATAAAATTGAAAACAACTAAAGACCAGCGTTGTACAAAAATCAAACTTCATCCAAAATAATGAATTTATCAATCGCCCGGCCGCAGTATATTTTCAGATTCAGGAAATGGGTTTGAACAATCGAGTCATTCTCACTGTATGAGGGAAATGCCCTTGATGATTCTCCTTGTTTCTTAATGAAATGCTGACTAAAATGGGCGCCAGAACTTTTTTTGAGGAATACTATGGCAAAAGGCGCACGCGAAAAGATAAAGCTGAAGAGCACAGAAAGCTCTGAGTGCTACTGGACGACAAAGAACAAACGCACGGTGACAGAGCGCATCGAGCTCAAGAAATTCGACAAAAAGCTCAGAAGACACGTCAATTTCAAAGAAGCTAAGTAACTCATTCCCATCGACCTGTACTTAAGGAAGTCCCTTTTAGTACAGGTTCTCGAGTACTTTCGGAACAACCGCTTTGGAGACATGACATGTTTGAGCTTGCCGTCGCACTCAAGTACTTGATCCCCCGCAAACGCCAGCTCTCCGTTTCCTTGATTTCCCTGATGTCCATCGTCGTGATCTCCCTTGTCGTTTGGTTGCTCCTCGTCTTCCTGTCCGTCACAGAGGGCATCGAGCGCAACTGGCTCGGCAAACTGACCACCCTCAACGCCCCCTTGCGGATCACACCCACCAAACAGTATTACGACTCCTTCTATTACCGCATCGACGCCCTCAGCAACTCCTCCGAGTTCCAAACAAAAAATATCGCCCAAAAGTTGCATGCAGCAGCATCCAATCCCTACAACCTCATCGAGGATGAAGAGCTTCCGCTGCATTTTCCCTCCGCAGACCTGAATGCAGACGGCACTCTAAAAGACCCGGTAAAAACCCTCTACTCTCTCCTCGGAAAACTTAAAACCCAACGCTCCGATCTCGTCTTTCAGGATTTTGAGCTAAGCGGAGCCATGATGCGGCTCCAGATGCTAAGACCTGGTTCTTTCCCCCACTCCGAAGACAATCAGAGCTATCTGACCCAGGTTTCCTACCTCGCCACTTTTCCCGAGCAGTGCCCGCATCTGTCCACACTTTTGGTCCCTCCCACGTCCAAAGACATCAACCATCTCCTCTACCTTGCAGGTCATTCCACGGAGAACTCCAGGCAGGATGCTCCCGCCCTCACGTTAAAATCGCCTCCTCAACTTAAGAATGAAAGGGTTCAAGAACTTCTCCAAAAAATTGCCATTGGGCAATTAAAGCCCAAACACCACCTGTGGCAACTCCCTACCGATCTCATCCCTGAGAAAAAAACATTCCAAGCGGTCGCCGTTTTTCGCAACCAGCAACTCAGCCAGCTCATCATTCCCGCTCTTGGCCTCGACAAAAGTCCCCATGCCTTTGGGAGCAACGGCAAAGCCTGGAAAGAGGGCGGACGATGGATCTTTGAATCGAAAGAGGGCACGCGCAACTCCTTTCCCCTCTCAATACCGATCCTCACCGACGATCAGGCAGTTCTCAAAGTCAGCGCACCTGCCCAAGTCGATGCGCTCGGGAACCTCATTTTTGCCGTCCGCACGTCGATCCAAAATGTAGAAATGCAAGGCCTCGTGAATGGGGACGGTTTGGAGATTGCAGAGGCACGTTTCAAACACAACCGAGAGGCTCCTCTCTCTCTTGAGAATGAAACGGGCGTCTACCTAGCTAAAAACTATCAAGACAGCGGAGTCCTTCTCGGCGACCGCGGGTACCTCTCCTATTCGAGCGCAACGGCAAGCTCGCTTCAGGAACACAGACTGCCCATCTTCGTGGCCGGATTCTACGATCCAGGCATTTTGCCCGTGGGAAACAAGTGCATCCTCGTCCCTCCGCACGTCCCCGAAACCATCAATGCCTCTAGCTCTTCTTACAACCTCGACCGCACAGAGTCCAATGGCTTCCTCGTCTGGTTTGATGATCTGAACCAAGCAGAACAGGTGCAAAAGGAGCTGCAGCAAGAACTTGCTTTAGCTGGCGTCGATGGGTACTGGAAGATCAAGACCTTTAAAGAGTACGATTTCGCCAAAGACCTCATGGAGCAGTTTCAAAGCGACAAGTACCTATTCACCTTGGTAGGCATCATCATCCTAGTCGTGGCGTGCTGCAACATCATTTCTCTACTCGTCCTACTCGTCAACGATAAGAAAAAGGAGATTGGCATCCTGCAGGCGATGGGAGCCAGCCGCAAGAGCATTGCTCTCATTTTTGGAACCTGTGGCATTTGCATGGGGATCCTCAGCAGCCTCATCGGGATTGCCGCCGCAATCGCCACACTCAAAAACATCGACTCGATCGCCCAAATGCTAAGCTTCATCCAGGGGCACGATGCCTTCAATACCACCTTTTTTGGGAAAACTCTACCCGGAACCCTCAGCAACAATGCCGTGCTCTTCATCCTGATCGCCACCCCACTGCTCTCCCTTTTAGCCGGCTTCATCCCCGCGCTCAAAGCCTGCCGCTTGAGACCCTCTGAAATCCTGAGGTCAGAATGAAAACTCCCATCCTCATCGCCAAAAACATCAAAAAGCAATTCCTCTCCCCGACCCCCATCGACATCCTTAAAGGGATTGATCTCGAAATCTACCCCGGCGAGTCGGTCGCCATCACAGGAAAATCGGGCGAGGGCAAAAGCACTCTTCTGCACATCCTGGGCACGATCGAAAAACCTACCAGCGGAACCCTTGAAATCTGCGGAAAATCCACTGCAAAGACTTCCCTTCCCCACTTGCGCAACCATTGCATCGGGTTTGTGTTTCAGACCTTTCATCTTTTAGAAGATTATACCGTCTTAGATAACGTGTTGATCCCTGCCCGCATCGCGCGCATCCCAGTAAGCAAGGGATCTCCTGCCTATCAGCGCGCACTGGATCTTTTGGAAAGGGTGGGACTCAAAGAAAGAGCGCATTTTTTGTGTAAGCTTCTCTCCGGTGGAGAAAAGCAAAGAGCCGCCATCGCAAGAGCGCTCTGCAATGACCCCGCACTCATCCTCGCCGATGAGCCTTCAGGAAACTTAGACACCTTCCATTCTCAGGCGATCCATTCTCTCCTTCTCGATCTCGTCAAACAGATGCAGAAAAGCCTCATCGTCGTCACACACGACACCGAGCTCTCCTCTCTCTGCGACCGCACTCTCCATCTGCGCGATGGAATAGCGCTATTGCATCATTAGCGGATAGCGAGGTGGGAGCCAGCTGACAGACGACGACGCTCTACCGTCTAGCTCCCAAGATCAATCATTAGCGATCTAACCGTTTGGGCAAATTTTGACTAGAATCTATTTGATTCACTGCTCTCAAACAAAGATTCAGCAGTAATTCATCTCTTAATCTGTTGTTGATTACAATTTGACGACGGTCATTCTGATCAACTGCTCTTAAACATAGGTTCAGCAGTGATCCATCTCTTAACCTGACGTTCTTAACATTTCTTGCCACCAGACCCATCTCACGCAAAGATCTAGCTCCTGTAAAGGATATGAGAGTGCTGTTGGTAGTTAGTGCGTCAGCAAGAGCTTCTGCTCCAGCTTCTGAAAGACCAGCTTCATACAGATCAAGTTCTGTGAGGGTAGTGTTGACTCTTAGGGCGGCAGCAAGAGCTGCTGCTCCATCAATGACTCTAACACGCTCACTAAAATAATTTTCATACAGATAAAGGGATCTGAGGGTGCTGTTGACTATGAGTGCATTAGCAAGAGCTGCTATTCCTTCATTAGTGATGAAATTGTGCCCCAAGTTAAGTGATGTAAGGGTGCTGTTGACTCTTAACGCTGTAGCAAGAGCTGCTGCTCCAGTATCTCCGCTAACATTGAACCCCAAGTTAAGTGATGTAAGGGTACTATTAGTAGTTAGCGCAATAGCAAGAGCTACTGCAGTTGCAGTTTCAAGATAATTGGATCTCAGATCAAGTTCTGTGAGGCCACTATTGATGCTTAGCGCCTCTGCAAGAGCTTCCCCTCCTATATCCATAGAGCAATTACCACTCAGATTAAGCGATGTGAGGGTACTGTTGACTCTTAGCGCGTCAGCAAGAGGTTCAAAGGATTCGTCCGGAAGCCCACAACAATTCAAATTGAGTGATGTGAGGGTGCTGTTAAATCTTAACGCGGTAGCAATGGATTCTGCTCCCGCAAAAGCATCAAGCTCATCCAGGCCATTCCCACTCAGATCAAGTAATAGGAGAGTACTGTTGACAGCTAAGGCAGTAGCAATGGATTCTATTCCTTCATCTTGAAACCAACTGTCTCTTAAATCAAGTGATGTGAGGGTGAGGTTGACTCTTAGCGCAGCAGAAAGAGCTTCTGCTCCTTCAAGTTCAATATGATTATCTCCTAGATCAAGTGAGGTGAGAGTGCTGTTGACTGTTAAGGCGGTAGCCAGAGCAGTAGCCCCTGCATCTGTAAGACAATTTCCACTTAGATTAAATGATCTGAGGGTATCGTTGACTCTCAGCGCATTAGCAAGAGCTACAGCAGTATTATCGGTGAATGGATTGAGTATCAGATCAAGTGATGTGAGGTTGCGATTGGCTCCTAATGCCCTTTCTAAGAAGCGATCCCGATGCTCTAAGAAGCGATCTTGGCACTGTCCTGGTTGATGCAAAGAGAAGCTAGTTATAGGCGTTTCTTCCTCATCTGGGCAGAAGGCTCGCCTGATTGTCTCTGAATCTGTAAATGCTGAGGGCCTTGCCGTGCGTTCTATTGTCATATCAATTCCTTTTTGTTTTTAATAAAATGATAAACACGTAAAATTCACCAGCTCCTCAACTAATAATAGTATAAACTAAACTATCATTTTAATCAATTTGCAACTTAAAGACATTTAAATAAAAATAAAATAACTATAATTAAAATTATTTCTTGACACTTGAGCGTGAAAGTTTACTTTACATCATTGATGGTGACCAGTTTTCGTTCCCAAATGCGGAGGTACTAACTCGCGTCTCAAACGGACGACAATATGCGAGAGCAAAGCAGAGCACCATTGCCCAACGGCAAGGGCGACGATGAAGATCGATTGGACAACGCCTGGCTGGCACAGACTGTCACCTGTTAAGCCTCTATCTATGAATTCGCGAGGAAATGACCCATTTGCCAATGATTTTCTCTGGATATGCTCGCCAAAAATTGTACAAAGTCGAGATAATCGCGATTTCTGACTAGAGAGGACAATATGGACATCTTGATCATCGGCGTGGGTTATGTCGGCCTCGTGACTGCTGCGTGTTTTTCCGAAATGGGGCATCACGTCACCTGCCTAGACGTCGACGCGAAAAAAATCTCGGGACTGAAAGAAGGGATCATCCCCATTTACGAACCTGGTCTTAAAGAAATCGTCGAGCGCAATATCAGCGCGGGAAGACTCCAATTCACACTGAATTATGCTCAATCTGTCAAAGAATCGTCCGTTTGCTTTCTCGCTGTCCCCACTCCTTCCAATGAAGACGGCTCTTGCGACTTAAAATACGTTTGCTCCGCAGCAGAGGAAGTGGCACGCCATATCGATCAGCACACGATCATTGTCAACAAATCGACCGTTCCCGTGGGAACAGCGACGCATGTCCGTAAGGTCGTGCAAGAGGTCCTTGATTCCCGTGGTTCAAGCTGCACTTTTGATGTCGTCTCCAATCCTGAGTTTTTGAAAGAGGGTTCTGCGATTGCCGATTGCATGAAACCCGATCGGATCATCATTGGCGCAGATTCCCCCGAAGCTGCCAAAGTGATGCGGGAAATCTACTCCGCTTTTACGATCAACCATGACCGCATCATGTTTATGGACACGCGCTCTGCGGAAATGACCAAATATGCTGCGAACGCCATGCTCGCTTTGCGCATCTCATTCATGAATGAACTTGCCAGTCTCTGCGAAGCGCTCGATGCCAACATCAATCATGTGC
>JAZJZV010000086.1:0-8375 GCA_040389485.1 Chlamydiota bacterium
GAGCCCCTTTTGCGCACATGCGCTTACAATCTTCTTCAGCGAGTCGCGGCTGACGTTCGATTCGGGGAAAACGGTATGAATCTGATACTGGATCAAGTAATCGATCACTTGCTGAATATCAGCGGTGCTCAGCTGCCCATCAGGAGAGAGTCCTTCTGGCGCATCGAACCGGATTCTCCACTGCCCACTTTGCCTCTCTGCATCGGTCGCCAAGTAGGCTCTCGCAAAATAGTTAAATGCATCATGGCTCGTCACTAGGAAACGCATTGGCTCGGGAACCGCCTGGAGAGACTGAAACACCTTCTCATGCAATTCGAGCATCTGATTCTTCAGTAACTGTCCATTGCGTGCGTACTCCTCAGATGACGCGGGGTCTAGTTGACTCAACGCATCGACAATAGGATCGACCACTTCCGACCACAGGGAAATGTCCATCCAAATATGGGGATCGATTTCCTTGCCGACATAAATCACCTGGTCAGGTACGTGGTTCGCAGCAGCGTTGCCAACGGCCACGCAATTGGGATGCTGCGCGAGATAATAACGCAGACTGGCGCCGTGCTCCAAGCCGAGGCCATTATAGAAGATCAGCTGCGCCAGCTTTAATTTTTCGTCGTCCCCTTTGACGAGCTCATAGCTATGGGGATCGATCTCTCCTACGATCAATGGCAAATGCACAACGCGATCGCCTCCAATGTGTCCAACGAGATCATCGATCATCGCCGTTGTGGAAAGGACTCTGATCTTATCTTTAGCAGAGGCCCACTCCTCAATCGAGAGGTGCTGCGAAGAGGAAGAGCATCCCACAAGCAATAAGCATGTAAGAACCAAAACAGAACCCGTGAGAGCCGCAATGGCTGAAAATAGTTTGAACCGCATAACTCCCTATGCCAATAATTTCAAAGAGATCATCTCACTAATGCGAAAAAGCTTCAAAAAATCAGAGATCCACAAAGTCTGTGACAGACTCTCATATTGGTCCCCCCAAGCTTACCATCTGACCTTACAATAGTATACCCAAAATCAAATTTTTAACACAAAGAGGACAGCCCTGAATTTGAGGCATTTGAGCCTGATCAAGCAATCGATCTCCACATTTGGACCTGACAGAAAATCATTAAAAGCACAAATCGACAATCGCTATTTAGCCACGTTCTGCCCATATTTTAATTCGTATAAAAGTTAATAAAAACAAAATCCATTGATTTAAATAGCACGACTTACATAAAATCACAAAAACAATCGAACAAAACAGCTAAAGACTAAAAGACATAATTGCCCTCTGATTGAAGCTGACGAGTTTTGGGATTCTTTTGACCCGTTTTACATCCCAAACTGGAAGGGTAATATACGAAAATTGATATTACCCCTCCAGTTTGTGATGTAAATCGCACAAAATAATCCCTGAAACCGACTGGCTCTTTAGAAAAAAAAGGGACGAATCAGCAAAAAAGAGGATTGCAAATTAAACACAGATAAGATAAATCAAATGAACAACATTAAATTCCCTGGATTTTTTATATTCAGAGAGCTCCTGGGGATATGAGTCAACAACAAAATACCAATGCTATTGGTGTAACATAGGAAAAAAAATGGAAACAAAAACAAAAAATCTCCGCGAAATCGAAGATGTGATCTCTAGAGCCATTAAAAAGGTCAATGGAAGAAAAGAAAACGATCTTTGCAAATATCTCCCTATGACTAGCGGCGGATACATGCACCACTTCACTCTGCGTAAAATGAAAAATAGACAGGCAGCAGAACTGGGCACTCTCATCGAAAAATTCATCATCAACAACGATAAGCCCTCCATCGTCGCTCCAAAACAAAGAGCAGCAAGAGGCTCTCGCAAACGTCGCGACCAAATCACCTTCACACGCAATCAGCTCGAAAGAATGCTCAACATCGCTCGTCTTGCTGGCGACAAAGAAATGGTTTCCATCCTCGCTCCAAAGAAATCTTTAGCTACCTACAAAAGAGAATTGATCTCCTCCATCCGCCAAGGCAAAGTTGAACCCGAGCTTTGGAACGGCTACGTCGAGTCTCTTAATGCTCAACAGCAATTGGCTGCCCTCACATCTGAACTCCTCGCAGCTAGCAAGTAGTTTTCCACTCGATGTGGAATTGCAAAACTAAAATTCCGTTTTGCAATTCCACATCACATCAACCATGACCAAACAATCGAATTTGGGCCCCCCTTACTGAGATCTAAATGCAGTATTATACCATCGCCATCCTACTCACCAAGCAGCTCAAAGAAATTCTATCCCGTTTCAGTTCAGGACTTCCCTACATCAAATGGAATGAACCTGATTTTTACCATATCGCTTTGCGGCAACTGGGGCGATTAGATGAAGCTTCCGCTATTGATATTGCCAATGCACTCAATACAATTGAGTACTCCTCCTTCTTCTTGAATCTCAAGGGACTCGATTGCTATCGGCATACCCCTCACACCCTAACGCTGGGTGTTTCACTGGATGCATCTACGGACATCGATAGGCTAAAATCGCTCATCCAACGAGAGCTCAAAGCCTTGCACATTCCCGATCAAAAAAAGAGTGTACTCCCCCACATCCCTCTGGCTGAAATTTCAGATGACCACCATTCGAAGCTTTCTTTATATCTAATGGAGCATGCAGGATTTCACTACGGACCAATCCTCATTCAATCCTTTGCCCTGATCAGCACCCATCGAACGGACAAAACCGCATTTTACGATTGCCATGCCGAGTTTTCTCTTCAAAACGGAAATGAGAAAGTTAAAGTTTAATTGATATTTTTTTTCGCGTGCAGGACGGGTTTTCCTTGAATTTAAACGAAAATCCGCTACAATTCCAGGCCTGGAAACGATTCTGCTCCTTTGCGTAATCAAAATGCACCAAGGTCGGGATCGCACATTGAGTGGGTGAGCCATTCGAAGTTTGATCCCGCTCTTGGTAACAAAAGAGCTGCTTTTTTTAAATTGTCTTGAGGAACAAAAACAATGTCTGAAATTAAGAAACCTGAGTTTGGCAAGTGGCGGTCATTTTTCTGGCCGGTTCACAATTTTGAGCTCAAAAAGCTCCTGCCAATGTTTTTCCTATTTTTCTTCATCAACTTTAACTACACCATCTTAAGGGATACAAAAGACGCTTTGATCGTCACAGCTCCAGGCTCTGGCGCTGAAGCGATTCCCTTCTTGAAAGTATGGGGAGTATTACCTATTGCGATCATCTTCATGATCGTCTATTCCAAGTTGAGTAACGTCTTCAGCAAACAGAAGCTGTTCTACTCTACTATTGCCTTCTTTATCGCTTATTTTGCGATCTTTGTGCTTTTCATGTACCCCAATCGCGATACGCTCCATCCTACAGTCGTAGCAGATTCGATCCAGAACTTTCTTCCTGCTGGTTTCAGTGGACTGATTGCTCTGATCCGCAACTGGACCTATGCTCTTTTCTACATTATGTCTGAGCTTTGGGGCAGCGTTGCCATCTCCCTCCTTTTCTGGGGATTTGCGAACGATACAACAAAAATTTCTGAGTCCAAGCGCTTTTATGCACTTTTCGGTCTAGGTGCTAACGTAGCGATGCTCTTTTCCGGTCCTGCGATCATCTACTTCTCAGATATCCGCAGCAGACTTCCTGCTGGCGTCGACGCTTGGGGAGTCACCCTGAACTGGATGGTTGGCATGGTCGTCGTTTCCGGACTCATCATCATGGGTATCTACTGGTGGATCAACAAAAACGTCCTCACAGACCCACGCTTTGCTGACGCAACTGAAAAAAAATCCAAGAAAGATAAGCCAAAAATGTCACTCAAAGAAAGCTTTATGTTCTTGGCAAGATCGAAATACATCGGCTGCTTGGCAGTTCTCGTGATTGGCTACGGCATCGCGATCAACCTCGTCGAAGTCACTTGGAAAGGTCAGCTTAAGATGCTCTACCCAGATCCTAACGCTTACCAGACCTTCATGGGTTACTTCTCTACAATCACTGGATCTGCAACCATCCTGATGATGCTCTTCGTTGGCGGTAACGTCATCCGACGCTTCGGCTGGAGAACAGGCGCATTGATCACTCCTGTCGTTCTTCTGATCACTGGCGTTGGATTCTTCTCCTTCGTCATCTTTAGAGATTACTTGACAGCGTTCATTGCAATGCTCGGAACAACGCCACTCATGCTCGCGGTTCTTTTCGGAACAGCGCAGAACGTCATGAGCAAATCGGCGAAGTACTCCCTCTTCGATCCGACAAAAGAGATGGCTTACATCCCGCTCGATCAGGAGTCTAAAGTCAAAGGAAAAGCAGCGATCGACGTCGTCGGTGCGCGACTTGGAAAATCAGGCGGCTCATTAGTCCAACAGGGACTGATCATCGCTTGCGGATCCCTGGGCGCGATCACTCCGTACGTTGGAGTCATCCTGTTCGTCATCATCTTTGGTTGGATCTACTCTGCAAACTCCCTCAGCAAGCGATTCGCTGCGCTGAATGCAGAAAAAGAACAACAAGCTGCTACTGCTGCTGCAGCAAGCAGCGAGGCTATAGCAAAAGCTCCGGCGACAAGCTAGTCCCGGGACTTTGAGTTAGCCACGTGCTAAAGGTCCGCTTCCCGCAAGGGGAGCGGGCCTTTTTTTTTGGACACACAAACGGGTCAAGGAAAAGGATGGATGCAACACCCAGCGCAGACAAGCCATGTGTAAACACATGGGCGGCAGACATACTGTGCCCAGTTAACCGGGCACAGTATCAACTAATTAGATGGATAAACTCTGGGAAAAGCCGATTAATTCTTGCGGTAGTGCAGAATGTAGGCGTGTTTCATGGCATTATGCGCATCATCGAGAGAAACCTCACGCACAGTGGAATCAGAGCAATACCACCAGGTATCCCCTTTTTTGATATAGGCGACGTAGTGGCCGCCACCTAGGCTAGTTCCCGAGTGAACGACGAAGCCGTTGCAGCGGAAAGAAACGTCCTGCCCTGTTTGCACAAAACGCCCTTCGAGATTCAGGCTCTCGGTAATATCAATCGCCTCGTTGTTCTTGCTGAGGATTGCGGTTCCATCAGCAGGGTCCCTCGTCTGGGTAAATCGCTTCGCTTGCACGAGAAGATTGTCAGGAGCCCTAACGAAGGTCAGCTGGTGTCTTTGCCCGCTATCATCCATGCAATCGAATTCACGGTTAAACAATTGTTGAAAGTTTGCGCGATCGTGTGAAACCAAATTCACTTCAAATAATGAGTCGCGGCGAATCGTGGCCACTCCATTATTCACAGACTCTAGCAATACGTGATTTGCCCGGTGGCCCTCAAAATAATAGTGAAAGAAGTCGCCAGCGTCTTCCTGCTGATGGGCGGCGCTCACCAGATTGCTCTCTCGACTCATATTCTCGCGGATTTTTTGAGAGTCAAACTGAGGACACACTTTTTGAAACGCAGCTCCAGCTGCATTGTAAGCAATGTTCGCATTTGTCAAATGGGGGCACTGAGCAATTTGATTTTGAAATTCAGGGATATTCAAGATGAGCTGCAAACTGGCATTGAGCCAGCAGTTATTGCCGGTATTCACAAGACCTATTGGCTGGCCCGGACAAAAAGGACGCTCAATCATCAGATTGTCATAAATTTTATTCGGATTCTCCGCAATCCAGTGGCCCAAGGCAAAGAGCGCAACAGAAGCAGCTGCACCGAAAATGGCAGTGATCGTTGCACTAAAAACAAAAGTGGATGAAAAAACGAGCGAGGCAACTGCTGCCGCCTGCAAAACTCTTCCAAAAATAAGTAAGCTATGCACCTTGCAATCAGCACTGCACAGGTCCAGGACTTTTTTTTGTACGTCATGAACCGCCTCTTTGACGCGCTGCACGCAGCTTTCAACTGCCGCTTGTTTTCCTGTAACTGGAACGACTGAACTCATAATGACCACCTATAGTAATGCGACTGGCCGAGAAGGATAATCCAATTCCGACTTAATCACAATTGGAAGAAGCGATTCCAGGCGACTTTGGCAGCATTCTCAAATTACTTATAACCAACGGCTTAAATCAACAGATCTCAAAATGCTTTCGTCATGGCGGCAGCAGGTTGTAAATAAGTCAGAAACAGCATATATTTCTCTAGAGAAACAACGCCCATCTTCATAGGACTCAATGTTTAAATACGACAGAAAGTTTATTCGCAATTTCTCCATCATTGCCCACATCGACCACGGCAAATCGACGATTGCAGACCGCCTACTAGAAATCACCCAGACAATTGCCAAACGCGATATGCAAGAACAGGTGCTCGATGCCATGGACCTAGAAAGGGAACGAGGGATTACGATTAAAGCGCACCCCGTGACGATGTACTACAATTCCGACGATGGCAACACCTACCAAATCAACTTCATCGACACTCCGGGCCACGTCGACTTTACCTATGAAGTATCCCGCTCCCTTTCCGCATGCGAAGGCGCTTTGCTCGTCGTCGATGCAGTACAAGGCGTACAAGCGCAAAGCCTTGCCAATGTCCACCTCGCCATCGACCGCGGCTTGGAAATACTTCCCGTCATCAACAAAATTGACCTCCCCTCAGCAGATGCCGAAGGCGTCAAACAGCAAATCGAAGATGTGATCGGTCTCGACACTTCCCACTCCATCCTATGTTCTGCCAAAACGGGAGTCGGCATCAAAGAGATTCTGGAGCAAATCCTTCACTCCTTCCCCTGCCCAGCAGACCCGATCGACGATCGCACGCGCGCACTCGTATTCGATTCCCACTACGATCCCTATCGAGGCGTCATGGTCTACGTGAGAGTGGTGAGCGGAGAGATCGGCAAAAAAACGATGATCCAGATGATGGCCACCGGTAAGATCTTCGAAGTGCTCGAAGTCGGAGTCTTCTCACCCGACCAAAAGCCCGTTGAGTCCCTGCGCCCTGGTGAAGTAGGCTATATTTTGGCCAACATCAAAGTCACCGCAGATGTCAAAATTGGCGATACGGTGACAACATCCAAGCATCCCGTCTCCGAACCACTTCCCGGCTTCCGCAATATCGCCCCTGTCGTCTATGCAGGGATCTATCCTGTGGATTCTTCTGATTTCGAAGCCCTGCGCGATGCGCTCGTCAAGCTGCAGCTCAACGACTCCGCTCTGCATGTAGAACAGGAGAGCAGCATGGCGCTTGGATTTGGTTTCCGTTGCGGATTCCTCGGACTGCTCCATCTCGAGATTGTGTTCGAGCGCCTGCAGCGCGAATTCAACCTCGATATCATCACCACAGCACCTAGCGTCGTCTACAAAATCGCGTTCACAGATGGGGCCATCAAGCAAGTGGATAACGTCGCACACTATCCCGACCCTACGTTTATCGAATACATCGAAGAACCTTGGGTCAAAAGCCACATCATCGTGCCCGCAGAATATCTCGGTGCCCTCATGAGCCTCGGAATGGATAAGCGCGGAGAACTCCTGAAAACGGAGACGATGGATGCCAAGAGACTGCTCTTAACCTATCGATTCCCTCTCAACGAAATCATCACCGACTTCAACGACAAACTCAAGTCGGTCACTCGAGGATACGGCTCCTTTGACTACGAGTTCGAGAAGTATGAAATCGGCGAAATCGTCAAACTCGAAATCCGCGTCAACGAAGAACCCGTCGATGCCTTCTCCTGCCTCGTTCACCGCACCAAAGCGGAAGGCAGAGGCCGGGCGATCTGCAAAAAACTCGTCGAAGTGATCCCCATGCAGCAGTTCAAAGTTCCCGTCCAGGCAGCCATCGGCGGCAAAGTGATTGCCCGCGAGACTATCCGCGCCCTTACGAAGAACGTCACAGCCAAATGCTACGGCGGCGACATCACCCGTAAGCGCAAGCTCTGGGAAAAGCAGAAAGAAGGCAAAAAACGCATGAAAGAGATCGGCAAGGTCAACATCCCCCAATCCGCCTTCATGGAAGTCCTCAAAGCCAGCGAATAAAGGCCGAGAGAGACAGTGTTGGGGTGTCAAAAGTTGGAGGGTGGCTGAAAGAGACATGTCGGATGGGACGTCCGTTGGCGTCCCTCCCGCGACCTCCTTGAGACTCATCTAGCTTTGCCAAATCACATGCTCGTCGAAGGGGGGTGTGCAACACACCCCTTCGTTGCCCCTACGGGGCTCTCCTGCGCTGCGATTTTGCTGTGCCATTTGAGTCCATCGGCTGCTCATGCGCTCATTTCCCACCCCTGCCGGGGCGGGTCCCTCTTCGCGTCAACTCGCAGAGCCCATTTTTGAAGAAACTCATTGCGTCATTTTCTTAACACCCAACACTGCACTCTTGAGAAAATTATTGTTAGTGGGAAAAGGGACAGTATTGCATTCCAAACTGGCTCTGCGAGTTGACGCGAAGAGGGCCCCGCCCCCGCAGGGGTGGGAA
>JAZJZV010000087.1:0-5834 GCA_040389485.1 Chlamydiota bacterium
GATGGAAGAGCGCACGTCACCGACGTGAGTAATGCCTCGCGCACACTTCTATTTAACATCCACACCTGTGAGTGGGATGACGAACTCCTCAAGATCATGAACATCCCGCGCGAAATTCTCCCTAAAGTTTGCAGCTCCAGCGAAATCTATGCAGAAACGACTAACACCCTCTTTTCGACTCCCATTCCCATTGGCGGGATTGCCGGCGACCAGCAGGCCGCCCTCTTTGGCCAAGCATGCTTCGACAGCGGCATGGTGAAGACGACCTACGGAACGGGATGCTTCATGTTGATGAACACCGGAACTAAACCCGTACTTTCCAAAAATAAACTCCTAACGACCATTGCCTATCGCATTGATGGAGAAACGAGCTATGCCCTAGAGGGAAGCGTCTTTATCGGAGGGGCTGTCGTCCAGTGGCTGCGCGATAATTTGGGCATCATCACCAAGTCCTCCGATGTGACAAGGCTCGCCTCCAGTGTCCCCGACAACAACGGGATTTACTTCGTCCCCGCTTTCACAGGTCTCGGCGCTCCTTATTGGGATCCCTACGCGCGAGGAATTATCCTGGGAATCACGCGAGGTACTACTGCTGCCCACATCGCAAGGGCATCCATCGAGGCCATTGCCTATCAGGTGACCGATGTCTTGCAAGCGATGCAAAACGATTCAGGTATCCGAATCGAACAGCTCCGCGTCGATGGAGGAGCAACCATTGACAACCTCCTCATGCAATTTCAGGCGGACATGCTGAACGTTCCCGTCATTCGTCCCCAGCAAAATGAACTCACTGCCCTAGGCGCAGCATTTTTAGCCGGTCTTGCCGTGAAATTCTGGAAAAACAAGGAAGAGATCGCCGCCTACTGGAAAATGGACAGACAATTCGATCCGCAGATGCCGCAGGAGCAGGTCCTCAAGCTGCGTGGCAAATGGAAAAAAGCCATCGAGTGCGCGCAAATGTGGGAGGACAAGAGTCCATGAAGCGCGAACGGATGATGCGTTCAATCGAGGAGTTTCCTGAAAGATGGGACGTCATTATCGTGGGTGGTGGCGCTACGGGCCTCGGAGCAGCTGTCGACAGCGCTTCCAGAGGATACAAAACGCTTCTCTTGGAGCAGTGCGACTTTGCAAAGGGCACTTCGAGCCGAAGCACCAAGCTCATCCACGGAGGTCTGCGCTACTTGCAGCAAGGCAACATTGCGCTTGTGACAGAAGCTCTCAAAGAGCGCGGATTGCTTTTCAAAAATGCCCCACACCTCGTCCACCATCTCCCCTTTCTCGTTCCCAATTACAAGTGGTGGGAAGCCCCCTTTTATGGAATCGGCCTTAAAATCTACGACATTCTCGCAGGAAAGCTCGGCATTGAAAAGTCAGAGCTCCTCTCGCGCGAAGAAACTCTCAAAGCCATCCCTACTCTCGAGCCTGAAGAGTTGCGGGGTGGAGTCACCTATTATGATGGGCAGTTCGATGACTCGAGACTGGCCATCTGTTTGGCTAAAACTGCAGTGGATCACGGAGCCACTCTCATCAACTACATGAAAGTGACGCGCATTCTCAAAACAAAAGGCGTTTGCAGCGGAGTACATGCCACTGATTTGGAAACGGGAAAACACTATCGCCTCACCTCTCGCGTCGTCATCAATGCCACTGGCGTTTTCTCCGATGCGTTGATCCGCAAAGACAATCCCAAAGCAAAACCGATCATTGCTCCTAGCCAAGGGGTGCATATCGTCCTCGACAAATCCTTCCAGCCTGGATCAACTGCCATTTTAGTCCCCCATACCTCTGACAACCGCGTCCTTTTCATGGTCCCCTGGTTGGGTCGCATTTTGCTTGGAACCACCGATACGGAAATGCCCAAACCCACGCTTGAGCCAAGACCTTTGAAAGAAGAAATCGCCTTTCTGCTCACCCACGCGGGTAAATACCTCACCAAACAACCCACAAAAAAAGACATCCTCAGCGTCTTTGCCGGACTCAGGCCTCTCATCAAAGCAAAAAAAGGAGCTTCGACGGCCTCCCTTTCGCGCGACCACACCCTTATCGTCTCATCCTCAGGACTCATCACCATTGCAGGTGGAAAATGGACCACCTACCGCAAAATGGCTGAAGATGTCATCGATAAAGCAATGGAAGTGGGCTCCCTTCCCAAAAGAAGCTGCATCACCGAAACCCTTAAACTGCATGGATGGAAAGAGAACATCGATCCCAGAAAGCCTATGAGCACTTATGGAACAGATGCCAAAGATGTGCGCGCCCTCCTCCAAGAAAAAAAACAATGGAAGCAGGCCATCCATCCTCATCTTCCCTATACCTACGCAGAAGTCATCTGGGCCGTACGCGAAGAGATGGCGCGCACGGTAGAAGATGTGCTTTCCCGAAGAACGCGCGCGCTCTTACTCGATGCAAGGGCCAGCCTCGCATGCGCCCCGCGCGTTGCCAAAATCCTGGCACTGGAACTCAAGAAAGATAAAAAATGGGAAAAAGAGCAAATCGCGCAGTATACAGCGCTTGTGAAACATTATCTCCCCTCTGGTAAATAGCATGGAATTTCCCCAAAAAAACATCTACTTGATCCGCCACGGCGAAACCGAATGGACTAAAAGTGGTCAGCACACCGGCTGCACCGATATCGACCTCACCGCTGCGGGGAAAATTCAGGCTGAATCCCTCGGCAAGCGCATCAAAGGACATGCATTTGAGCTCATCCTTTGCAGTCCAATGAAGCGCGCGGTGCACACCTGCGAATTGACGGGGCTCTTTAAACATGCCAAGCTCGAGGAAAAACTGAAAGAATGGGACTATGGCGACTACGAAGGGAAAACGACTCCCGAAATCTGGAAGATGAGCCCCCATTGGAACGTCTTCTCGAATGGAGCTCCAAACGGAGAGACACTCGCCGATATAGAAGCACGCACGAGCCGCCTTCTTCAACAAATCGCCCCCCTCCATGGGGATGTGGCGCTCTTTTCTCATGGCCATTTCTTACGTGCGCTTGCTGCCAAGTGGCTCCAGCTGCGCGTGGGCGATGGAAGACTTCTCGCCCTTTCTCCTGGATCCCTATCCATCCTCGGCTTTGAAAGGTCCACTCCGGTTATCAAGCTCTGGAATAGCGAGTAATCTCAAGGCTTGTACGTGCCGTCAAAGCTCGCTGTGTCCTCACAGCTTCTTAGTCAAGGAACCGTTTTGGACAACTTCGCACTGGTAAATTTATGTTTGGAAAGGTAGAATGCCAAGATAACCAGACTGCAAGGTTTTTTGATGTCGACTGCATGGATTTTCTTACTTCTCGCCGGATTTTTTGAGATCTGCTTCACCATTACTCTGAAATTCAGCCAAGGATTCACCAAGGTCGTCCCCAGCATCATCACAGTCATTTTCATCGTACTGAGTTTTTTCTCCGTTTCCCAAGCGATGAAAACAATCCCGATTGGAACTGCCTATGCCGTTTGGGCAGGGATTGGCGCTGCTGGTACAGTTGCCTGCGGGATCCTCTTTTTCGGCGATTCCTATCACATCATCCGCATCATCTCCATCTTCCTCATCGTCATCGGAATCATCGGACTTAAGCTCGCTCATATCGACTAATTCTTCGCACTATTTGCTTCCATCTTCACCGCTTTCCTTAATTCTTCCTTTGGGATAAAAGTAAATTTTATCGCATCCCAAGGAGGCTCCCATGCAAATCGTTCGCACCTTTGGCCATCTCGTTGGCGGATCTCTTCTCGTTGCGGGAACCTGTATTGGCGTCGGGATGCTCGCTCTACCGATTGCAACGGCTGAAAGTGGATTCATTCCCTCCCTTTCAGTCTACATCCTCTGCTGGGTATTCATGCTGTGCACGGGGTTGCTGATTCTCGAGGCATGTATCTGGATGCCCAAAAATGCCAACTTAATCACCCTATCGACAAAGCTGCTTGGCAAATGGGGAAAAGCCTCTTGCTGGATCCTTTACCTGTTTTTGTTTTCCTGCTTGATGGTCGCCCACATCGCAGGCGGAGGGAACGTTGTTGCGGAGCTCAGCCGCGGGATCCTTCCCAACTGGGCCGGAACTCTCCTCTACGTACTGCTTTTTTCCCCCGTCGTTTATTTTGGAGCGCTCTGGGTCGATCGCGCCAATTTGATCCTCATGGTAGGGATTGTGATCACTTACCTCACCTTTGCAGTCACAACCATCTCTTACGTCGACACGTCTCATTTGGCAAGAGCCGATTGGGGCAAAGTGTGGTGGGCTCTTCCCGTGGTCTTCACAGCGTTTGGTTATCAGACGTTAATTCCCACCCTCTTCAATTACATGAACCGCAATGTCAAAAAAGTGCGGCTCACCCTCATCATCGGGACAACCATCCCGCTCATCCTCTACGCTGTTTGGGAACTTCTCATCCTCGGCATCGTTCCCTACGAAGGAAAAGGCGGCCTACACGAGGCTCTCATGAGTGCCAGAAGCGCCGTAAGCCCTTTGAGCAACTATCTCAGGAATCCCACTCTGCTCACGATCGGTAGCTCGTTTGCTCTCTTTGCAATGACGACGTCCTATCTGGGCATTTCGATCGCATTTGTGGACTTTCTCATCGATGGATTAAAACTCTCACGCAAGAAAAGTTCAAAAGCTACCATTTGTGCAGTGATTTTTCTCATCCCAATGATCCTCACACTCATCGATCCCCATCTCTTTCTAAGCGCTCTTGGATATGCAGGTGGAATTGGAGTTGCGTTGCTTCTGGGGGCAATGCCCGTTCTGATGGTGTGGGCAGGAAGATATTATCAGGGCCACTCTCTGCTGCACGTACAACTGCCCGGAGGGAAAATCACTCTTTCAGCAATGCTGCTATTCATTGTAGTCGAAGTGGCGATCACCCTCTTTCGCTCATAATGAGTTTGCCCTTGACCCTGCCTTCTTCGATTAAGCGGTGGGCTTCTACGACTGTTTGAACGCTCAAAGGACCAACAATGGTGGTTTGCTGGGGAATGAGACTCCCCTCTTCGATCATCTGCGTCACGGCGCTCAGATGTTTGCGGTAAATGCTCCATGATCCCTGCGGCCCTCCATGCGATTCTGCGCCCACGAGGATGAGATGTAACGACATGTTCCGGGCTATACACAGACTACGCCCCCCTTCCCATACCGGAAAATCAAAAGGCTTTGCCTCGGGTACGATGGAAGCAAAGTGTCCTGAAAATCCCGTCAGCTCTAAGCAAAGCCTCTTCATTTCACCGCCGACGCAATCATAGGTGGCATTGAAGAGCTCTCCTTCATTCATGGCGATCAGTTTTTCACGCATTTGCTCCAGGGAGAGCCCCTTGTAGATCAGGATATGCTCCAGCGCAATCCCAAATTTTTCATTGAGAAATCGCGCACTCTCTTCGCTTCCTGCAACGGTGATGATGTGTGCGGGACCCATTTGCTGGATCATCTGAACTGCAAGGCTTCCCACTCCCCCACCCATACCCGCGATCAATACCCGATCCCCCCTCTTCAGAGAGGAAGAAGCGATCACAGCTCGGTAGGCAGTCATGGCAGCAAGCGGAATAGCTGCTGCTTGCGCGAAACCTAAGCGTTTGGGTTTTTTGGCGACAAACTGCTCTGGCACACTGAGATATTCCGCGTAGGAGCCGTTTGAACCTTGGCCAAAAGACATCGCATACACCTCATCGCCCAATGCGAATTCAGAAACGTCTTTACCCACTGCATCGACGACACCGCTGCAATCAGCCCCCAGGATCACGGGAGTCTCCCCTCCTTTGCCACCCATACGCGTTTTGACATCGATGGGGTTGAATCCAGAAGCATAGATCTTAATCCTCACCTCTCCCTTCTTAACTTCTGGCAGAGG
>JAZJZV010000087.1:5844-11354 GCA_040389485.1 Chlamydiota bacterium
CCAACAGCAGAAGTCGCAGCGGCTACAAACACAACGCCAACAGCAGGAGCAATAGCGTATGGATCAGGAGGAACAGCATTCTCGACATTGGCGCCCGGATCAGCAGGACAGATCCTCACTTCAAATGGATCAACACTTGCGTGGAGCTCATCATCATCGATTAACTTCTGGCAGAGGAACATCGACTTCCTTAAAACCTTGAGAGGATCCAAATGCTTCTAAGACAATTGCTTTCATGAATTTCCTGCGGACCTGTTGATGCGGTTCATCAATGCAGCATTCCTCTGGACAAGTTGGTCGCAGAAGATCAAAATTTCGCTGTATTGCTGAGCATCAGCATGGCGCAAGTGGGAATAAAAATCTTTAGAACAAAGAACATAATGATCGGCTCCTTGCAACGCAAAAGGCTCGCGGGAAAGGAGCATGCTCTTGCCAGGACTCGCATACTCAAGGAGCTGCTGAGCTGAGGAAAAAAGTCGGATGGGAGTTTGTGGTGCATAGTGGCGGTACTTCATCCCCGGAGAAAGAACTTTCCCCCCTTCGGACTTGGTGGCAACTGCAATGCGCATGCCGAGCGCCTCCTCGAGATCTTCCCTAGCAATTGCGCCCTCTCTCAGCAACGTGACGGAATCTCCGAGCAAACTCACGACTGTCGACTCAATGCCAAAATCGGTAGGTCCCCCGTCCACCACTGCCGCAATCTTGCCGTCAAAATCCTCTAGAACGTGTTCTGCCCGTGTGCTGCTTGGTCTCCCTGAGAGATTCGCAGAGGGTGCGACAATAGGCACCTGGCATAGCGAAATGAGCTTTCTTGCGAGCGGATGTGAAGGCATGCGCAGGGCAACGCTATCCAGTCCCCCTGATACAATACTAGGAACTTGAGGCCGCTTCTTCATCACAACCGTCAGCGGTCCAGGAAAGAATCTTTCGTAGAGAGTGTGAAACAAAGGAGGGATCTCTTCGACAAGTAGCGCAATCTGTTCCCAATCTGCCACATGCACGATCAGCGGGTTATCTGAGGGGCGGCCTTTGACAGAAAATATTTTCCTGATGGCCTCTTCATTGAAAACGAGTGCGCCCAGTCCATAGACCGTCTCTGTGGGAAAGGCGACGAGCTCACCCTGTTTGAGTAGCTCAGCTGCCAGCTGAAGTTCACCTTCTAAAAGTTTTTTAGTCAACGCCATCATCCAGACCCATTTTGGAGTGCGATTATACCTCCACTAGGTGGCAAGAGTCAATGTCTCGTGAAGTGGTTTGTGTATTAATCCTATCTTGAATATAATTGGGTGCAAATGGAGTTTTTCGAATGAAGGTGACAGCGTTGATCGTATGCATTTATGGGATCTTGATTGCACTTGGTGGTTTGATGGGATTCATCAAGGGGCACTCCTACGCCTCCCTCATCTCCGGAGGATCGTTTGGTCTTGCGCTGATTATTTCCTCTTATCTCATTTCCAAAGGCAGAGTTGCAGCCCAGTATGTCGCTCTCGTCCTTACTTTCATCCTCGATGGCCTCTTTACCTTCCGCTTCGCAAAATCGCTGCATTTCTTTCCAGCAGGTCTTCTCAGTCTCTTGAGCTTAGCCGTGCTGATCGTCATCGCCTTGAAAATCCGCAAGACCAGGAAATTGAGTTAATCTCGATTTTTCGCTTATTATCAATGAGTTGCGCCCGTCAGTTTTTCAAAAAATAATGTTCAATCAAATAAATCGTTTAATCGACTTTAAATAGTTGAATATGATATTATGATTGATAATGATTTGTAAAATTGAAAACATTTAATAAGGAACTGGGTTGATCTTATGGCAGCAACTTGTACTGATCATCCCAATGTTTTTACCTATCTCACTCAACACCTCCCTCAAAAAACTTTTTATTTGGCAGTCTCTAGCGATTATCCACAAATCCAGCCTCTGAAAAGTTTAAAAAAAATATTTGACAGACTGCTTCCTGAGCAGAAAACCGAGGCATATCATTTGCACTTTGAGCTCGCCCAAAGAGAAAATTCGCGCACTTCTGCAGTCCAGGGATCACCCGAGCATTTTTGGGACGAACCCCAAAAAGCGGCTCGCGTCATGCATCGCCTGGGGTTGCTCGGCAGCGAAGGGTGTGTAGAGATTAGGTATAACCTGGAAATCACCTTACGCCTTGATCTATCACCAGGCCCCATCAAACCCACTTCCTTTTACTACTCTCTCTCGGATAAATTGGGTCGCGACCCCCACGGCGGCTGGATCTCCTACGTCAATGGGATGTCGACTTTGCCAAAGAATGCAGGAACAGATGCCAACAAAATCTCTGACCTCTTAGCTGAGGGAAGCAATCTTCACTGCGTCTACCTCCCGACGCAAAGAGAACTTTTAGGCAAAGACATGCATGCTGTTGCTCTTGACTTCTTCAGACTCTTGGCTGTCAATGGAGGCGGTTACACCCGTACTTCCTGCCTGATTGTGCAGCAATGGATTGATTACCTCAGTGAGAATCCAGACAAAAACTTCCTGCAAACCTGCCACTCAGAAGGCGCTGTTCATATCAATGCTGCCTTGCGGATACTGCGCAATACAAAACCGGACTACCTTGGAAGACTCAACATTTTGACCTTTTGCCCAGCGCGCATCATTCTTCCCTTATCGGGAGAGCCCCTCAAAGCAGTGAATTTTGTCAAACTTGAGGACCCTGTTCCTTCGGAATTTGCCGAAGGAAAAGAGATCCTCCGCTCAGAGACTCCCTATGCTCAAATCATTCTCCATACAGATAAGCACAACCCCCATGACCCCACCTCTCCTGATTACATCGCCGCAGCCAAACCCTATTTCGATCGCTTCATGAGCACCGGGTCCATTTGTGAAAAAGAAGTAACATCCTCATCAATGATTAATAACCTAAAATAAAAAAAGGATCCCTATATGTCAGCAACCAATGCTACAACCTCCAGCGCCTCGCAGTCTAATCTCTTTCTGCGCATTGCTGAGATTCTTCCACAAAGAACATTTTTTCTAGCGACACAGGGAGGATTCCCAGAGACGCGTTCTTCTGATGAGCTCAGAGAGGTTTTTGATCGCCTTCTTCCTGAACAAAGAATGGAAGCTCTTCATTTGCGTTTCGAACTGGCCCAAAGAGAAGACCCTTCTGTTTATGGAGATGAATGGCCAGAGGAGCACTTTTGGGATGACACGCGCAAAGCGACTCAGGTGATGCACCGCATGGGACTGCTTGGCAATGAGAGCTTAGTAGAAATTTCCTATAATTTGGAAATTACCCATCAAATCACACTCACAGCAACTCCTGCAAGACCCGAATCCTTCCACTACTCAATGGGTCACAAATTGGGCAAAGATCCCGAGGGCGGATGGATCTCTTATGTCAATGGACTGGGGAATTCCACGCAGCATGCGGGAACTGATGCCAACATCATGTCGGATGCGCTTGCCGATGGCCATAACATTCATGGAATCTATTTACCCACCCAGCAGGTGAGTATGCTTGGAGACCAGGTGGGATTTCACCTCGACTTTATTAGGTATATGCTTGTTGACTCCGGCGGACGCACGCGGACATCGTGCATGATCGCGCAGCAATGGATCGACTACCTCGATGAAAATCCTGGAAAAAACTTCTTGCAAACTTGCCACTCGGAAGGAGCTGCACACGTAGACGCCGCACTCCAGATCATCCGCGACACAAGAGCAGATATTATCGAGCGGCTGAATGTATTGGCATTTTGCCCCGCCCGATTCATTTTCCCTAAAGAGGGTGAACCCTTAAAAGTGATGAACTTGCTAAAGCTATTAGATCCCGTCCCCACAGGCTGGGCGACAGGAAAAGAGCAAATACATCAAGAGTGTCCCCATATCCAAATTGTTGCACATGAAGATGACGGAGTCCCCCATTGCCACACGACACCTGACTACTTTAATGCGGGCAAACCCTACTTTGATCGGTTCATAAGCACAGGTTCTATGTTTCCTAAAGATCAGTGATCATCGGGATAGTAGGGCTCAACGTGGACGATGACATCTCTGACGGCGGGCCAGTCCTTTTGAATCTCCGCTCTTACCTTCTGGGTGAGTTCGTGTGCGAGCTCAACAGAGAGGTGGGGATCCACCTCAATATCTAACCCAATATGCGCATCCGGACCATACATCTGGATGCGCACTTTTTCCGTACATAACACACCAGGCACCCTCAGTGCAGATGCGCTCACCCTTTCAAAAAAGGCTTTAGGAGGAGTGCGATCGAGCAGTTGGTTGAGGTTATTGCGTGCCGCATAAGCTCCAATCCCAATCATGAGAAGAGCGATGACAACAGCTCCCAAATGGTCCCAAAAGGCACTGTGTTGGGGATAAAAGGCTGCAAGACCAAGCGCAATGGTGGCAAACAGGCTATTGATGCCATCAATGCGGTAATGCACAGCCTCAGCGCTCAATGCGGGGCTATTTTGCTCCTTGGCAGTCTTTCTCAATCTCCGGTAAGCAATTTCCAAAAGCACAACAGCCCCTAGAGGAATCAACCAGGTATAGGCATGGATCACCTTCCCCTCGGGAGCGGTGCTAATAGCCGTGACCTGCTGGATCAGCATCCCCGCCCCAATCACCACTAGAAGTAAGGCGAGCTGCAAGCCAGCGATCGGCTCAAACCGCCCGTGTCCAAAAGGATGATTGCGGTCGGGAGGGCGATCGGCAAAGCGGATGCAAAAGATCAAAAAGAGGCTGGACGCGATATCGATGAGACTTGAAAGAGCATCGAGAAGAAGTGCAGAACTATTGAGGAAGACAAACCCCCAAAGTTCCAGAACGATGATCACGCCGCGCAAAATAATACCGCGCCTAGCGTGACGCATCATTAACGTCCGCCGCTCCAAACGCGTCTGATTCACGCTCTCGGGAAGTGGGACTGAAGGAGGAAACTTAGACATGTGATACCTGGAACCATTAGGTTTTGTGAAGTAAATGGCTTCGAGATCCACGCGTTGTCACGCGAAAAAATCTTGGTCACAAATTCACAAATCCTAATGGTTCCATGTATATTAATTCTTTACAACATCAGAGTAGCGCTTATCCACCTTTGCCCAATCGATGTTATCAAAAAAGGCGCTGATGTATTTACTGCGGTCCAATCCATACTGCGTGATATAGGCATGTTCAAATACATCCATCACGAGAAGAGGCTCTCCTCCCGCTAAGTGTCCTAGGTCATGCTCATTGATCCACACGTTAAATAGACGACCTGATTGCGGGTCGCGATAGAGAATCACCCAGCCAATTCCTCGCATCATTCCCGTGGCAACAAAACTCTTCCTCCACGCCTCATACGAACCAAAATCCTTATAAATCCGTTGCGAAAGCGCTGTCGACTTGTCCAAGGGCTCTTTTCCCCCTAGGTTCTCAAAATACAGCTCGTGCAACCGCATGCCATCAAACTCCCAGCCCATACGCCGTTTTAAGGCACCATAATCTAAGCTACTTGACTGGTCTTGCTGCTCCATCTCCCTCAGCCTCAAAAGTAGCTGAT
>JAZJZV010000088.1:0-5774 GCA_040389485.1 Chlamydiota bacterium
TCTGGTTTTTCTTCTTTTTGCCATTTGATTAAATTTTATATTAATGAAAAATTTGAATAATAAAATGAGCGTGTTTGAAGAGCTTGCCTTCCCCTTTGATGAATAAAGGCTTATTCTTACGGGGGGCAAGGGGTGAGAGTGGAGCAGGATTGCACGGGTGTGATCAAGCCAGAGGTGTTGATCGTGCCCACGTTAACGGTATCTACATTGCAGGGGCTTAAGTTGAAGAGTCCATCTACTGGATTGATCAGAAGATAATCAGTGCTGTTGTTGCCAGTAAGCGTTAAACAGGCCGTAGGACTCGTTAGACCGGAACCAATGTGAACGGATACACCCGTATTGCCTGAAAGAGTGTTATTGGTGATCGAGCCAGAAAAGTTTGTGTATTGTTCTATATCCAGTCCTGAGGCAGCGTTTGATGAGAGATTTTGGCAATTGCTGATCACGTTGCCAGAAATATTCAAGGTCAGGGAATTGATGCCCGTGGGTGCGTAACTGATGATTCCCGTCCCTTCGCATCGGTTAATTTCGTTATTGAGTACTGTGAGACTGAGATTTGAAAAGTCTTGGTTGATGGCAATTCCATTGGACGCATTTCCAATGTCTGTAATGGTGTTGTTCTTGATTGTGATATTGCCTATTGAGGTAGCCCCGGCACTGATTGCAGCGATTCCGTTATCATTGACCCCTACGATCGTGTTGTTTGTTGCAACGAGTGTGAAAATATCGACGGGAGTTGCAAAAACGAGAGCAGAACCTCCGTTATTAGACATCGTATTTTGAGATACTGCAGCGTTAAGTGTTGTAAATGCGCCAGAAGTATGCAGGTAAAGGGCGTTGGAGGTGTTTCCGGAGAATGTGTTGCCTGTTAATGCGATGGAACAACGATCAGTAGTTCCAGTCGGAAGGACAACAAAGCTTGATCCTAAGCTTGCCTGCGACCCCGTTCCGTTATTTGTCATCGCATTGTTTAACGCGATGATAGCGGCATTGACGACGTTGTTGAGACCCAACCGGATGCTTCCTGTTGTATTGTTGTCGAAGATGTTATTTTCGATGCGGGCAGCGAAGGTGTTGTTAGTTGCTAATATTTCGAGCGGTGTACTTGAGACAGAAGTTTGGCCTGTAAATGTATTGTCCAAGCAGTCTACGGCGGATGTCCCATTAAGGCTCAAAAAGATGCCGTTAACGTTATTTAAAAACTGATTGCTCGTGATGGAGATGGAGGCATCGCCAGAAAAGTAGGCCTCGATTGGATAAGTGGTGGTGTTTTGGAACACGCAAGAAGAGATTTGTAAGTTTTGAGCATCGGACCCGTAGATGGCATCGTTCATTGCAGATGCAATGGTGAAACCGCTGATGGCGTTATTGCTGGCCAGGTTGATTGCATTGCCTTCTGTGTCGATATTGGTATTGGTAATGGTGGGCGAGGTGCTGCTTTGCGCGGGGATAGAGATGGTCCCTGCAGTCGTTTGTATTGAGTGGCTAACGCCCGAGCCCCAAAACTTCTGACTGGCTTTTAGAGAGATTCCCGAATCCATTCCTGTTGTTGTCCCATCGCCAGGGAATACATAGATAGTGTCGCCCGGTTGGGAGTTTGCTTGAGCTTGTGCTAGCGTGGGGTAGGGGCTGGCATAGGTGCCGGCGGAATTGCTCGTATTGTCGACGAATATAAAGAAGAGCGGCAGACCTGTTGAAGGGTCTATCGCGACGGGGTGCTTTTTCCCACTCCCTACGACGATGATCTCTTGTCGGCCTACGGGCTGCAGCATCCGGGAGTTGAGGGCATCGGCCAGCTTGCATGTGCTGAGACAGCCTTTTTTCTTCACCAGCGATTTTCTGCCGAATGGCAAGGAAAGGGTGAGCTGTACCTGAAAGTTGTTGTGAAACCGGGTGTCATAGGAATCGCTGATCTCTAGAGTGATGTAGTCTTTGAACATCCCGTTAAGACGCCCCTTGCCGCCCCAGGTGTTGTGGCCAATCTCTCCGATGAAATAGTAGGGGCCGGCGGCTGCGTAAAAGTCAAATAAGCGCGATTTGCCAAAGTGAAAGCCAACTTCCGCGTCAGCACCTTTCATTGCAAACTGGTGCTTTTGGGAGAGGATCATGCGATTGCCGGAAAAATGATCGAATTGCGTGTTGTAAGGAGAGGTGATCTTTTTCCCTACCGGTAGGTAGCCGTTGATCCGGATGTCCCAGAGCTTGCCAAGCGTTTCGAGTCCAAGTCCTATCTGATTGTAATGGAGCTTGTGTGTGTTTCTGTAGTCGTAATAGGCATTCAACCCGTAGGTTCTGCACCCCAGGATTGTCCGGAGGCCGGCGCCGGCATTGGCCGCCCACTTTCCATTGTCGAAGATATGGCCTCTTGCGTCCAAATAGGGCATTACAGACCAGCGGCCAGGATCTGCAGCGATAAAAGCTTCAAGAGTCGTATAGCCTTGGTTGTAGCCGATTCCGCCGCCTTCGATATGTCGGGCCGATACGCGGTAGTGCTTCTTGCCGTCTGGACATGTGTCTGAAGCAGATGAATTTGCTGTGTGGGCGATAGAGGTAAAACAGACCAAAGATCCGATAATGGTTTTGGTGAAGAAGGAGGTCATGTTTACCCATATGTTAATGTCTGGTACTGGCTTGGGTCACATTACAATTTTTTTTTATTTTCTGACAATTTTTCAGTGAGCTATACCAAAGCAAAAAGCATTTCGATGCTGTGGAGCAACATGATGTCAAAAAAATTACTATTCGTCGCACTAACCTCAGCGTTGCCTTTGGCGGGGTTTAGCTCAACAGAATGGCAACTGGGCCCCTTTGAGCGCGTAGACGCAGCTAATCCCATTCTGACACCATCCTCTGATTCTGTGTTTTATTGTCCCATTCAGAAGAGGGACATCCGTTGGGAAGCCGAACATATTTTCAATCCAGGAGCAGTGGTGCGGGAAGGGAAGGTCTATCTGTTTTATCGAGCGGAAGACGATTATGGAGCGGGTGTTGGCAATCACACTTCGCGATTAGGGCTTGCAGTTAGCCATGACGGTATTCGCTTTGAGCGGACGGGCTCTCCTATATTATTTCCCGATTCAGACGAGCAAAGCATCTATGAATTTCCAGGTGGTTGCGAAGACCCTCGCATTGTGGAAACGGAAGAGGGCACTTATGTGATGATGTATACGCAATGGAATCGCCAAGTCGCAGTATTGGGCGTTGCCACATCGGATGATCTTGTGCATTGGAAAAAGTGTGGGTACGCTTTTGAAGGCTCATCGGGAAGGCGCTGGTCCAAATCAGGCTCTATCGTATGCCGGGTAGAGGGAGACCGCCTCATAGCGACCAAGATACAGGGCAAGTACTGGATGTATTGGGGAGAGGGGCAGATTTACGCGGCGGTGTCGGAGGATTTGATTTCCTGGGAGATTCTGCGCGATGAGGATCGGATGCCTCTTGTTGTCTTGGAGCCAAGACTGGGCAAGTTCGATAGCCTTCTTGTCGAGGCAGGACCGACTGCGATTGTGACGGATGAGGGAATATTGCTTCTGTATAACGGGAAGAACTCCCTTGTTAAGGGTGACCCTTTGGTGACGCCCTTTGCTTATTCTGCGGGACAGGTGCTTTTGGATCTGACCGATCCAACACAAGTGCTGAGTAGAAGCGAAAACTACTTCTTAACTCCTGAGAGAGCCTATGAAAGGGATGGACAGTACCAAGGCGGCACTGTCTTCATTCAGGGGCTTGTCCATTTTCAAAACAGATGGTTTTTGTATTACGGAACCGCTGATTCAGCCATTGGGGTGGCCGTTTCTGATTCTGAACCTATTTAGTGCAAAATACCGCACGCGTTTCAAAATTCGAGTCCTGCTCGCAGAGAGACTCCCTGCAATTGCAGGTCTGCATTTTCTCTTTCATATACGGGAAAGTTGTAAGCTACTGCCTGGTCATTGAGGGCGTTGGAAGAGAGAAAGAGGTTCTGGAATTCCCCCTGGTTAAACCAAATGCTGTAGGCATAGGTAGCCGATAGGGAAAATCGTCTGCTGTTTTGGTCCCAAAACTTTTCCCAGATGAACCCCAATTCGGAGGAGAGGCTCGAGCGCAAGCGATGGTTCTTCGTGTGAAGATGGATCTTCTGATTGAAGATTCCCTCGCCTTCAATGGGGAATCCTCCATTGACTCGCTGAGATGTGCTGGAGTAACCCCAAACTAGAGAGCCTTCCAGGTTCCCAACGATTCCGAATTGATCGATGATGTGAAACAGGAATCCGCTTCCGAACTCAAATCCAAAGCCTTTGAAGTCGTGATGAAAATTCAGGTGGTTATTGCGAAATAAAAGGCCATCTCCTGTGACGAAGAATGCATCGTATTTTGCCTTATAGGTCTGCCCAATCCAAGCGCCCTGAAGTCCAAAATAGGGAGAGAACGAAATCCATTTGCTGACAAAAAAGTCGCGTCCCAAGGTCAGATCAAGCGTGTTAAAGTTTAAATTCCAATGAGCTGATGCCTTTGTGGTGAATTCTCCTGTAAAAGGGGGGAACCAATTGGGAGATAGCTGATGCGTGCGAAAGTCGGTACTCGGAACATGGGTTGAACCATGGGCCCTTGAACATAAATGCAACCCATTTAATGACGCTTTCCAGCCTTCCCTTTGGTTAAAGATGTAGCCAATTTCGAGTTGTCCACCGGGACCCCATTCGAAATCGAGATCTTTGATTCTTCCATCCGATTCACTTTGATTGCCTGTAGTCTCGATGTGAGCAAGCGTCGCATACTCCAAATGATCCATGTCAGCTTTCCAATAAAGAGCGCTGCCAGTGAAAAAGAATCCCTTTTCAACGCCATGGATTGCGCTGATCGGTTGTAATTGATGTTGGGCGTTGAGCTCAGTCATCGTTTCACTCGCGAGGGGAGGGAAGTCGTGATTTGCTGCATGTAGGGCAGTTGAAAAAATGAGTGATGCGAATGCGCTTTTCATTGGAATCTCCTTTGCAGGTTGGGACAATGATAGAGGGTCTTTGCTCTTTTTCACAATCAAGTAAATGTTTAGATCTGACATTGGAAAGCGGTCCCCAAGACTCGCGAAGCAATAAGAAACTAGAGAAGAATTTTTGCCACATAAAAATCTGGAAAAAGGGTATAGGCAAACAACAAGAGGAATCGGAAGAGGTGTCTATGCGGGAGTTAGGTCATTCGGGAGTATCCATCACCCCTATTGTTTTAGGCACTTGGGCAATAGGCGGGATCATGTGGGGAGGCACTAACGAAAGTGACTCGATTGCCGCCATCCAAACAAGTGTAGACAATGGCATCACCACGATCGATACCGCTGCCGTCTATGGGTTTGGATTTAGTGAAGAGATCATTGGAAAAGCCTTGAAAGGACGCCGCCATCTCACGACACTTGCCTCCAAGTGTGGCCTGCGCTGGAACAAAGAGGAGACGGCTGGTCCCAATAGCGCTTTTGATCTTCAGGGAAATCCTCTCATCATCGAAAAAAACTCTAAGCCCGAGAGCATTTTTTTTGAATGTGAGCAAAGTCTAAGGCGGTTACAAGTCGAGGTCATCGATCTGTATCAAATTCACTGGTCAGACCCCAGCACTCCCATAGAAGAGTCTTGGGAGGCGATGTTTCAACTCAAGCAGCAGGGAAAGGTGCGTGCGATTGGAGTGAGCAATTACACCCTCGAACAGCTGCAGTGCGCCCATTCCCTTCACCCCGTAGATAGCATTCAGCTTCCCTATAGTCTGATCAGAAGAGACATTGAAAAAGATGTCATTCCTTTTTGCCA
>JAZJZV010000089.1:0-2843 GCA_040389485.1 Chlamydiota bacterium
GTATTCTTTGTAAGCGGTCTGCTCGACCATTGCCTTGACTTTTTCTGCTTCGATTCCGCCAAACGAGGACTCTAAGAGTTCGTCGATTTCCTCGATGATGTATTTCGCATCGAGAAAGACCTCTTGATTTTTGCGGAAGAAAGCCAGTAGTTCTGCGTGCATGTCCCGGAAACTTTCCAGGCGGCGCAGAGTAAGTAGTATTCCTATTTCTTCTGCCTTGTCGGCAATACTATCTTGGACGGAGAGGATTTCGAGGAAGTGGGCGCGGTCGATGGGAAGAAATAGGCTTTTAGGAAGGTGATTGCGAATATCGTTTTTGGTGAGATCTGCTTCGTGTTCCTGCCGCGAGAGCTCTGCAACGAGCTTCTCGATATTGTCCATTTCACCTGTGGCAAGAATTTCGAAAATGGCAGAGAGCTTGTCGATGCAACTGGCGACCTTCTTCATATGGCTTTGAAGGGGAGCGAAGGGGGATTTACCAAAAAGTTTTGAAATATTAAGCATATAAGCCAAGTAGAGGTCTGTTTGAAGCGAGTATAGCTTTCACCACTCTTTCAGTAAAGAATTTTTGGGCTTACTTTTGGAAGATCACTTTCTTATCGCTCTCAGACATCTCTTTGAAAGTGCCTTCGGGGATAGGACCTAGGCGGAGACCGCCGATGCGCACGCGAGAGAGCTCGACAATTTCGAGTCCTGCGTTTTGAACGAAGAGACGCACTTCTCGTTTTTTGCCTTCTTTGACGACGACGCGGAGGGTGCCTTTGCGGATCTTTTCGACCTTGACTGGTTTGAGCCAGCAGCCTTCGATGAGAGTTCCCTTGGAAATGGACTTGAGGTGGACGTCGCTAATTTCCTGGGTCGTTTTGACGATGTACTCTTTTAAAATATTAGATGAGGGGTGGATCACTTTGTTGGCGAAGTGACCATCGTTGGTCACGATGAGAAGTCCCGTAGTGTCGCGGTCCAGCCTTCCGACGGTAAAGAGGCGCTCGTCTTGTTTGTCAAAAAGATCGATGACGAGTTTTTTTGTGCCGACGGGTGTATTGGAGCAAACATATCCGTGGGGCTTGTTGAGGATGTAGTATAATTTCCTTTCCTCGCCCTGGATGGGCTGCTCATCAACGGTGATTTTATCTTGTCCCCAAGAGACGAGAGTCTGCGGGACATCGACAACCTTGCCATTGACCTTGACTCGGCCTTCAAAAATAATCTCCTCACAGGCGCGTCTGGAGGCGACGCCAGCAGCTGCAAGGGCTTTACTCAATCTTTTTTTCGTTTCCATAGGTGGCCATTTTATACCTTTGGCGCAGAAAAGCACAATCCCTTTCTTCCCGCTGTGGCCCTATTTGCTCGCTTTGTGCTAGAATAAGGGTTCAAAGTGAATTTTGAGGGGAACTATGTCGGGCAAGCAGGCAAAGCTAATTCTTTTACGCCACGGACAGTCAGAGTGGAACCGTCTTAACCTGTTTACTGGATGGGTAGACATTCCTTTAAGTCCGTTGGGAATTCAAGAATCTTTTGAGGCAGGAAAGTTGTTTGCGCACCTACCCATTGATGTGATCTACGTCTCCACTCTAGTGAGGGCGCAGACGACAGCAATGCTGGCCATGGCCAATCACTCGAGTGGAAAAGTGCCCACTGTTCAGCATCCTCATGAGGGGAAGCTGGAAAACTGGGGAAAGGTCTACAGCGATGCGGTAAGGGCTAGCTGCATTCCCGTTTATGTTTCCTGGCACCTCAACGAAAGGATGTACGGACGTTTACAGGGGATGAATAAGCAGGAGATGATCGATCAGTATGGAGCAGATCAGGTGCACAGGTGGCGGCGCAGCTTTGATGAAGCGCCTCCTGAAGGTGAGAGCCTGGCGATGACGGCAGCGCGCACGATCCCCTATTTCCAGGAAGAGATTTTGCCGCAGCTCAAACAGGGCAAAAACGTTCTCATTTCTGCGCATGGCAATTCACTCCGCTCCATCGTCATGTTCCTCGACAATCTGAGCAAGGAACAGGTGCTGGCGCTCGAAATCCCCACGGGCAAACCCCTTTTCTACACGTTCTCTGGTGAGAGCTGGAGTGCAGATGTCAAATAAGGTGTACCTCGATCATCACACCGCAACGCGACCACACCCCTCTTCCATAGAGGCCATGCTCCCTTTTTATCGCGAGCACTGGGGCTCTATTGTCTCTTTGCATCACATGGGCCGAGAGCTCACCCTTCCTTGCGAAGCTGCGACCGATTCCATCCTTGAGCTCTGCGGTGCATCTGGTGACCACTTCCACTTTTTCTCTTCGGGTGCAGAAGCGGTTGCTCAAGTCTACCTCTCTCACTATTTTGACGTCATTCGCCACACGGGAAAAAACCACATTGTCACAAGCAATGTCGAGGAAGCTCCGATCCTGATGTCGCTCAAACGCTTAGAAGAGCTCGATTGCAGTGGAAAAATTGTGGGCGTCAATGCTCAGGGGCAAATCACCAAAGAAATCTTAAGCGAAGCGCTGCGCCCGCGCACGTCGCTCGTCTCCCTTTCCTGGGCAAATGGCCTCACGGGGGTAATTCATCCGATTGCCGATTTGGCTGAGTTGTGCAAAGAGAAGGGCGTCATGCTCCACGTCGATGCCAGTTATGCAATGGGTAAACACTATTTCCTATTTGAAGATCTTCCCATCGACTATTTGACCTTTGAAGGAAGCTTGCTGCATGCGCCTAAGGGAACCGGTGGGCTTCTCTATAAATCCAAAACGCCCTTTTCTCCTCCGGTTTCCCATATGGTGGGAGTGCCCGTGGGAGGAGTTGTTGCGTTAGCGACGGCGCTGGAGAGAAGTTATCTCATGTTCGATCACAT
>JAZJZV010000090.1:0-3609 GCA_040389485.1 Chlamydiota bacterium
CTTTGCGACTCTGCGTTTGTAGACACACTCTAAAAATGGTTTTTCTGTCTTGGCAAGCCGAAATAGGGGAATTTATTTTCCCGATGAAAATTTTCATCGGGAAGGGAATTCTTAGGCAGAGTGTGAGCGGATAGTTTCGGGGCGTTTGCCTTCTGTAAGGCACTCTTTCTCGATGAGGACCTCGGTGATCGTAGGATCAGAGGGGACATCGAACATGAGATCGAGTAGCAATCCTTCGACAATCATGCGCAGAGCTCTAGCACCGGTGCCCGTGTCTTTGGCTTTGGTTGCCATCGCACGCAGGGCATCATCTGTGAATCTTAGCTGCACATTTTCTTCAGAAAAAAGATACTGGTATTGCTTGATGATCGCGTTTTTAGGCTCGACGAGAATTTTAACGAGGTCGTCGATCGTGAGTTCGTTGCAGTTGGCAATGCTATTGAATCGGCCTACAAACTCGGGGATCATGCCAAATTGGATGAGGTCTTCAGGTTCTACTTTCGAGAGCAAGTAATTGGTCTCATTAGCGTCGAATACGCGAGATTCTCCAGCATCAAAGCCGATTGTGCTTTTCCCTAAGCGCTTCGCGATAAGTTTTTCCAGGTGCACAAAAGCTCCTCCTACAATAAAGAGAATGTTTTGCGTATTGACCCGGATGTATTCTTGGTTAGGGTGCTTGCGACCGCCTTTGGGGGGCACGTTGGCCACCGTTCCTTCGACAATCTTGAGGAGGGCTTGCTGGACACCTTCGCCTGAGACGTCCCGCGTGATGGAAACGTTGCTCGTGGTCTTGCGGATTTTATCCACTTCATCAATGTAAATAATGCCAAGCTCAGCGCGCGCAATGTCGTAATCAGCGGCTTGCACAAGGCGTAGAATGATATTTTCCACATCCTCGCCTACATAGCCAGCCTCAGTGAGAGTGGTGGCGTCGGCGATGGCGAAAGGAACATCGAGTAGGTTGGCAAGGGTTCTCGCCATGAGCGTTTTTCCTGAACCAGTAGGACCTAAGAGGAGCACATTGGATTTGCTATATTCAATGGCGTTTTCTTTGTTAATCGCGCGGACCCGTTTATAATGATTGTACACAGCCACAGAAATCGTTTTTTTTGCCCTTTCCTGTCCAATGACATAGAGGTCGAGGGCATCTTTGATTTCCTGGGGCTTTAGTATCTTGAGCTCGTGATGGACGGGCTTCTTGTCGACGATTTCCATGCACAGGCGGATGCACTTGTCGCAAATGTAGGATTCAGGTCCGGAAATGAGTTTTTCGACAGCCTCTTCCGGGCGTCCGCAAAACGAGCAATGGGTATCGGGCTTATCTTTTTTTGTCATACTACTTCTGAGGTGTTTCTACCGGTGGTTTTTGTGGGGCTGTGGCGACTTTGTCGATGAAACCGAGGGTGCCGTAGGCGACCGCTTGCTCAGGGTTCATGAAGAAATCGCGATCGGAATCAGCCAAGATCTGTTCTATGCTTTGGCCAGAGAGTTCGGCCATAATTTTTGCGCACATCTTTTTCAGCTCTGCAATTTCCTTCGCTTGACGCACGATGTCGGCAGAAGATCCTCCAACGCCGCCCATGGGCTGGTGGATCATGATTCGGCTGTTCGGAAGAGCAAAGCGCTTGCCTTTCGTGCCTGCAGCGAGCAGCAGCACTGCAATCGATGCTGCCTGTCCCAAGCAATAGGTATTGATGTCGAAGCCCATGAACCGCATGGTGTCGTAGATTGCAAGTCCTGAGGTGACATACCCGCCGGGGGAATTGATGTAGAGGTTGACGTCTTTTTTGGGATCGTCCGCGCGCAAGAAAAGAAGCTGTGCAATGACGGTGTTGGCGACCTGGTCGTTGATTTCGGTTCCGATGAAGACGATCCTGTCTTTGAGTAGACGGGAGTAGATGTCCATGGCGCGCTCGCCACGACCTGTATCTTCGATGACATAGGGGATGGAGTACATTGATGACCTCAAAAAAGCGTTAACCATTTGAGGGAATTGCGAGAAGCTTAGCCAGTGTTAAAATCATCAAAATTTCAACGACAAGCGGGCCTTGCAACTCCCCCATTTCAAAAACCCAGTATGGAGGATGCGCAGTTTATCTGCAAGCAGTTGTGCTTTCATCGCGTTTTCAAGCCGCCGAGGCTTGAAAAGCGGACCTACGCAGAAGTGGCGTTGGTGATGATGAAGTCTTCTGCTTTTTCCAGGACGATGCGAGAGAAAGCTTCGGCGTGCTCGACTTCTGGATTGCGCTTGTGGTGGAAGAGCTTCTGAGGATTCAGGAGCATTTCCAAGACATTGCTGGATGGTGGCGGGATGTCGCTTGCAGAGACGGTGATCTTGGCATCGGAGATAATCTGTCTGCAGAGGTAGAACATGCGCACTGCTTTTTCCGATTGCTCGTGGATCGTCATGACTGTTTTTCTGCGGTCTTCTTCGCGCAGGCTGCCCCAATATTGGTTGAAATCGGGATCGTTCATGAGTTGGCGAATGCGGAAATGCGTCTCTTTTTCGATGAGGGACTTGGGAAGATCGAATGTATATTGAGTGAGGAGGAATTCGCTGGCCTGTTCGCGCTGCGCCTCTTTCACATGGGCGTCGGCTTGAGACTTGAGGAGCTTTTCGACGTTTGTGTTGAGTTCGGCAACGGTTTGTACGCCGACTTTCTTGGCAAATTCGTCGTCGAGAGCGGGCAGGGTCGCTGTGTCGACGGAGTTGATGCGTATGCGCACTTTTTTAGGCTTGAGTGTTTCCTTATCTTCAGCTGAAGCGGATTCGTCAGGTACGCTGACGCCCTCGAGTGAATCACCCAGATTTTTTCCGAGGACGAGATCTTTCATCCATTTTGCCATCGACTTGTCAGTGACTTCGAACCGCGTGTGAGAAAAGAGGGGTGTGTGCGGGGTTTCTTCTATGACGTCGACGTCGAGGAGGACGAAGTCTCCTTCTTGGATAGGTCTATCGGTGACGTGCTTCCACTCAGCGAAGAAGAGCTGGATTTGGCGGACAGTCTCATCGATCTTATCTTGATTGACTTCGGGACGCTTGACTAGCTTGAGCTGGAGGAGTTTGGGATCGATGTGAGGAGGTTTTGGCTCTGTTTCAAAATCGAGAGTGAGCAGGGCTCCTGTCGGAGAGTGACTCTTCATTTTAAAGGTGACTTGAGCTTCTCGGTGAAGCATAGGGACGTTGCCGAGCTTTTGGCACTCAGAGAAGGCGATATTGGCAATGGCGTTTTGGCTCTCTTTGTCGATTTCTTTCGCGAAATTCTTAGCGATGAGCTCTTCAGGAGCTTTTCCCTTACGGAAGCCGGGGAGGGTGACTTCTTTGGCGAGAGACTTAGTGGCTTTTCTTCGCGCTTCGCGGATGAGGGGTTCGAAAACCTCAACATCAAACTCGACGATGCAAGAGGGCTTTTGATGGATTGTGAACCGAACGCGTTCATTTTGAAAAACTTGTGCTTCTGTCGAAGTCTGTTCCATTCCTTGAGCTCCTTATGCGTCCATAGATTTGGCGGCCTTACTCTTGCCTTCGGCCGAAGGAATGAGCAACACCATTATATAGCGGGTGATGAGGTTCGAACTCACGACCCTCACGTTGGCAACGTGATGCTC
>JAZJZV010000091.1:0-20828 GCA_040389485.1 Chlamydiota bacterium
AATAGGAAAATCCGCGGCGCATGAGTTTGGCGATGAGTTTTTGCTTTGCCTTTGAATCGCTCATATCAATCTTCTTCGCATACTTTTGCACGAGCTGCTTTAAGATATCGCCTTCGGGCTCTATCGCTTCGAGCGCCTCTTGCAGTAGCTCAGGATCGACCCTTTTGGTGAAGCGCAGCTTGCTTGCAATCATTCCTTTGCCCAGTCCCCTTCTCTGCTCTCTGCGCACGAGATGCTTCAAATGCTGCTGGTCATCGATAAAACCCCGCTCGCTGCAATCTTGGACAGCTCTTTTAGCAGTAGTAGAGGAGATCCCTTTGCTCGTTAGCTTCTTTTCCAGTTCAGAAGAGAGCATGCCTCTTTGGGCCAGTAGGCGGAAACAAAGGACTTTTGCCAACTTGATCTCGAGCTTTTGGAAGTGATCAGAGAACTCTTCGAGGGTGTCGCAAGAAGGAATGCTCTTTAAATCCTTAAGAAACAGGAACTTATCCACCTCTCTCCAAACATCACCTTTCCACTTGATTATCAGCACTTTAGGTCGAAATTCTTTTATTTCCAGTTCTAATCCCATAACCCTCAGCTTTTAAAGATAATTACAATTAGTGCTAGCATTGCAAATTTAGTGAAATTCATGCTATAATAAATATTATAAAAGGGAAGTAATATCCTACAAGGAGGAAAATATGGTTTCACCCGTAGACTCATCATCATCTTCTTACTATAATCAGTATTTGGAGAACCAAGGCGTCAGCCACTCTCAAATCATAGAACAAGAAACCCGCCAGCTTGACCAGGCATTCCTATCGCCTTACCAAGATGCGGTCAATAAAACTCACCAACAGGACCAGAGTATCCTAAACGGAAATTAATCATGCTGAACTTTAATCCAGCCGGTGTCCCCCCGGGCACCGACTCTTTCTTCCAGTCCAAGCAGTTTGGGGAAAACGAACTCGGCTTTTTATCAGCGCTGATGAACGCAGATCTCAAGGCACAAGAGAAAAGCCTTGCCGAGATCCAAGCGTCTAACTCAGCAACCACCTCCATTTTCGACGTAGACAGCAGCATCTAAGAGAATCCCTTCTCTTAAGCGGGAGTCTTTGATCGTCAAAACACAATTCAAATATTTTCTTATTATAATCATTCTTCTAAAAATCTTTATTCTATAAAAAAATAGAAACAACTTTCAAAATACACATAAAACAAGTATAATACACTATAGAAAACAATTATTCGGAGCTTTTATGGCAGCAACCGCATCAGTCACTAATCATTCAGTTATTTTTTCAGTTCGCGGATCTACATTAATGAAACGAGAAGGACAGTTGTACGCAATCTCACAAGATCCTAACAGAACGCAGCATCACAGAGACCTAGCGCTCTCAATGCTCATGACGCGCCGTTATGATGATCAGGTTCGCTACGTTGCTAACGCGCGCAAAATTGCCCCAGAGATCTCTGTAAACCCTCCGGCACACCTTTGCGATCGAGTCACTGGTCAACTCTTTGACTCCCCTGTAGTTCATCATTGCGAAGAAGAGCAGCACGTCCTCAATTTGAGCACAGTGAAAGAAGGAGAAATATGTCCTCTCTCTGGCAAGCCTGTTAGCGAAGAACCGTTCAAAGGAATGGCTACGCAAGAGTGTGTGTATGCGTATGTTTTGGGAAAAGCCCAAACGATCGAAAGCACGGCTTCCTTGAACCCCATCACTCGCAGCCCCTGGGAAAAACCCTCGATTGACGAAACCTTCGATAAGATCCAACGCACCTGGATTCATTTAGTTCTGCTTCCTGATTCGAAATTAGATGACTCAAAACTCGCAGAACGTGCCACTAAAATTTGCAGCCGTCTCCTTCCCTACAAAAGAGATCCTGCCATGTGCAAAGTCTACGGCTTTCACTATCAGGCTTTGACGAATGATTTCCAATTGACCGCTCCTATGGGAGCATATTCGTGGGGCGAAGACCGCTTCTGGGAACCTGTTGGCTCCTGCCATGACTTGACAATCAAACAGCAGTTGAGTGCGAAGACAAAAGCCATGAAAATGTTCCTTCATACATATCTGGAAGAAAACCCAGAGTTCTTTCGTAAAAAGCAAGAGTATTTCAATACTCACATTCATCCTTCGCTTAAGGATTTATATGACTCTTGCCCCACGACTTTTACCAAAATATTCGGGGAATCATTTGTACAAGAATTCTTTAAATAAGCAACTTTGAGGCCATTCCCGATGAAAATTCTTCATCGGGAAGATCAATTCCCCCCATCTCCGCTCTTGGAATCTGCACTAATCCCCATTGATTTAATTTCTAAAATTAACTATCTTTATGGTAGGCGGGGGATTAAAGTATTAATTCGCAGCATCCCCTCTAAAGAGGAAATGAATGACAACTCCAGTTAATCCCGAAAGCAACCCGAATCAAGGCGCTCCCGCCCCCTCTTCATCCCCAGGCGATCCTCCTCCTGGCTACGCTGCCGCCAACCCCATCGACCCATCAGGCGTCTGGTATAAATTTTTCAGCAAGCTCTATCCCAACGTTACTCCTCAAGAGGTTGCGCAATTCGAAATGGGCATCATGAAGTGGTTTAGCACCATCATTGCGCATGAAAATGCACGGATGAAAAAAGTCTATGATGATATGAAAAAAGTTTACGAGGATTCTTGATCGGAAAGCTGCTATAATCAGCGGAATGACCGAGAAAGACGATTCCACTCAAACTTTTACTGTAAGCGAAGAAGAAGCGGGCACGCGTCTCGATAAGCTTCTCTCCCTGCATTACCCCGAGCACTCCCGAAGCTATTTCGCGCATCTGATCGCAGAGGATCTCGTCCTCGTCAACTCCACCCTCAACAAAAAAAGGGACAAGCCGCGCGCGGGCGATGAGATTGAGGTCTGTTTCACCTACCCCCCTGAACTCTCGCTGGCCCCTGAAAACATCCCCCTCGACATCCTTTTTGAAGATGAGCACCTGATTGCGGTCAATAAGCCTACGGATTTGGTTGTTCACCCCGCTCCTGGCCACCGGAGTGGCACCTTTGTCAATGCTCTATTATTCCATTGCCAGTCACTTGCCAATGATGACACTCTGCGTCCGGGCATTGTCCATCGGATCGATAAAGACACATCGGGAGTTCTCATCGCCGCCAAAACCGTCGAGGCTCACCGGGCTCTAGTACGCGCTTTTGCGGAAAGACGGATGGAAAAAACATACCTAGCCATTTGCGTTGGCTGTCCCAAAGAAGGGCCTGTCGATGCCCCCATTGGACGCCATCCGGTGCGCCGCAAGGAGATGTGCGTCTCTGAAACGGGTAGAGAGGCCAAGAGCGTTGTGCGCGTGCTAGGGAAGAATGAGCGTCTCTCTTTAGTCGAAGTGGATATTCTTACTGGCAGAACCCATCAGATCCGCGTCCATCTCAAGCATTTGGGGGCTCCTGTGCTCGGCGATGCCGTTTATGGGTCTTCTGCTGCGAATAAGAAATTCCATGTCGCAAGGCAACTCTTGCACGCGCATCGCCTCAGCTTTGAACACCCCATCACGGGGCAAAGACTCACCTGTGTCGCTCCTCCACCTAAAGATCTTAAACATTTCTTGGAAATCATTAACAATCAGCGAGAAGAGAGTATTCTAGCATAATAATTCTGATTTTAGATATGCTTCGGTAGAAGCAACCATCGCAATTGTGAACATGACCTACATGAGGACCGAAAATGAAAGAATTTGTAGAATACATCGTCAAGAACCTGGTCGACAATCCCGACAAAGTGCAGATCAAAGAAATTGGTGGCACACACACCCTCATCATTGAACTTGCTGTGGAGAAATCTGACATCGGCAAAATCATCGGCAAGAAAGGGAAGACAATCAACGCGATTCGCACACTTCTCATGTCAGTCGCAAGCCGCAACGGAATCCGCGTCAACCTCGAAATCATCGAAGAAGGCGAGAAGCAATAATTTTCATGCGCCTCTTTTTCAAGAGGCGCACTTTTCTATGTCACTTTCTTAGGTAGATAGGGTGAAATCATCGCTTTGCGCGAATTGATCAATCCTGCAGGGTATTTCAAGACAACCAATGACAGCGCAGACTTTTCATCGTAGTGCTTCTTAACCATCGGCAAAAAGCTCTCTGCAAAGATCTCTTCGTACGCCTTTGCCTTGCTACCAATAAATTCGATGGCAAGCGAGGTGCCGACGATTTGCGGGGAGGCGCGGAATGCATTTAAAAAGCCTTTTAAGTGATCAATCGACTGCTCTGTGAAGGGAATCCACACCCACAATTCATCCAGGTGATCAGAACTCTGTTCTTTGCCGGCAAACATCTCTTCCGCTCCGGCGACAGTGCTCACCATATGCATGTGGAAGTCGACTTCGGGATGGCTTTTCCAGAAGTCCAGAGCGCCATCGCACCAAAATTTCTGGAGGTGCTTGACGGACTTGTCGTAGACGGAATGGTTTTTCGCAAACATCTTCGTTTGTCCGACGCGCGCACACCCGTTTTGCTCTTTGGTATCGACGAAGAGATTGGAGGGCTTGCCTTGAGAGCAGAAGTGCATGTTCTCGTCGACGCTCTCTTCCTTGGCCAAATAGATCTTGCGGTATAGGGAATAGACATCGGGATTGCGCAGGATACGTGAGGCTGCATTGCGGGCAAAAGAGCGGTCTCTGGCTATATCATCAAATGCAATGACCTCGACCTCTGTATGCATAGCGATCGATTTCATTCGGTTAATCAGGTGACGAACACACTCCACGTCGCGCTGAGACACCTTTGTCAGAAGATCGGTGTCGTCTAAAATGGCATAGAAGAAGTGGATGTACTCGATGAACTCGCGCATGGGATCAATGAAGAAGGTCCCCTTGCTGTCCGCTGCGATGAGCTTTTGGAGCAGCCGCTGCATGATTCGCTTCCCTTCTGAAGAAGCAATCTCTTTTGCGGTGAGATCGATCTGTTTTTGCACCTCGTCCCGGTTCATGCTGCCCGTACTGTAGTGGTCATTGACCTCAAAGGCCATCTCGCTGCACAGGACGTTGGAAGATTGGGCATCTGAAATGTTGGCAATCGGAGCGGAGATGGTCTGCAGGCTCGTCTTGTGATGGTCGACCACGCTGATCACTTCCAAATAGGAAGGGATTTTTGTTTCGTCGCGATTGCAGAAATCGCGCAGACTGACAGTCCCCAAAATGTTCTGATGCACATCTCGGGACTGAACGATCCCGAGGGCGAGCAATTTGGAATTTTTCTCTGTTGCCGCTACGGTTAGGTAGGGATAATTCCCCATTTTGCTACGGATCTCTTCGACATCGTCGCGGTGGCTGATGAACTGGGGATTGTGGCCATATACCTCGGTCTTGATGCTGAGGGCCACATCCAAGCGCTCTAAATAGTTCCGCACGCTCTGAATGGCGAGCTCGAGGCCTTGGATGATCTTCTCCAGAAAATGGAAAAGGCGAGGGCGGTTTTCAATCAGGAATCCCGATGCATCAAAAAGAGGTGAGCGGTGCATCCCCTCCACGACCTCAACAAACTCCTGGAACTCGAAGAGGGAGCGTTCTTTCATCGCTTTAGCAAAATCTTCAAACGTGCTTTGTAGCCCTTTTTTCAGCCCGAGCACTTTTGTCAGAAAATCTTGAGCAAGTGTGCTCTGCTTAGAGGTAAATTCTTTGGCGGGCTGGCACTCGCCAATCTGTGTTAAAAAGACAGCGCTTGTAAATGAATTTAAATCTTTCAGAGAGAGATTTTCCTTGGCAAAGAGGGAAATCAATTTGACGTGCAGATTGTTTTCAAACCAGCGGAGGCAATTGTTGAGAAGAAAGGTGACGTTGCGCACCCCTTCGACGTCGAAGTTGCGCCAATCTCCCAAATAATACCCCTGCTCATCGACTAAGACGACCGCATTCTGCATCCGTTCGTGATCGATTGAGAACATCGTTTCATGGGTTTGCTTGCGCACCAGCCCTTTTTGAGTCATCAGGTCAAGACCAGAAAGGGAAAGGGAAGTGCGGGTCTTGGCTAACAGATCAAAAACAGCTTTGCCAAAGATCTTGTCGAATAAGAGTCCCACTTCAATTTGCGATGTAGGGGCTCCGCCGGGGACGTTCCACAAATGCATACCAGAAGAAACGCGGGCAGCAAAGGCGTCCATCCAGCCCCAGAAAGATGCCACTGTCGTATCCAGATCGGGAGAACTATGCGCGGTGACGTAATGGGATCCGGAAAAGGTCTTGCCCATGCCGATAGGGAAATAGATCTGGTAAGTGTCGCGAGGAACCCATTTTCCAGCAATTTTTGCGCGGATTTGGTAATTGTCCTCTTCGCTCAACTCTTCTGACTGGTTGAGCCAAAGTTCAAAGTGAAAAAAAGGATAGTTTTCAAGAATTTTAAGAGAGTGCAGCTCCTCGAAGTAACGGAGGACTGCAGGGAGTAAAAAACAGGGGGTCTTTTTCCCCTTGATCCACTCGCAAAGAGTGCGATTGATGCGTTCAGCTTTTTGCTTTTCATCCAATCGCTGAAATTCAGGTGTTTGGAACTGCTCTAGGGTGCGTTCCAGATTCTCGAACCGGTCTACTACAATCTCAAAATCTCCGAGAAGCTGTCCCTGGCTCACGTTCTTATCCCTACAATTTTGCATCAAGATAAACGGATTGAGCAGGACTCGAACCTGCGACCGCCCGCTTAGAAGGCGGGTGCTCTATCCAGCTGAGCTATCAATCCATAAGGGCTCATCATCCCAAAATGCCGAATTATATAAAAGAGAGAACTCGGTTTAAAAATCTGTTAAGGTGAGGGAGCGACGAGGTTGACGCCGGCCTGGAAGTCCTTGCGCTCTGCTTGCTGCTCGAAGGCGGCTTCCTGCTGCTGGGTGATTCGCTTGTAGTCCTCAATCGAATGGATGATATGAGGTCTTACGAAGATAATCACGTTGCGCTTTTCGTCGTGCTGACGCGTCTTGCTAAATAGCGCCCCTACGACAGGCAGGCCGCCGAGGCAAGGAAGTCCCGCCCTGTGCTTGGCCTTGGCATTGCGGATCATCCCGCTGAGGACGAGGAAGTGTTTGTCGGGAACGTGGACGTGGGTGGCCATGTTGGTCTTGGTCGTGCGGATCCCATTGACTGTCGAATTGTTGCCGCCCATCGAGTCCTGCTCCAGGCTCTCAGTGATCTCTTCATTGATATCCAGCGTGATGACATCCCCTTCGCCCAGACGAGGCGTGATGCTCAGGTTGACGCCGATATCGCGGTATTCAATGTTAGCGGTAGTCTGCTGGCTTTGCCCAACGGTAGAGACGACAGATCCTGTAAACGGAATGTTGTCGCCGACGAAAATGGTCGAATTCTTGTTGTCCTGTGTGATGATCTTCTGGTTGAGGACGATCGTGCTGGTTCCATCGATTTGTAGAGCAGATACCAGAGAACCCAGAGAGAGGTAGGACTTACCCTTATGCAAGAGGATGTCGCCGATCACGCCAAGATCAAACCCGGGAACGAGGGGGATTTGGCCAAGGCCTGTGGGGGTATTCGTCGCATTGATTCCCTGCATGGCCGAGGCAAATGAGCCTGCGCCGCCGCCACTGGGGGCGAAATTGCCGACGCCAAAACCCACGCGGTTGTTATATTGGCCGCCTGCTGCCCACTGCAGACCAAAATCCATGCTCTTTTTCACATCGGTTTCAATGACGAGCACTTCGATAAAGACTTGGCGCAGCGGCTTATCTAGGCTCTCGATCAACACTCTGAGTTTGCCGAGCGTTTCCGGATCGGCGGAGAAGAGCATCGAATTGGTCGCTTTGACCCACTGCAGTGACTGGATCGCATTAATCAGTTTGAGAGGAGCATCTGGCTGCGAGCGCAAATCTGCACCAACGCGCTTGAGAGCGTCTTCAATTTCAGGGCCTTCATGATACTGCAACTTGTAGACAAAAAATTCGTAGTTTTCAGCCGATGGAGAGCGGACAGCTTCGCCAGCAGGCAAAGAGAGATCGTTTGCGGCCAAGAGAAGATCTGCTGCGGAAGTTAATGCATCAGCTGGCTTGCCGGCAGTCGTGGAATCGTGGATCACGTAATATCCATTTTCCTGGGAGATCAAAAGCCCGTGCGTCTTTAAAAGCTGAATGAGCGCCTGGACGATCATGGCAGGACCTACCGACTTTCCCGTCGAAAGAGAGATGTTGAATTGGAGCTGCCGACTGTCGTAGATGAAATTCTCTTCCGAAATTTTGCTGACAAAGCGAATGAACTCGATGACCGGAACGTCATTGAAGTTGATGAAATGCCCGCCATCGGCCTGCGCAGGATCCTCTTCTTGAACGATGATCGCCGGTGGCACGGCGTCAAATTCTTCTTCTGCAAAAATATCAAATGCAGAAAGCGCTTCCTGACTCAGCGCGAAATCGAACTCATCCTCAGCACCTAGAAAAGTGGGAGGAAGGAACGCAAAAGCCACGCTAGAAAGGCTTAAAGAATAGATCAGGGTCTTGATGTTTTTTGTGATAAATCTCGTCATACATCCACGGCTTGCCGCGAACATCTTATGAAAAACCGGATTTTTTGAGAAGTCTTTTTCTGAAATGATTGGAGCGCATTTGGGCTAAATAATTTCTAAGAATCGATTTGTCCAATCTCGATATAGAAGAAAAACTCACCACCTCAGTTATCACTTGATTCTAATTTTCACAAAGTGAATAATGTTTGACGTGAGGGAAGAAAATGAAGCGCATTACAATTGATCAACTCGACATCAAAGAACACATCCGTTGGGCGGTAGATCAAGAGACCTACGACGCTTCCTACGTGAATGAGTCTACTCAGGTCGCACTTCACCCCGAAATTATCTCCTCCTCTCACATTTACCCGTCGAAGCTCGAAGAGTTGTTTGAGCTGCAGAAAAGAAATATGCCCTGGGCCTCTTTTGCTCCGCCGCACAACTTTTTTCTCTTCAGCAAACGCTTCTTCTCCTATCGCCTCTTTCTCGACATCCACTGCGAAGACAAGAGCGAGGAGTCATCTGATGAAGAAAACAACGAAGAGCCATCTGAAGAAGAACAACTGCTGCATCACAATCTCATGACACAAGTGAAGCATCAGTCAAAGTTTGAAGGACAGTCTTCAGTGCATTTTGAAAAAGACAAGTCGACGCTGATCAACCTTTTCGAGTCCATCGAATGGGTCAATGGACTCCTCAAGCAAATCAGCGCACGCAAGCTGCAGTATCAGAAAGGGTAGAACCACTTCGAGAGCTTTGCCCGCCACCCGCGACAAAATTTAGGTGCTGAAGTGACTTTGATAATTTCTTCTAAAATAAGCATCAATTACCTCCTCGTCTAGATTAATAATAACAATACAGTAAAATCATTTCAACAAAAAAAATCAACATAGATATAATATTAACGCGTAATTAAAACACTCAAAAACAACAAGTTAATACAAGCGCTTGCCTAGTGGTAGCATAATCAGTGGGTGTGCTAGCATCAGCCAAAAAGCGAGGAGGCCCCATGACAATTGGAATCGCAGTTCTCGGTGCAACCGGCAGGGTAGGGAGCAGGATCCTCGAACTGGCAGGCAGCGACCCTGAAATTTCTATCCGTAACCTTCTCTCTATAAATGACATAACGAACAACTCTCCTCTCATCCAGGGATGCGATGTCGCCATCGACTTCACCTCAGCGGAGGCCACTCAGGGCTTTTTGGAGGAGGCTGTCAGAGCTTCCAAACCCCTCGTGATCGGGACGACAGGCCACTCCGAGGAGGCAAAACGGGCAATCAGAGCCTCGTCTGAGCATATCCCCATCCTCTACTCCCCCAACTTCAGCCTGGGGATCGCCCTCTGCCTGCAGACGGCTGCGGCGCTGGGCAAGGCGCTTTTTGGCGGCTGCACGATCGACATCATCGAGACCCATCACGTCCATAAGAAGGACAGCCCTAGCGGCACGGCAATCGCACTGGCTGACGCCATCGCCCAGGGCAAAATGGTCGTGGCTTCGCAGAGCTCCCACCCGCGCAGCAAGCAGGAGATCGTCATCCACTCCATCCGCAGCGGCGAGGCCATCGGCGAGCATCTCATCGTTTTCGAGTGGGGGCATGAGAGGATTGAGCTCAAGCACACGGCACACTCCCGCGATGCCTTCGCGCATGGCGCACTTCTCGGCGCGAAATTCCTCGTCAAGCAACCCCCCGGGCTTTACTCGTTACAGGACATGTTTTCCCATTGAATAAAACCGAGGGAACGGCGATGATGGTTCCTATGAAAGAGATACCTGTAAACAATTTTTTTATCGGCAAATCACACAAGCTTGCTGTGATGTCGGGCCCCTGCGCAATCGAGAGCGAAGAACACGCCCTGGCGGCAGCTGAAAAGCTCGTGGAGATTTTCTCCGCATTTCCCGCTATCAACTTCATCTACAAATCGAGCTACGACAAGGCCAACCGCTCCGCTGGTTCCTCATTCCGCGGACCTGGGCTGGAACAAGGCTTAAAGATCCTCGGCAGGATCAAAAAAGAGTTTGGCATTCCTGTGCTCACCGACGTCCACTCCCCCGAAGAGGCAACGGCTGCAGGTGAGGTATGCGACATCTTGCAAATCCCCGCCTTTCTCTGCAGACAGACCGATTTGCTTCTTGCTGCTGCAAGGACCGGCGCTGTGATCAATGTAAAGAAAGGGCAGTTCATGTCTCCTTGGGACATGAAAAATGCCGTCGAGAAAATCCTCTCCACCGGGAATGAAAAAATCATTTTGACAGATCGCGGCACCTCGTTTGGGTACAACAATCTCGTCACCGATATGCGGGCGATTCCCATTATGCAAAGCTTTGGCTTTCCGGTGTGCTTTGACGCGTCCCATTCCGTGCAGCTCCCCGGAGGACTGGGCAATGCCTCTGGAGGACAACGCGAGTTCATCCCGACTCTGACGCGCGCTGCCATCGCTGCTGGCTGCAATTGCCTGTTCATCGAATCCCATCCCGATCCTGCGAATGCCAAAAGCGACAAGGACTCTGTCTATCCCTTCGATCAACTGCCCCAATTGCTGAAAGAGGTCCATCAACTGTACTCAGTGGTGCAAGGATTTTGAAATGTTCCAGCGGACGACGCGTTTCTGCCTGCTCTTTTTTGTCATAGCTACCCTTTTCTGGGGATATGCGCTCGTCTTTGTCCGCCCCTCTGACATTGCCGCCATCAAGAAAACCATTGCTGAGCAACAGCTCGCCTCGTCGCAAAGCATTGTGACAACGACCGAGCAAAAACGCACCGGCGTCGTGAAAGAGATCTGGTTCACTCAAGAAGACAAGTCGCGCCTACAGTACCGCATTTTTAGTCAGTCCTCTCTGCTCACCTTGAAGCCCGATGGCAAAAAATTCGATCTCATCGAAAAATTGGACAATATCCAATGCTGGATGCAGGACAAGATCTACGCAGCAAATGCAGGAGCCGGGGCTGCGCAGCAGATCCGTTATTTCCAAGCGCAAGAGGGTCTCTATCGCTACCACACCCAGGAATTCCTCGCCCACTCCGTGGCTCTTTCGCTTTACAAACTGGGCGGTCAGCAGCTGCCGCAAGAGCTGGGCAAAGCTGTCCCTTTCCTGAAAGGCAAGGCTGACGATGTCTCTTTTGCGATCTCCGGGAAAAACCCGCAGTTCAATGCGCAACATTTTAAAGCGGAGTTAGGACCATGAAAATTCTTTCCCTCTTCCTCACGGTGATGCTCTGCCCTTTACTAGCAGAGGGTCCTGCGATCCCTGAGAGCGGATCGCTCTCCTCTTCCAACGCTTCTTATGATGGCAACGCGCTCACTCTCTCTGGACATGTTGTTCTCGACCACGGGCTAGGCAAAATGACCGCAGAACAGGCCTCGCTCCAGCGCCCTGAAACGGGAACGGAATTCCCCTTTTCCTTCATCCAATTGCGCCACGATGTCCAACTAGCCCTCAAAAGCAATGCCCAAATCTTATGCGATAGCGCTGATCTCGACTTTGTCACCCTCAAAGGGATTCTTCTCCCTGCAGAAAATGGAAAAGTGATCTATTCCGATCAACTCTCGAAAAAGAAGGGAGCAGAGACTGTCCCTTTGCAGTTTACGGGCAGCTGCATCGAGCTCAATTTCGAAAAGCATGCGCAAGAGAATAACAAGACTGAATACGACATCCAGACAATTTTGGCCAAAGAAGGAGTCGTCATCGACTACGCCAAAGAGTTCCAATTGCAAGCAGACCGCGCTTTTTACCGCAGAGAGCTCTCCTCTGACAGTAAAACCGTGCAAAAAGAATTTCAGGGCATTGTAACCGCCTATCCCAAAGATGATGGATCCCGTTGCAAGCTTCTCCATGGCGAGGATATCGTCGATGCCGACATGGTCGACCTCAACCTGATCCAATCCAAACTCACTCTTCTCAAACCTGTGGGAACCCTGGGAACTCTACTGCTTCCGAAAACTCAAAAGACCAAAATCCAGTTCCAATCAGACCATTTATTTTGGGACCAGATCAAGAACACTCTGACGCTAAAAGGCAACATTCGCGTCGATGAAGCAAGTATTGGCACACTCACTGCAAATGATCAACTCACCATCGTGCAAACCACCCAAAAAGGAGCGTCGCAACTCAAATCGATCCAGGCGCTTGGCCCCGCTTCCCTTCTTTACAAAGATAGTAACCAAGTGAGCCATAAGCTCATCTCTCAAGGAGCGATATTGATCGATAGCGAACAACTGCGCGCCACAGTTGAAAGCCCCATTGCTAATGGCAAGGTCCTTCCCGAAAACCAACTCTACTACGAAGAGAGCGAAGTGGCCATCTACGCGGACAACTCTCAAATGGAATACGCCCTCGTGGGCCACGCCATGCAGCCCACATCACTGACGCTCAAGGGCAACATCCGCCTCTTTTCCCATGACCCGAAACAACCTCCCCGCTGCGGCATCGCCGATCGCGTCACCTATTCCCTCTCAACCCGCACGCTGATCCTCTCCGCCGATCCCGGCCGCAAGGTGCTCTTTTGGGATGAGACCCAGGGAATGCATCTTTCTGCCCCTGAAGTGCACATCACCTACGACTCTGAGACAAAACAGCAGAACATCAAAGGAGTTGGAAAAGTGCAGTTTGCATTCACTCCTGAAGAGCAGTCCAAGTTTCAACAGATTTTCCCTCAACTGAGCCAATTGCCATGAACAAAAAAAATCCCCCCCAGATGAACATCCCTCCCTCCACTGCAGAGATTGCGCGCAGAGCCGCGGGATCAAGCCCCCTCTTTAAACCTCTCTCCAACACAGCTCCCCTGCTCAAGGCAGAAAACCTCGTCAAGTCCTATAGTGGCAAAGCTGTCGTCAATGGCTTAAGTCTGCAAGTGGGAAAAGGAGAAGTTGTGGGTCTTCTGGGACCCAATGGTGCTGGCAAAACGACCGCCTTCTACATGACCATCGGCCTGATCCGCCCCGACTCCGGAAAAGTTTTTTTCAATAACAAGGAAGTGACCCGCACGCCCATCCACGAGCGCGCTAAGCAAGGAATGGGATACCTTGCGCAAGAGCCTTCCGTGTTCCGCAATTTGACCGTCGAAGAAAATTTGATTTGCATTCTCGAAACGCTTCCCATCACACCTCAAGAGAGAAAAGAGCGCCTTGAAATTCTTTTGAACGAACTCCACCTTTCCAGCCTCGCCAAGAAAAAAGCGAGCAGCCTATCCGGTGGTGAAAGAAGACGTCTAGAGATCACCCGCGCACTCATCAGCGAGCCCTCGCTCCTTCTTCTCGACGAGCCCTTTGCCAACATCGACCCTCTTGCGGTCAATGACGTCAAAACCATGATCCGCCACCTGAAGTCGAAGGGAATCAGCGTCCTCATTACCGATCATAACGCACGTGAGATCTTTTCCATCGTCGACCGCAGCTATCTCGTCCGCGAGGGCAAGGTCCTGATGTCGGGCACTGTCACTGAGCTACTCGAGAATCCGGAGGCCAGAGCCTCCTACTTCGGAGAAAATTTCAGGCTGTAGAAGATCATCGAACGCCGACAGAATGCGGCTCACCGGCAGAGAAAACAGACAATCGCTCATCTTGCTGCCGCCGCATCCATCCTGGTAACAGGGACGGCAAGAGAAATTCTGCGAAACGACGCGCGCTTTCGGGTGCATCCAGGGTCCCCAATTGACATCAGATGTGGGCCCAAATACAACCACGACCGGGGTCTTGAGCGCCGAGGCGATGTGCAATGGCACGGAATCGACACAGATCAGCGCTTTACTGTGCTGGATCAAACAGGCGAGCTCTTTGAGAGTCAGCTTGCCGCCGGTATTGAGCACGGGCACGTGGGGCACTTTGGCAAGGATCTCGTCTATCATCGCAAGTTCTTGAGCATCTGGTCCTGAGGAAAGAACGATCTTCTCGCCTCTTTCATGCAATTGGGCGATGACATCTGCCATCTGTTGGATGGAGAGGCATTTGAAACGCCAGCGCGATACAGGGTGGATGAGAACATAATTGAGAGGTGAAATTTCCGCTTCGAGAAGCAACTTTCCGATGCGGCTAAGCGCTTCTTCGGGAATGTGCAAAAACAGATCGCGCTCTTCCACTGCGGGGAAAATTCCGATTCTGCGCAGCACATCGAGCTGCCGCTCAACGGTGTGGCGCGGATGGGGGCAAATCTTCACTGTGTGTGTATACACCTTCCGTTTGCCGAGCAAACCTTCTCCTTTCGGATCAAATCCCACGCGGTAGCGGCTCTTGGAAATGAGTGCCGCAATCGCTCCGCGATCCCCCTCTGTGAGGTTGATCACGAGATCGTATCCCTTAGAGCGCACAGCCTTGAGCAATTGCAATTCTCTTCCAATCTTTGCGATCGGGCCCAGCTTCTTCCATCCGCGATCGTAGAGCAAATAATCGGAAATTGCGGGATGCCCTTCGAGCATGGGAAGAGTATCTTTGTAAATGAACGCATCGATCTCAGCATGGGGCATCGCTTTTTTGAGCTGAGTGAACAGCGGAGAGGTCAGCAAAACGTCGCCGTGATGACGCATTTTGATGACAAGAGCTCGCTTTACTTGCTTGAGATCGGGATAATTTCCGTAGGTCATAAACACAGAATAGACAAACTCCTCATTGCAAGCCAAGCCAAATTTTCTACCACCTATTCTTTTAAACGCAAAGCCGCAGCGTCACTAAAGACGCGCAGAAGAGGTATTTTTGCGACTTACCGACTTAGCGCCTTTGCGTTCTCTCCCAACTTCTTGCAAGTCGTCAGTAAAATATTTCTTAGCGTTTTCAGACTCCGCAAAGGAACCCCTTTTTGCTTGAGTTTTGCAACTTCCTCTCCTATAATCGACCGCTCCTACACAATTGGAGAAATACATGTCTCAAGAACAGACCCTATCGATCTTAAAACCCGATGCAGTCTCTGCTAACAACATCGGTGCAATCCTTTCTCGCTTTGAGAAAGCTGGACTCAAAATCGTTGCCGCAAGAATGCTCCACCTCTCTACAGAACAAGCAAAAGCATTTTATGCAGTGCATGCACATCGCCCCTTCTTCCAAGAACTCGTCACTTTCATGACCGAAGGACCTGTTCTCGTGATGGCTCTCGAAGGTGACAATGCTGTCGCCAAGAACCGCGACTTGATGGGAGCAACCAACCCCAAAGAAGCGGCACCTGGAACTATCCGCGCCGACTTTGCAAAATCGATCGATAAGAACGCCGTCCACGGTTCCGATAGCTTGGAAAATGCGAAAAAAGAAATCTCTTTCTTTTTTAAACCCCAAGAGATCTACTCTAGATAAATTGGAGAGATGATGCCATTTGAATTGTTCTTGGAAACGTTTGTTCCCCAAATGGCTCAAAAGGTGCGCCAGACCAAGCTGGCCTCCTGGATTCTCGAAACGACGGGGAGCAAGGACGCTGCCGCTCTTAAGGCAGATCTCGAAGTTGAGCTCTCTCTTCTCTTTAGCGACAAAGCCGTATACGATCAACTCCTCGCATGGGATCGCGATCCTGCGCTCACTGATCCTCTTCTCAAGCGGCAACTTAATGAGCTGATCCGCACGTTCAAATCGAATATGATCCCGAAAGAGCTTATCGAGAAAATTTCCCACGCGGAAGCGGGTCTTTCGCTGATCTACTCTCATTTTCGTCCCACAGTAGATGGCAAAACGTTTTCTGAAAATGACATCCGCGAAGTGCTAAAGCTCGAAAATGATGTCGCAAAGCGAAAAAAAGTCTGGGATGCTTCGAAACAAATCGGCAAGGAGCTCGCTCCGCATATTCTCAATCTCGTTCGCCTGAGAAATGAAGCCGCCACAAGCCTTGGCTACCCCGACTACTTCACCATGCAGCTCGAACTGCAAGAAGTAGAGGAGCAGGTGCTCCTCACGACCTTTGAAAAACTCTCCCACGATTCTGAAGCTGCCTATACCACAGTTCTCGAGCAAATCGAAAAAAGCGCAGCAGAGCGATTTCACGTTTCCCAAGAGGAGATTGGTCCCTGGGCGTGGTCGGAGCCCTTCTGCCAGGAAGATCCCCTCGATAGCAAAGAGCTCGATCAGCTCTTAGAGGGTGTCGACATCGTCCACACCAGCGAGCTGTTCTTCCAGAAAATGGGCCTTGGGGTCGCAGAAGTCCTGAGTCGCAGCGACAACTACGAGCGCCCAGGAAAAAATCAGCATGCCTTTTGCATCCACATCGATCGCGAAGGAGATGTGCGCGTGCTCAACAACGTCAAGCCCTCGATTAAGTGGCTGGAAACAATGCTTCACGAATTGGGCCATGCGGTCTACGACCTGGGCTGCAACCACAAACTGCCCTGGCTCCTCAAAAATCCTCCCCACATGATCACCACGGAAGCGATGGCACTTCTCGCGGGCAGACAAGCCTACCGCTCTGCCACCCTCGATCTTTTAGTGGGCAAAGACAAGGCGTCTCTCAAGAAAAAAGCGGAAGTTAGCCTGCAGCGCAGACAACTCATCTTCAGCCGCTGGGTCTTTGTGATGACGGCTTTTGAAAGGGAGCTATACAAAAACCCCGAGCAGGACCTGAACGCCCTCTGGTGGTCTCTTGTCGAAAAACATCAAAAGATCCGCTCCTCGGGCAGCCCGAGCGGCTGCGACTGGGCAGCGAAGTACCACATCGGCTTAGCGCCCGTCTACTACTTCAGCTATCTCATGGGAGAGTTATTTGCTTCTTCTTTGGAGGAATCCATCGAGGATTTTGCATCGGAAAAGACAGGTCGCTTTTTGATAGAAAAGGTCTTTTTCCCGGGCAATACACTGCCCTGGAGCGGACTTGTCACGCATGCGACGGGTAGTCCTTTGAGCTCAAAGGACTGGCTCAAGCAATTCTGCTCTTAAATATTTTGGCAAGTTCCCAGAGCATGTAATACTGCTCGCGCGATCCACCAAGAAAGGTGCGCTGCATCCGCATAGATGCCGCAATCCTTCTTACATTGGGCTCAATCCCTTTGAGGCAAAGCTCCCGGATTTTCTTCCCGCCAATGACCACTCCGGTCCTTCCCACTCCCGCACTGCAATGCACTGCGCAGGGACCTGCGCTCCAATCAAATCCTTTTTCATATTCTGACACTCTTTCGATCAAAAGAGCGATGGTATTCGGATCACCTGGAGTAAAGTCTTTCCACCCTTGCACGTGAAACTCTTTAAATTGGTGCACGTAATGATCGACGTAGAGCTCGCACGTTTTGGTCGTGAGGTGAAACGAGGAAGAGAGATCCTCCTCCGTAACGGATAGCAGCCTCACTGTTGCTGGCCAGTAAACAGCGCAGTCTCCCACTTTCTCTGGGAGATAGCGGTGCGCTTTGATGTGGCTCCCCTCTTCAAAATCGGTCAAATTGACCACCGTTTTGATATTTGACTGCGCGAAATAGCGCAAAGTCTGGAGAGCGTACTCGGGCAGAGGAGCCGAAAGAGCGATGGAAAAGACGCTCGCATGGGGATAATCCTCGTGATCCTCTGGAAATTTGATATAGGAAGCATTAAGGGGGGTGCCATCGTGCAAATGGGCCTGGTTAAATTGGTAGGGCGTGACGGGGAGATAGCGATCTCTTCCGGGCGAATAGGGCAGGCATGATTTGCGCAGCGCAACGTCCACAGATCCGAGCTGATTGTAAAAGTGTTGAGGGAATCCCTCAGCGGGCATGGCTCTTGCCTGTTGCAACAGCTCCTCAATAGACTCTCTTCGTGAGGGGTCAGCCATCGTTAGAAGAACCTCCATTCTCCATCGAATGCCCAAATGGATAATCGAGGGAAGGCCTTGATGCATCAAACCTTTACAAAACTCATATTCATCATGTGCGTAGCACGGTCCCTTTGAGTGCGCTTCAGAAACAGGGCAAGTTAATGCCATACTACACGATGCCATGGATATACCTATTCTTCAATGGATTGATCATTAGTTGAGGAGGCAGCCTGAAGCTTTGACTCAAAGACTGCTTTAAGATCCCAAAGGACCTCGTATTGCGCAGGAGAGCCTCCCAAATGGGCCCTTTGTGTACGCATCTGAATTGCAATTTTTTCAATATCGGGAACAATCCCCTGTTGCATTTGTTTGAGAATCTGCAATCCTCCCACAAAGACTCCTGTCCTCCCTATTCCCGCACTGCAATGCACAAAGCCGGGTCCTCCAAAGGCAAGAACTTTTTCAATGACGTGGGCAATGGCTTCGGGATCTCCCGGGGTGTTATCGACCCACCCTTTCAAGTGGAATTGGGTAATGGAGTGCGTTTGTCCGTCAACTTCATAAGTGCAATCTTTTTCTTCAAGGACAAGAGTTTCTGACAGCGGGGTCTCTCGGATCGCCGTCGCTCGGATGGAGTACCCCGCTCCCGTCACCTCGCCACCTACCTCGTCTGGCAGATAGCGGTGTGCTTTGATCGCAGTCTCACCGTGCGGGCTTTCCTCTTCAAAATCTGTGACGTTCACTACGTATTTAGCTCCCTCTTGCGCGTACATGCGTAGCGTTTGCAGAATGAACGACGGCATAGGAGCCGACATCGCATATACGAATGTCTCTGCCGCAGAATAGGGCTGACCCTCATCTGGGAATTTAATGTGGGAAGCATTCATCGAGGTCCCATCGGACAATACGACGTGATTAAATATATGAGGGGAGATAAATGTCAGACGGTCGCGCCCTTGAACGTAGGGTAGTTCTCGACACCAAACCGAACTGCGGAGCACTTGATCCACTTGCGCGCACTTCTCCCAAAATTCTTTGGGATTAGAGATCTCTGCTTTTCCGACAAAGGAACTCGCGCTGACAAGATCGTTAATCTCTTTGATCCTATAGAGCAAGCCTTGATGTGAGCCTGTAAGTTCTGTTAATAATTCCAACCTCCACGCCACAGCAAACTTCATGATCGGCGAGTAATTGAGTGCCCGCACAAAAACATCGCATTGCTCATTGACAAAAGTTTCATGGGCAGCTTGTTGAAAGCACCCTTTGCTCGGTCCAGTAACCACAGCTAGTTCCTCATCAGAAAGATCTTTTTTCCCGGAGTCAAAAAGTAAATTGTACAGCGTGACTTTCTTCAGCTCCGGAGCATAAGGAACAAACTGTTCAAAGTAGTGCTGTGATTCCAGATTCACATCAGCATGCAATAAGTAAGGTTTATTAGATGTCCGATACAACTGATTGGCGACATTGGAACATCTTCGCAGCACTTCTTGATGCGCCACGACCTCTTCATGAGATAGATGATCAGGGGCTTTGACATGCCGGATTGGAGCAAGGATGAAATGACCTTCCTCGACAGGAGCTCGCGCGTAGAGAACATTCCAGTAGCGATAGTCTGAATATATAAGGCGGCCTTGCACCTCTTGGGAGCTGCAAAGGGCACAAGTGGAAGAAGATGCATTAGACTCTCTAATGGAAGGGTCCGAATCCACCATTGACATTGAAGAAGAACTCATACAAACCCATCGTAATGTTTACTGATGCAGTTCAATTATAGAGGATTTTCAGGATAAAAATAAAACATAAAATAATAATTCTCAAAAATATATTAAAATAAAGTTTTAATCTCGAGTATAATAATGTTTATTTTTTAATATTTACACAAAATTGAAAAGATGAGATTATTCACAACAACAATGGTAATAAAAACAGCGGTAATACATGTCAGCCAAAATTGAAATTAAAAATAATTGTATCATATCAAGCTTTTTCGGACAAAGTCCCTATAGCGTCCAAATCGAACCGTCAGACGCACTTACACCCCTTCTTGAACAGGCGAGAGAGACCCAAGAGCTATCCTTTGAGGAAAAGCTACCACTCATCGAAAAGTTAGCCGTCTCAGCAATGAAAAATGCCTATGAGGGCATGTTCACCACAGAGATGGAGCGTCGAGAAAAGTGCAGGGAAATGGTGATGCAACCCCACTCACTCAGAGACGCACTGAAAGAAGAGCTAGGCTGTTGCCGCTATCAGGCCACCCTTTTCTTCCTCCTTGCAGCAGAGGCCAAGCTCGGCTCCAAGCACTATCTACAGAGTGCTCCCATTAGAGGAATTAACACCTGTTACAACGAACTCCATGATGAAAGCGGCAAGGTGTATTACGTGAGCATTTTTACGAAGAGCCTATCTGATCAAAAATACAACTATTCCAGCGATCCTACACTCTTTGAACGTCCCAACACCCTATTGCACGGCGAGCAGTTCCTCGCCTATACAATTGACAAAGAGGGAGAGGTCACGCTCTACTGCAGACGTGGCTGCCACTTTGATGCAGAGGAAAAACCACGAGCTGAGATGGAAAGGTTTCAGAAAATTTTAGACACTCTGTTGGTTCAAATCCAGTCGATGCCAGAGGATGATGCAAACTATAAAATCACGGTATCCAACATT
>JAZJZV010000091.1:20838-23938 GCA_040389485.1 Chlamydiota bacterium
CTGCAATGCTATAGAGCCATTGATCTGCGCTTCTTGAATTTGTCGAGATATTCAAGGGCTTTGCCAGTACCCAAACAGACGGCGAGCAATGGATTTGGAGCGACAATAACGGGAAGTCCTGTTGCTTTAATCAGCGCCTTGTCAAGGCCCTTGATCAATGCTCCACCACCAGCAAGCACCATTCCCCTTTCAACGAGGTCAGCTGCAAGTTCAGGAGGACATTTTTCAAGTGCGAGTTTAACACTCTCAACGATCTGCTGAATGGGTTCAGCCAAACACTCTCTGATTTCTACCGAATTGATTCTCTTGGTGACCGGGAGTCCGGCGACTTGGTCGCGGCCTCTGACTTCCATCTCCAGCTCGTTATCTCCGAGCGGGTAGGCAGAGCCGATGGTCATTTTGATCTCTTCCGCAGTGCGGGGACCAATCATTAGATTGTAGGTGCGGCGCATGTAGTTGACGACACATTCATCAAACTCATCGCCAGCGATGCGCAGTGATCGAGACTCGACAATGCCGCCGAGTGAAATGATCGCAATTTCCGTCGTACCGCCGCCGATATCGATGACCATGTTGGCATAAGGTTCGTGTACGGGAAGATCAACGCCAATGGCAGCTGCCATAGGTTCTTCAATCAGGATGACTTCTTGTGCTCCTGCGCGCAGAGCGGAGTCTTCCACCGCGCGTTTTTCCACTCCCGTGATGCCAGATGGAACGGCAATCAGAATTTTGGGGCGGAAGAGGCTACGGGAAGGGGTCACTCTTTTGAGTAGAGCGCGGATCAATCCTTCAGCGATTTCGAAATCGGCAATCACACCATCTTTCATGGGACGGACAGCGTGGATCTTACGAGGCGTTTTTCCAAGCATCGCCTTGGCTTTGTGGCCAACAGCGAGAACCTCATTGGTCGTTGAGTCGACGGCCACAACGGAAGGCTCAGCCAACACGATTCCCTTACCGCGAACGTACACAAGAGTGTTCGCTGTGCCAAGGTCGATTCCAATATCGCTTGAGAAAATGCCGGAGACTTGACCTAGCTTGTCAAAAACTCCGCGACTCATTTTCTGAAAAACATTTTGTTTTTGATTAGTTGCCATAATTCCAAGAATTTACGTTTTAAGAAGCTCTAGCACATCTTCCCATGTGAGCTTCGCAATTGCTTCATCATCGCAGCTTACCACTTTCTTGACCAATCCTTTTTTCTTCTTTTGCATCTCTGCAATTTTTTCTTCGATTGTTCCAAGTGTAATTAATTTGTAAGCGGAAACGGAATTCTTCTGTCCCAAACGGTGGACGCGGTCAGTCGCCTGACTCTCCACAGCAGGGTTCCACCACATGTCATAATGGATGACCGTATCAGCTCCCACGAGGTTGAGTCCCGTTCCTCCTGCTTTCAGAGAGACCAAGAACACGGGGATCGCCGGATCCTCATTGAATTGCTTGACCACTTCGAGACGATTCTTGCTCGATCCATCGAGGTAGCAGAAGGGGATTTTCATCGCTTCAAAGTCTTCGCGCATGATTTGCAACATGCGTGTGTATTGCGAGAAGATGACCGTTTTGTGATTGCCCTCAATCAGAGTTTGGAGCAATTCGAGAAGCATTTCATACTTCGCCGAATCTCCTGACTCCGCCTTCTCTTTTGCAAAAATGGCAGGGTGGCAGCAAATTTGCTTGAGCCTTGTCAGTGTCGCCAGGACGTGTATCTGGACTCTGTCGAAGCCGTCGCGCTCCACGAGCTTGACCAGTTCATCTCGAGCTGACTCAGCGTATGAGCGGTAGAGCTCGAGCTGTACATCGGAGAGTTGGCAATGGTATACGAGCTCGGAGACGGGAGGAAGATCGTCGAGAACATCCGATTTCATCCTGCGGAGAATGAAAGGGGATACTTTTTTGCGCAGGTATTCCAAATTTTTCGTTTGCTCTTTTCCAGAAACGCGGATGTATTTCTCGATAAAGCGATCGTAGGTTCCCAGGAAACTAGGCATGAGGAAGTCAAACAAGCTCCACAGCTCATCCAGAGAATTCTCGATCGGAGTACCCGAGAGAATTAATCGGTGCTCTGCTTGCACCATCTTCACCGATTTAGCGTTGCGCGTGCCGCGGTTCTTGATGTGCTGCGCTTCATCCAAGATCACATAAGTGAAATGGGTTGCTTTGTAATATTCGATGTCCTTTTGCAGCAAGGTATACGAGGTGATCATCACATCCCAGTTGCCCATCTGTTCGATGAGCTTCTTGCGGTTGGAAGGAATGCCGTCGACGACCACTGTTTTGAACTTTGGATTGAATTTAGCAAACTCCTCCTTCCAGTTGTACAGAAGAGAAGTGGGGCAAACAACGAGAGCACACCCCTTCTTTTTCTTCAGGTGCTGCGTGAGTGCAACGATGGCCTGCAATGTCTTACCAAGACCCATATCGTCAGCCAAAATCCCATTGAGGAACATCGATCTTAGCCTTTCAAGCCAATGGACGCCTTCTGTCTGGTAGCTGCGCAATTTCGCCTTAACATCACTCGGCACTGGAGAATAGTCGAGCACTTTTTCGCCAAGCATCTGTTTGCGGATCTCCATAAGATTTTCCGTCATTGAGAAATCGACGGGAAGACCTTCAAAATGGGAGGCATCGATGTTGGCCAAACTCCAAAGAGGTCTTTCAATCGTACAATTCTCGAGAATCTCAATTCCCATCTCGTCAAACAACTGGATCACTCCATTGAGCCGCTCTAAATCGAGAACCAAGGTCTTTGGCATTTTATTGCCTTCAGTAGATTTCTTTCCCCTTCCTTTGGGAGCATCGAGTTCTATGAAGGAACGCTTGGAACCCAGGCATTCCCAGAGCTGATCGAGGCGCACACCTTTCAGGGCCCCATCGACGACGAGCTCAATTTCATAGATGTCGATGCGAGAGGTGTGCTTGAGGTTCAGAGAGAATTTGGACTGGTCGTAGATGAACTGATCGAGAAGGTTTTGCGGGCAGTTGAACGTCACCCGGTGCTGGTTGCGAGGAATGACGTCTGTCATGAACTCGACAATCTTCTTTTCCGACTTGGAAATGTAAAGAGCCGTATCGGGATTGAATTGAAAATCCTGGAATAAAT
>JAZJZV010000092.1:0-10100 GCA_040389485.1 Chlamydiota bacterium
CGCGAACGTGATATCCCCGAACACGCTGAACCCCGCCATCAGCGGTACCCGGCCAACTCGGCGGTGAGTGTGAGCGTCCACCCTCCGAGCCCGCCTTGCGGCGTGAGGGGGATCATCGACGTGAACCGGATGTCCTGACACGTCCCGCCGAAGAGGCCGTTCTCGACGATCGCCGTCGACTCGCAGCACGGGCAATGAGAGACGCCGTGCTCGTCGCGCGGCAGGTTCTCCATGCGTCCGATGGTGCCGCACGTCTCGGGTTCGCCCATGTCGGCGTCCCCGACTTAGAGACGCGCGTTGCCATTTTACAGCACAAGGCAGAGCAAAAAGGGTTCCGCATTCCCCAAAAAATCGCCTTCTTCATCGCAGAGCACATTTACAATAACGTGCGCCAACTCGAAGGCGCCATCAACCGCCTCAGCGCCTATTGCCGTCTCATGGGACTCGACGTTACAGAAGAGGTCGTGAGCCAAACCTTAAGCGAGCTCTTCCAATCTGCACCCCACAAAAAAGTGTCAGTGGAAAACATCCTCAAAAGCGTCGCAACTATCTACGACGTACGCGTAAGCGATCTGAAGAGTACTAACCGCACTAAAAACGTCGCATTCCCTCGCCAAGTCGCCATGTACCTGGCTAAAGAGATGATCAACGAATCGCTGATCCGTCTCTCTGCAGCCTTTGGTGGCAAGACCCACTCCACTCTCCTGCACGCCTGGAAGAAGGTCGCCGGACAAGTCGAAAAGGATGAGACCCTCCGCCGTCAGATCGACATGGCCCGCCGCAACCTCGAGAGTTGAGAATCCCCTGGACAGACCCTCCGCACTTAAGGTATAGCTGAAAAAAACGAGGTAGGCGTATGTTTGAGCAATTTGGGAGCAATTTCATGAAAGGCGAACCCTATCCACCGCAGGATTTAAAAGAGCGGACACCACATCCCTTCTCCACTGACTATATGAATGCAATGGAGTGTACTGCTGTGGAAACTTGCGAAATAGAATGCCTCGAACAAGAAGAGCCTGAGACGACCATTGCGGCCAATGTCACTATCAAAGGAACGATGACCTTTGAGAAGCTTCTGCGGATCGATGGAAGCTTTGAGGGCGAGCTCATTTCTTCTGGTAAATTGATCGTTGGGCCAACGGGCTCTGTCAAGGCAGACATCGCGCTCGAAGAAGCCTTCATTTCTGGAAAGGTCGAGGGCAACATCACTGTGAAAAAGCGCCTCGTTCTCCGAGGACGCGCAGAAATACGCGGAGACATCTCCGCCCCGCTTCTCAGCGTCGACGAGGGCGTCGTCATCATCGGCTCACTTCAAGTCTCTCAAGTGTAGAGTGCGAGCGCGTCAATACGAGAGGGAAATGCTTCCTGAAGCGCGAGCGCTGCCCTGCGGATCCGCTCATCATCGAGCGCGCAACTAATCAACAAGATCGATTTGTCTGTTAATTCCGTATTGCCATTCCATTGAAAACGATTGCGCATTTCAGCGGTGGCCAAGAAGTGCCTATGGTCCCAACTCTTTTCCAAAGCATTGACTACGGGTACGCCGAAGAGAGGAGCGAGAGCTTCTGCCAGCAGCTGGTCGGCAGAGCGATTGCGCATCCATTTGTCCCACCTAGAGATGGGCATGGGAAGAAGGAGATCGGGCATTTTTTTATCGAGTTTGATCCACTGGTAGGCCATGAGGGAAGCGGCTGCAGAAATGGCTTGCGGGTCTTTCCTCTGGGCGTAGCGGGCAAGCGTTCTTCCAGGGCCGAGGGGCTCAAGGGCGGCACATTGACTATGTACGGCAGTGGAGCGCTGTCTACAACGGGAGCACGCACCGGAGCTACACTCTGTGAAGCAGAGCGGGCAGCGCCCTTTGGCTTCGAGGAGGGTGAGATAGTCCAGGCAACTTGTGCAAAAGAAGGGGCGCTGGTCTTCTACCCGTCTCTGGCAATGGCTGCAAAGAGGCGGATAGATGAGATGCAGGAATTTAGAACTGAAGGCCATAGCGGGGCTTGTCGATGGTGCCGCGGATGGTGAGCGTGAAGGGTTCCATCAACTTCAGCACGACCTCTTGGCGCAGTTTGAGATCGATGTGCATCTTCCCTTCGAGGTCGATGAAGGAGAGATCGGATGAAGGTGCGAGATAAAACTCAGAGCGTCTTCCTTCACTGTAGGCGTTGTTAAGAGCCATGAGGTAAAACTTGTCGCCGCGCAGCTCAAGTTCGAGCTCGCCGTTGATCGGCGTTAATATGCCGGGGTCGAGTCCGATATTTTTGATCAGTTCCAGGGGGATGTCGAGGATCGAGAACTCTTTCTTAAACTGGTTGGTGAATGTCAGGCGGCCTGTGCCTTCAAGGGTGTCTTTGTCACCGAGCTTACCGCGGACATCTTTCAGGACGAAGTTTTTAATCGTGAAGGGTTTGAGCGGTACTGCTGCGGCATCGACCTTCGTGAGGAGGCTGGGCTGTAGATCGCTCACTTGGATTTGGGGAATAAAGAGTTCCCAGTCCTTCATTTTAGAAATGAGGATGGAATCAATCTTGGCTATGCCTCCTTCGTCCTCGATGTTGAGCTTGGAAATCAGCACTTTGCCAGGTGTGGCTTCGAGTGTGGCTTTCATGTTGCCCAGTTCGTAGCCGAAGATCTCAAAATCTTTTCCTGTGATGTCTCCGCTCATCTGAAAACCGCGGACAGCATCGTTCCAGAGAGTGAGATCGCCTTCCCATTCATACCCTTTGCCCACTTTAAATTGACCCAGGCGTGCGCGCCACTCTTGCGGCAAAAGGGAAGCGACGGTTTTCACATCCATCTGGATATCGCCTACGAGAACGGATGCGGCAGGGAGTTTCCGTTTGCTGCTTTTGGTCAGGTTGCACTGCAGCCCGTAGCACCTACCATGAACGCTCTCCCAATGGAATGCTCCACCGTGCGTCGAGAAGAGCACTTTTAATCCTTCCGTTTTGGGATCGTCAAAGAGTTTGAGGACGCCAAAAGGCTCTTGAGAGATGTCGACTTGAAGCAGCATCCACAGAGGGTTGGATTCCAAAAGCGTCTTCCCTTTAAAAGAGACGAGCTCTTTTTCATAACGCACTTGGAGCTGTTCAAAATCGATGTGCTTGCCCTTAAATCCATATTTGCCGGGACGGAAAGTGCCTTGAAAGACAGGACCATTCTTTCCCAACTCTAAATCGCCTGCCACCTCAAGTGTTTTCTCGAAAGCAAATTGCGTAGACGTGGGAGGGATTGCCTTTACCTCTCGCAAGTGATGCAACAGTACGGCAGAAGCATTCAGCTTCAGTTGTTTTAGAGAAAGGGAATCGGGATTTGTCCGCTCAAGGGTCTTGACCTGAAGCGTTCCCAAAAGAGATGTCAGCGAGTGGTGCTTGCAATGCAGGTCGAGATCTTCGCAGCTCAGTCCATTTTGAGGGGTATATTCAAAGCGGAAGGGTTTGGTCGTTGCCAGTGTAATCGGGAAGGGTTCCTGAAGTGAAGCATTGAGCGAGAACTCCCCCGTCAATTGCATCTCCTGGCCATAATCGCAGATGATGTTGCCACTGCCGGTGAAAGGACCTTCAACGGTGCCAAGCCCAAGTCCAGCAAAAGCAGAGAGATCTCCTTTAAGTGAATCCAATTTACAGCTAAGCCGTTTTTGCTCGGTGCGCAAAGCTCCGCTCCCCTGCATCTGCAATCCAAGGTAACTTCCAGCAAATTGAGGAATTGTCACGCCATTGAGGTCGACGAGAAAAGCGCCTCTTAAAATAACGCCGTGTCCTTCGAATGTTTCAATCAGCCATTTTTGACCGAGCTTTTGCCCTTTGAGAAGAAACCCGTTCCAAGGCTTACCTTTCACCGTGAGATCGCGGCTTTCAGCATGGAAGGAAAAACCCTCTTTGAGGTTATCTGTAGAGACGTGGGCCTGGAGGGTCCCTTCGAGCTGCCATTGCTTGAAATGGTCGATGGAGAAAGAAGCTCCAAGAACTCCTGCATTCTGTAAAAAATAGGCATGTCCCGCGAGATCTTGACAACGGATGATAGGCTTCATCTCAAAAGCAATGAGCTTGAGGGACCGATCAAATTGGCATCTGGAAATATTGAGGGGCGTTCCAAAGAAGTGCGTGGCAAGAGGATCGAAGTCAACTTCCCAGTGCGACTGGGGGTTGATAGAAGCCTTACCTGCCAAATGCGCTGCTTCATTTTTCCCATCCACAATATCGAGGGCGAACGCAAAATCAGACCCTTGTTTCAAATCCGTTGCGAGCTGGTGAAGGCGAATGGTCAGCGGCGCTCCCTCTTTGAGATTCCACTTGGCCTCCGCCTTGCCGATCTCGATGCGCTGCGTTGTAAAATCATAGGCAATCTCGCAGTTTCCATCGGTGATATGTGAGGCCTCATTCAGCGGGAAGCTCACCTGGCTCAAAGCCGCTTGAAAGCGCATCTGAGTGGGAGCATTAGTGCTGCCGAGAGTCGTTTTGAGGACAAATCCTCCCTCTCCGCTCGACAGACTTCCGTCGATCGGAAATCCAAACTTGGGTCCTGAGGGAAGATGGCCGAGAGCAGCACTTAGGTTTTGCACACTACCAGCAATTTGCGTAGTCGCAAGAGAGATATCCACCTGATTGTTCCCTTTGAGATCAAGAGCGAGATTGCCTCTCAGGGCAAGCCCTTCGCACTCGGCATAAAAGGAAGGGGCCTTGATCTGAGATCCGTCGATGATAAACTTGGTTTCCACATTATCAAAAGGCAGCTGGACCCCGGAAACGTAGATTTTACCATCGAATACAGGAAGAGCGCCCATCCATTTGCCAGATTCCTCGCTCCACTGGAATTGCGCGAGATTGCCCTTGATTGCAGGAATCTGCATTTCAGCGTAGGGGTGTTGCAGAAGAATGTCATCACCGCCTATCGATACTGTAGCACTCGTGGGAGTGAGGTGTGCCTGGCAAGAAAGGGTTCCTGCGAGGTGGATACCTGGAAGCAATCGGGGCAAAAGAAAAGCGTAGCTCTTGGGAGTGAGGGCATCTGCTTTAAAGTTGGCCTCAACAAACTGTGGGGCAGAGAAAGTCGTCAAGGAGAGGGGGATTGCGCCTTCCCATTGGACTGTACCCTGAATAGCATCTCCGGCGAGCTCTCCGTTCAGAGCGAGCTCAAACTGGTGCGCCTTGTGGCCTACCACCCCATGCATGGCGATGCGGTAGGGATCCTTAATTGCTGGGAAAAGGGTGCGGGCATCGCCAAAGAGAGTGATGTCTCCAAAATGATCGGCGCCTGGTCCCAAGAGATCGACGCGCGCTTCCAATCCGCCCCACTTTCCTTCAAAATGGGAGGGTTGAACTACCTGGCGATGGATGCCATACTGCACGTTTAAGTCAGACAGATGGTGCTGGGCACCGAGAAGATCACCTGCCTGCATTTCGAGCTGCAAAGAACTCACAGACCAGTTGCCCTGAGCATCGCGCTCGAGCGCGCACTCGCCTTTGGCAAGATCAGCGTAGGCGGTGAGTTTCTCCTCAGGAAAATACCAACGCACTCCATCAAGACTGCAACTATCGATGGAAGCATTTTGACATGCACCATTTTGATAGAGCCACGTGGCTTCGAGATGCGCAGTTCCTGCGACGCAATGCCCTGGCAATGGATTAAACCCACGGAAAAAATCGAGGTGCTCAAAGGTCGCATGGTCGATTTTGAGTTGGACGACGTCTTGGTCCATTGCATGGCGGCAGAGAGAGAGCAGCGCCTGCATCTTTTCCCCAGATGGAGCGACGCACTGACACTCGATGACAGACCAGAAACGGTCATCCTGTTGCATGCTCCCCTTTCCACTGAGTGTGAAGGGAAGTTGTTTATCAGACTGGACGAGCATCCCTTGCAAAGACAGTTGAGGCTCGAGTGAAGGCTCAAGACGGATTTCACCAGCGACATTTTGCATGCCGAAGCTATGCACGACAAGAGGCTCATTTAACAGGCAAGTGGCCGAGCGCAAAGAAAAGGCGGCGGAGAGCTTATCCCAAAAATAGAGTCCCTCGTCAGATGCCGGATAGGACAAAGAACCCTTGCACTCATCGCACTTAATCTCGATCCCCATCGCTTGACTGATCAGAGCAACGTGCTGGGTTGATCCAAAGAAATTGAGTTCGCGCAGCTCCAACTTTTTGTTGAATGCGATATCTCCTTCGAGATCGAGTACTCCCCTGGCCACTTCCCATTCTCTGCGCATTTCAGGGAAAATGAGGGCGCTCAAGGGAAGATAGGCGCTGAGATCGGTGTGTTGTAACTTGAATCCAATGTGCAAAAGGTCATCAGCGAGCGATGCCTGACAACTCAGCATGGGAGATGTTGCTTGGCCAGGACGATCAAAGAGGGCGATCGTTCCCATCTCTCCCGCTTCTTCTCCTGGGATCATGGAAAAATAGAGCTGTTCTTTAGAGGGCATCTCAAGTGTGCCACCATCGATTTTCCACTTCGGCGTGAACCACTGAGAACGAAATAGGAGCGGCAAAACAGGTGCGCTCCCGGATGCGAAGCTGCGGAACCGCAGTTCGGGATCAATGACGGAAATTTCGGGAGAGAAGCGAAAAATGCTCCCCTTGGGAGTGATCTCAATGCGCTCGATGATCAATTCAGAATGGGCATCTTTGAGCTCGAATCCCGATAGAGTGATCTGATTGTTTTCCCACTGGATGTCGCGGTAGGAGACGATGCGCCCGGGAGCTCTGGGGATAGCGGTGTTCAGTGCAATTTTAAATCCCGTGAGCAAAAGCGGCTTGTGAAAGGTGATGACCACGGCTCCGAGCACGACAAGGATGAGCCATCCTTTTCTTGATTTCTTCATACTTTAATTGACCATTTGGAGATATTCTTCACTTTCCAGCAACGCATCCAATTCTGCAGGGGCGCTCAATTTGATCTTGAACAGCCACCCTTCCTTTTCGGCGGACGTGTTGATGTAATGCACAAAATCGCCTAATTTTTGATTGATGGCAACAATTTCTCCAGAAACGGGAGCGTAGATGTCGGCGGCGGCTTTAGTAGACTCGAGGACGGCAATCTCCTCTCCCGCTTGCACGTGTTTGCCCACAGCTGGCAGCTCGACGAAGACGACCTCTCCCAATTCTTTTTGCGCATGGTCAGTGATTCCAACGGTACCAATTCCACTCTGTGTATCGATCCATTCGTGTGATTCTGTGTATTTCATCCACCTCTCCTCAACTTGAAACTCGCCCATAGACGGGGGTTCTGTTCGATATTAAAATGTTTGGATGATAGCGCAAAGTGTTGCGGTTGTCCACCGCTTCGATGCAAACGGTAAGTGAACCCAAGTCTGTCGAACTCCTGCGGATCATAGCCGTGCAAGCAATGGCGCGGGACTAAGATCTGCATGCAGTAGCTCTTTTTTTCACATTCGGCAATCATCTGAAGATCGCTGGGGTCGCAAAGCGGATGGGAATCTTCGGAGCGAAACCGCGTGAGTTCTTGGCATTGGATTCCTTGCACGGGCTGAGGCAGAAAAAGAAAGTGGTGACAAAACCGCGTGGCAAATCCAGCATTCTTCATATCGCGCGTATCAAAAAAGAGCTCGAGAGCATCGCCCTGCTCGTATTTGGGAAAATCGGCCTCTTCGAAAGGCTTGTCGACATAAAAACGGAGGACGATCCCCTCTTCATTCCACCCCATCGCCACTTCTGCAAAACGCTCTTCGTCGATAAGTGATGAGGTACTTGGAAGCAAGTGCTTGGCTCGGATCTGCCTTTCAGAAAGTCCCGGTTTGAGGTAATCGAGATGTCCCTCCATCGCAAAAAAATCCAGAGGAAGCAGAGAAGGCATCTCGTTCAATGACTCGATGCTCATCGAGTGACCTCAGGATTTTTCAAAGAGAGATCGATCGCTTTTTTTATTTCCATCTCGCCCAGCAAACGCTGCATGAAATCCCTTTTGGCATCCATTGACAAAATCTGATGTCCCATCTCCATGCTCTCGACGGGCTTGCCAGAAGATGCTTCATGGGCTCTCGCGCGGTAGAAAGCGATGGCTCCCCGCTCTCCGATTTGCACAGGGGACCACTCGTTAGGGAGCGTGGCAAAAAGGGCCTCTTTGGAAACCGCAAGCTCCGCGCAGCGCTCAATGCGGCGCTCTTGGACAGCCAAGCTCCACTGCTCATCCAGATGATGACTTGCGGAAGCCTCCCGTTTTAACCACTTGGGGTCGCGGCTACCACTGGCGAGTTGTTCCATCGCTTTTGCGGCATGGGTAAGCAGGCGCGCGTTGCTATAAAAGTGCAAAGGCAAATCCCCTTCCACTCCAGGCAAAAATCCATAATAGGCGCGGTACTTATCTTCGATTGTCTTCAGCAGGTCAACAAATACAATTTTGCCAATGGCATCTTTGGCTTCATGGAAGGGCTTGATCTGACCGCTTGCGTGCATGAAAAGCTGTGGACTTTTCTTGCGTGCATCGGGATAACCTGCTTCTAGGCGGACATCGAGTATTGGATCGAGCGTTCCTTCTCTTAATGCGGTGGCAAAAGGGATCACTGATTTATTCGAATCGCGCTTCAGCACTGCGATGCGGTAGTAATTTTTCCCATCAGCGCTATAATTTTGCAGCTTTTGAGCCTCTGTATTGGGAGCTGTCCCTTGCAGCGACGCTTTTTCGAGCAGGGCGATGAGCTCGGAGCGCTCTTTTACGCCGTCGAAGGCAAACGTTCCCCCTTTAGAACGGATCCCCATTTCCTGGCTGGCTGTCGGTGCAGTTTGCAGAGCCAAGTCGATTCTCTTGCGGTCCGACTCGACCATCTTCACTCGGGAAAAGTGATCAATTTTCCCACGCACTTTCTTATCCAAGCTACCCAGAGCATCCATCTTTGCCTGCGCTGATTTTGCAGGAAGAGCGGCCAGCTCGGTGAAATTCTTTTTCAAGATCTCCCAATTCGCATCTTGAGATTCCCATTCCCATGTCTCTTTAAGGCTGATGGAACCTGCAAGCTCGTCCACATTTGTCGATGTCCATTCAAGGGAGTAGGTCCTTTCTACGAGCTCTGGAGCGCGTTTTTCGATGGCGTCCACAGTGGCAAATTGAAAAGGCAAACTGAGATCATTGCGCAGCTGCTGGGGAGCCAGCGCGACGGCCTCGAGGTAAGTCTGGAACTTGAGCATGGAGCGGAAGTCGGAAAAGCGGAGCTCTTGAGGAAGTTCATAGAAATCGACGATAGCGCTTTCTTTCGCATAGCTTTCAAATTGGCGAAAAGCCAGGGGATCGAGGAGAACGCTTCCTCCCGCATCATTTAGCATGAGTCGGCACAGCATCACTTTGCGCCATGCATTGAGGAGCATCGGCTCATCCATGCCCATCGCATGCATCGCCATCTGATAGTAGTTTTGCGCCTGTTCCGCATCCAGGTTTCCTTGCCGGACAACCTGTTGGTAGCCTGCATAGATGTTTTGGAAGAGCTCGTTCCTCACCTCTTCGCGCGACACAGCGTAGCCGCGCATTTCCGCGAGCTGCGCCATATTCAACACTGTTTGCGCACAGAGTTTGACGAACCCTTCGCCAAACCAGTCAGAGAGCGATTTAAATCCAAACAGCGAAAGATCGGCATGTGCAAGGAGAGGATCGGGCGTAACGCCCATTTGATTCTGCTGCATTCCGAGCACTTGCTTGATGGTGTCTGAAGGAAGCATGAGCTGATCGAGGTAGAGTTGAGACATCGCAGCAAACGACTCGATATTCGCATCATTGCTTTTTGTTTTGAGCATTTTGTAGCGCTGCAAGAACTGAGGAGAGAAGCGCGCCCAGAGGCCCTCGGCACTGATTTGAGGTGCATGAGGGTGGACATACGCTCTGTAGCCTTTCACCTTTTGCAAACGCACTTCCATCTCTGGCTTCAAATCTTCAAAATACCGCTTGGCCATCATCACGCCAAGGCCTGTGGAGAGAAATTCTTTTTCAATGACGCCGTCGTTGAGGAAATTGGGCATTGCATTTCTCTCTTCGCGCAGAGAATCATAAGAAGATGTTGAGAGCAATCGCGTCAGAGAGTTGAGTTCTTGCTGCATGATCGGCTTGCCCGCCACACCGACGAGAACCTCCACGTCTTTGGGTCTTTCTTGCTCCCCCAT
>JAZJZV010000092.1:10110-15753 GCA_040389485.1 Chlamydiota bacterium
TAGAACAAGGTCAGGCGTTACAGGCTAAACAATCTTTAGCTGCAGCTCAAAAACAAGAGATTGAAAATAGCAGACAGGTAGTTGCTGCACTTAAGGCAGGACAGGTACAAGAAGAACAATCTGCAAAAGCAAAAAGAGATGATGACCGCGGCAGTGATGGTGATGAAAAAACCTTTTTGGTACTTGCGAAAGAACTGAAGCATCTTTTCCTCTGGGATTAGTAAACGGGGAAGTTTACCCGGAATGCTGAAAATGGAAAATGAAAAAATGAGGCGTTCCCTCTTCCGAAGGAAGATTGGGAATGTCTGCAGACACGAGTGCGATAGTAATCTCCTGTAAGAAGGTCCTCCAACGCCTTGTTATATTAAAAAATAAAGATTGCAAACGCAGAGTCGCAACGTCGCAAAGACGCAAAGAAAAAAAGAAGACGCATTTTTGCGACTTAGCGACTGGGCGCCTTTGCGTTTTCTCCGACTTTTTTGAACTACACGAAGCCTGAGTTTTCAGACAGCTTCTTAGTACGATTTGGCGTAGATGACGCGGCGGCGGCTCTTCTTGCCGCTGACGGGACACACACCCTCTTCCGGCTCTGAGTCGAGCGGGATGCAACGGATGGTGACGCCAAGCTCTGTCTTGATCTTCTCTTCGACCTCTGGGTCTTCAGCCCAATGAGAAAGAGCAAACCCAGCGTGGATTTCGGGGTTCTCTGCATTCTTAGGCGTGAAAAAGGCGTAGAACTCCTCTTTCGTATCGATTTTTTTGATGTGAGAATCGCGGAAAGTAAGCGCTCTTTGGAAAATGTTCTGCTGAATATCGTCGAGCTGGCCAAGGACGGTGTCGAGCAGCTCCTGACGCGATTGGGGAGTGGATTCTTTGTGTCCGCGGTCGCGGCGCATGACGGGGATCTTATCTGAGGCAATGTCGCGAGGACCGACTTCGATGCGCATAGGCACCCCTTTTTTCACCCACGACCACATCTTTTCTCCACCGCGCATGTCGCGCTCATCCACGATCACTGTTAGAGGACGCCCGTCGTAATGCAAGTGGCGGAGCTGACCTGCCAGCGCGTGGCAGTAGGAGATCACTTCCGCTTTTGTCTCTTCTTTATGGATGATCGGCAAAATCACAATGTGAGCAGAGGCAATGCGGGGCGGGAGGATCAGGCCGTCATCATCGCTATGAGCCATGACCATCGCACCGATGAGGCGGGTCGTTGCTCCCCAGGAAGTCGTCCAGGCGTGGCGCTGCTCTCCGTCGACATCGCGGAACTGGATGCCGGAGGCTTTGGCAAAGTTTTGACCGAGGAAATGAGATGTACCTCCCTGGAGCGCTTTGCGGTCCTGGGTCATCGTCTCAATTGTGTAGGTATTCTCGGCGCCGGGGAACTTTTCGCCGGGGGTCTTCTCCCCTTTGATGACGGGGATGGCGAGGTATTTTTCGACAAAGTGGGCATAGACCTCGAGCATCTGCATCGTCTCTCGGACAGCTTCTTCTGATGTCGCGTGTGCGGTGTGCCCTTCTTGCCAGAGAAACTCGGTCGTACGCAAGAACATCCGCGTGCGCATCTCCCAGCGGACGACGTTGGCCCATTGGTTGATGAGCAAAGGCAAGTCGCGATAGGATTCCACCCATTTGGAAAACATCTCGCCGATGATTGTCTCTGAAGTGGGACGCACAATGAGAGGCTCTTCTAGCTCGCCAGCTGGCACGAGCTTCCCGTCTTTGCCCTGTTCGAGGCGGTGATGGGTGACAATGGCACACTCTTTTGCAAATCCTTCGACGTGGGCAGCTTCTTTCTCGAGATAGCTCAACGGAATGAAGAGCGGAAAGTAGGCGTTCACATGTCCCGTTGCTTTGAACATCCCGTCGAGAACCCTCTGGATGTTCTCCCAAATTGCATAACCCCAGGGCTTGATCACCATGCAGCCGCGCACGGGTGAGTGCTCAGCCAAATCGGCAGCGCGGATCACCGATTGAAACCATTCAGAATAATTTTCGTCGCGCGTGGGTTCGATCGCAGTTTGTTTTTTTGAAGACATGGTGCTCCTATCTCGTATTCGTGCAGATTTTATCCGATGCCATAGATAAATGTGTAGATAAAAGCACGCCGAGTGCCCGCTTGGCGTCCACCACTTCTGCTAGAGTAGGGTTCTCTCCCAGCAATGCGCAGGTATGCGCCTGCATCGCCTCCGCTACCTGCGTTCCAGGGAGCAGGAGGGCTTCGAGGAGAGAAGCAGGGGGCATGCAAAGAGCGATCGTTCCTTGGTGCAAAAAACCTTTGCGCGTTTTGCGCTGAGCGGCGCCAGCAACTTTCCTTCCCTCCCACATCACATCGTATTTCGTGGGCTTGGCCATGCAAAAGTGCTTGCACTGCGCATCTCTCTCTAATAGGTCGTCTGGGGTCAGAGAGAGCGGCAGCTGCCCTTTTGAGAATTCTTTGACAGCGCCAAGGACTGCTGCATTGACAAAGGCATAATTTTCGAGCGTGTTTTGAGAAAACTCCGGACAGCTAGCGGGAACGAGGACGGAAAAAGCCATATCCCACAAGTGAAAGACGACCCCGCCTCCCGTAGGACGCCTCGCCAGGGATATTCCCAACGCGCGGACATTGTCCATGTGGAGCAGCTCCTCAGGCTTTAGAAAATAACCATGCGTTGCGCACCTGCCTTCCCACTCATATAGATGGAGGATGGGGCTATCGAGTTTGTCCGCTTCCTCTAAAAGAGCCGCATCGAGCCGCATGTTCTCTTCAGCTGTATGGATTCCAGTGTCGACAATTTTCCAGACCATTTCTTCTCCAAAATGATAAACCATCATATCATCAATGGAGTTTTTGTAAGATAAAATTGCATCGTACTGACCGTCAATAACTTATAACAATCCATTTTCGAAGTTCCTCCTCTTGCCAAAAAAAGGGAAACCCCCTACTATTCGAGATGTGGCAGATTCCCCCACGGAGGCGTATGTTTGATAAATTCACGAATCGCGCGAAGCAAGTCATCAAGCTGGCAAAGAAAGAAGCGCAGCGACTCAATCACAATTATTTAGGAACAGAGCACGTCCTCCTCGGCCTACTCAAGCTAGGCCAGGGCATTGCCGTCAATGTCCTGCGCAGCTTTAACCTCGACTATGAGATCGTCCGCGCAGAAGTGGAGAGGCTCGTTGGATTCGGTCCTGAGATCCAGGTCTATGGAGATCCCGCACTGACTGGAAAAGTGAAAAAAGTCTTTGAATTTGCCAATGAAGAGGCCGCCAGTCTCAATCACAATTACGTCGGAACAGAGCATCTCTTGCTCGCGCTGCTGCGCCAATCGGATGGCGTTGCTGCACAAGTCCTTGAGAATCTGAACATCAGTTTAAAAGACATCCGCAAAGAGATCCTGAAAGAGCTCGAGACGTTCAACCTCCAGCTTCCTCCGATGGGCATCTCCGGCGGTTCATCCCCCACTTCCAAATCTCAGGAGCGCGCTGCCCCCTCTACCGATAAAATGCCCGCGTTGAAAGCTTACGGACACGACCTCACCGAAATGTGCCGCGAGGGAAAACTCGATCCCGTGATCGGCCGCAAAGAAGAGGTCGAGCGCCTCATCCTCATCCTCTGCCGCCGCCGCAAAAACAACCCGGTACTGATCGGAGAAGCGGGAGTGGGGAAAACAGCCATTGTCGAGGGACTTGCCCAAGCGATCGTCAAAGGAGATGTCCCCGATCATCTCGCGAAAAAGAAACTCATCTCTCTCGATCTCACTCTGATGATTGCCGGTACCAAGTACCGCGGCCAGTTCGAAGAGCGCATCAAAGCCGTCATGGATGAGATCAAGAAAAACGGCAACATCCTCCTCTTCATCGATGAGCTCCACACCATCGTGGGTGCAGGTGCAGCAGAGGGCGCGATCGACGCCTCTAACATCCTCAAGCCAGCTCTCTCCCGCGGAGAAATTCAGTGTATTGGAGCTACCACCCTCGACGAATACCGCAAGCACATTGAAAAGGACGCTGCCCTCGAGCGCAGATTCCAGAAAATCCTCGTCGCTCCCCCCTCTGTCGAAGAAACCACTGCGATCCTCATGGGACTCAAACCCAAATACGAATCACACCATAAGTGCATCTATACTGATAGCGCACTCAAATACGCCGTCTACCTCTCCGACCGCTACATCACCGGCAGATTCCTTCCTGATAAGGCGATCGACTTGATCGACGAAGCGGGTGCCAAAGCGCGCATCGCCATGATGCACCAACCGCTCGACATCACCAAATTCGAATCGGAAATCGAAGCTGTGCGTATAGCCAAAGAAGATGCAATCAGCAATCAGGAATACGAAAAAGCCGCCAAACTGCGCGATAACGAAAAGAACCTGCGCGACAAGCTGCAAGTGATTCGCACCGAATGGGAGACCAACAAGGACGAACACCAGGTGATTGTCGATGAAGAAGAAGTGGCTCAAATCGTCGGCAAGCAAACCGGGATCCCGGTCAGCCGCCTTACCGAAGGAGAGACCTCCAAAATCCTCAAAATGGAAGAGACTCTCAAGGGCAACATCATCGGCCAGGACGATGCCATTAGCACAGTTTGCCGTGCGATCCGCCGCAGCCGTGCCGACATCAAAGACCCCAACCGCCCCATTGGCGCATTCCTCTTCCTCGGTCCGACAGGCGTTGGAAAAACACTGCTGGCAAAACAGCTCGCCGTCCACATGTTTGGTGGCGAAAACGCGCTGATCCAAGTCGACATGTCGGAATACATGGAGAAGTTTGCGATTAGTCGCATGACGGGATCTCCTCCTGGATATGTGGGACACGAAGAAGGCGGACAGCTCACCGAACAGGTCAGACAACGCCCCTACTCCGTCGTTCTGTTTGACGAAGTGGAAAAAGCCCACCCCGATGTGATGAACCTCCTCCTCCAGATTCTGGAAGAAGGACACCTCACTGACTCCTTTGGACGCAAGATCGACTTCCGCAATACGATCGTCATCATGACATCCAACCTGGGCGCCGATCTGATCCGCCGCGCCACTGAAGTGGGCTTTGGCGTTCAAGAAGGAATGCTCGATTTCAAAGCGATGCAAGAGAAAATTGATGGCGCCGTCAAGAAAGGGTTTAAACCTGAGTTCCTCAACCGCCTGGATGGCATTGTCATCTTCAGACCATTGGATCGCGCGCACCTCTTTTCCGTCATCGAGCTCGAAGTCTCCAAGGTCAAAAAGAGAATCGCCCGCAAAGACATCTACATCACCCTCGACGAGAAAGCCAAAGAGTTTCTTGTCACCAAAGGGTTCCAGCCCGAAATGGGAGCACGCCCCTTGCGCCGCGTGATCGAGCAGTACCTCGAAGATCCTCTCGCAGAAAAACTGCTGCTTAACCCCGGCAAGGGAGGCAGCTGGCACGTCTCTACAGACGGAGAGAAGATCACCTTCACCCCGCAGGACATGCCCTCCGAAGGTGTAAAAGAGGCCCTGGCGCTTGCCGAGCCGAAACCAGACAAGTCTTAAATAAATGTTTAACTGGACATCTGGATGGCACCCCCATCCAGATGTCCCGTTTATATTGTTTCGATATACCCTCCTCACACTCTAAACACTCGCTATCTCACTTACATTCTTCCACTTACATCTATACCGATTCCCATCCCTTCATTTTCTC
>JAZJZV010000092.1:15763-18055 GCA_040389485.1 Chlamydiota bacterium
TTAACGCATTGAAGTTAAGTGAAATAAGGTGTAAAATAAATGCAAATTATCATCAAAATGAGGCATTTGTCATGGCAGCAGGTTCATCAGCAGTCGGCGATCGCATCGTAGCACTTCAGTCGGACGTTAGAGAGTTCTCCAGATCCCCTTCGCTCGCCCCCCAAATTGCGCTCACCCTACGCGTCAACGAGATCCTGCGCGCTCTCAACCAAGCATCTCTTTCCCCTGATGAACAACTCCTCTACAGACTCGAGCTCCAAGAGATCCATAGCGAGCTTTGCCGCTCGCAACGTCTTGGCGGAAGAGTTTATGGTCTTTTCACCAACACCCTTCAACCAGCACTTCCTCCCACGACGGTTTCACCCGCTTATAATTCGTATGCGGTGCCCTCCATTTCGACCTACCATTATCAGTCAAGCCCCCATTCGATCATCCGTTGCAGCACTAGCGCTCTGTCCCTCGCACCCCCACAGCTATTAAGCGCTCTCGGCGATTATTCTCAAAAGAGCGTCGAACTCCACTCGGCGGTACTCGATGCCAGATGGCTAAACACTCTTATCCCGTTTCGCGACGTCGAAAACCATTTCAACCTCTGCCTCCACCACTGGTTTGCTAACACAGCCTTGTTAGGCGATAATCTCCACGACAAGGACTTGCGGATGGGAATTTTCCCCGAGTTGGGAATCGAGCGGAGCAGCCTTAAAGGAGCCGCCCCATACAACCAGCTCGGACCCATGTGGATCCACGCCCACCCCCATCACGAAGAACATGACCTCATGCTGTATTCCCCCAACAACGCCTTTTTCAAAATCGAAGAAAATTCCCCACTTGCCATTTGCTGGGCCCTAGCAGAAAAGGATAACAAGGTCACTGTGAGCCGACTGATCATCCTACTCGACCAGAATGATCCGATCTGTGCTGGCCTTTACCGTTCGCTAGATCGTTGTGATTCTATGAGCGATTACTTGAGACGCTTGGATGCGATGCAAACCACCATCGAACAGAGGTTTGAGCCTCTATTGACAGCTTTGGTAACGGATAATGACATGGACATCCTTGCACAATGCCAATCTCTTCCCGATTGCTTCAAAAAAGGAATCCTAAAATACATCCCTGTAGAAACAGTCGGATTAGACAGAAAGATCTTTATTTCCGCAGTCACCAACTACATCCAAGATCTCAGCCGCCTGATCATCACTAGGCAAAGAGAACTGGTGCAGCTTCCAGAAACCTCAGAAATTGATGATCGCGCCACAGCAATGATGGAATGTGCAGAACAATTTGCCAGAGCGCAAGATAGCATCCAAGCCCAGGCTGCAATGGAACAGTTCAACGCCCTTCCCTCAGGAGAGAAAAATGCGGCATTTGCGGCATACTGGGAAATCTCCGGTTGTCCGCGCGGCAATCCCAATTTCGGAAGAGATGAATTTTACAGCAACCCCTCTTTGGCAACAAGAGCCCAGGCCCTACTTCTCGCTGCTTCAAGAAGATCTCCTGCCACTCAAGTTCTTGCACAAACACCTTCCGCATCACAGCCCATCGCTCTCCCCATTCCAACTGGCGACTCCATCGTCGATACCGCCCATCGCATGCTGCGCTCCGATTTCCAAGAGCGCACCGATGAAGAAAGAGCGCAGATCATCCGCGATACCCTCCAAAACAACATCAGCGCTGAGAGAATTGCAGAGACAGCACACGTACTGGTCCGCACATTCCTGTTCTCCTTACAGACAGAATCCACGCGCACAGTGCTGATCAACGACCTTCTCGATCTTTCTCCCGATCAAGCGCGCTGTGGCGCCATTCACGGTGCTGTATGGGCAGCGTTGCCCACTGCTCTCAAAGAACGTCCCTTTAGCGGCAGAAACCACGCTGGCTATGATGTTGAACTTCTCAGACAGCTCATTTAAGTGCGCTCTCCTGCTGTTCCCACAGAAGGAAATTTAATCACTCAATAAGTTCTTTCCTAAAATCTCGCCAAAAGTGTAAAACGGTACTTATATACCGCTTGGCATCCTTTTTTCATCGCATGTTTCACGCGAGCTAAAAATGTCAGCGGTTTGAAAAGATAGGATTAGGACGTTCCTCACTTCTCTCCCCTATCTGCCATAAAAACCGATTTGCCCGAGGTGATTGGATGAACGCTTTCACAACTAAGAAAGGCGCAATAGCACTTTCCTTGTGTCTTGCATACGCATCGTTTTCTTATTCCGACGATTTAGATTCACGCGTTTCATCTCTAGAATCGCGTATGGGTGCTGTCAAAACACAGACGGCAAAAGGAACCATCGG
>JAZJZV010000092.1:18065-21015 GCA_040389485.1 Chlamydiota bacterium
CAATTAAAAACAAAGAGCCCTCCACAGATCCTGTCCACGGCCGCGTCAAAAACGTCAACTTCAACTGGGACTTTGGATTCCGTCTGGGAGCTGGTTACAACTTCGAACACGATGAATGGGATGCCAATCTCTGTTTCACGTGGTATCAGTGCGCAGCACATTCACATACGAAAGCACGAAGCGGAGGAAGCATCATTCCCGAGTATGGAATTCTCTCAGACCTTGGCCGCAAAGCCAAAGTCGAGTGGAATGTTGGCTACTACGTCCTCGATGCCGAACTGGGAAGACACTATTTCGTCAGCAAATTCCTCTCCTTCCGTCCCTTCTTTGGTATTGAGACAGCATGGATCAATCAACACATGCAGTTCAACGAACACATCCTCCCCGGCGGCCCGCAATCGCGCCAAATCGTCAAGAACAAAAACGATTTCTGGGGAATTGGTCCAAGAGCAGGTCTAACGAGCAACTGGCACTTCTGCGAAAGCTTAAGTCTCTTTGGCAAAGTGAGCGGCGCGCTTCTCTGGGGCGATTTTGACATTCACGAGAAAGAGAAAGCAAAAGGAACGACTCCGTTAAAACTGAGTAACATTGACGGCGATTTCCACTGCATCGTTCCCAACGCACAAATGATTCTCGGCATCCAATACGATGTGAACTTCAATGACAATTGCAATCACATCGGCATCATGCTGGGCTACGAGTTCCAATACTGGTGGAAACAGAATCAGATCTTGAACAATAGAGCTACCAGCAGCCCCACTTTTGAAAGAGAATCTGGAGACCTATCGCTCAATGGGGTCACATTAGATGTGCGGTTTGATTTTTAAAGGATAATCGAGGTTTATGATGAAAAAAGAGCTACTACTACATACCGTTTTCTCCCTTTTTCTCCTCACTTCGACCGGAGTAAACGCCGACGCCCCATCAAAAAGTGAGATGGGCACAGGTCTCGATTCCCGCGTATCGATCTTAGAAGCGCAGATGAACGAGGTCAGCACCAAGACTGTCCATGGCAACTGGGGAGCAAAAACAGCCTCTTCGTCACCGCAAATTTTGGGCGAAAACTGGTTTTTCACAGCAGATATGCTGTGGTGGCATGTGAACGAGGGCGGCAATGACTACGCCGTGCGCTACAAAGACGTACCAGGCTCACCTGAAGCGAAAGCGAAAGATCTCAAGCTGAACTTCAAGTGGAACTGGGGCTTTAGGTCTGGAATTGGCACCACTTTCGATCACGACAGATGGGATCTCTATCTCAATTTCACCTGGTTCAGGGCGGATAACTCTGCAGCGGCATCTACCCACGGAGGCCCAGGCGTCATTCCTCTGCTTGGAGCTCCCGTTGCAGGCGGCGTCAATGCAGCAACGCAAGCAAAGATCCACTGGAATATCCGCTTTTACAATTTAGACCTCAACTTGGGACGCAATTATTTCGTCAGCAGCAAGCTGGCATTACATCCTTTTGTTGGTTTGAAAACTGGCTGGATCAACCAAAACCAGCACACCAGCGCTAAATTGTTCGTTCCCGTTTCCACTAACCTCAAGACGAAAACTGACAACGATTTCTGGGGAATCGGCCCCAATGTGGGTCTCGAAGGCAAGTGGTTCATTGGCAACTGCTTCAACCTTTTTGGATCAGCAGCTGGCGCCATTCTCTGGGGCGACTTCGATGTGCATCAAAAACAGCATAGCTCCATTACGGACAGCACGACCTACCGCGTCGATTTTGATCTGCACACCGTCGTTCCCATGGCCCAAATGCAGATCGGGATGGGTTATGAGACCAACATCTATCACAACCGGTACCGCATCGCTGTGAACGCCCGTTATGAACAACAGTACTGGTGGCAGCAGAACCAAATGCCCTACTTCCCCGCGGCATCTACATTTAAATTCAGAAGATTTTCTGATGACTTGAGTTTACAAGGTCTCACAGTCGACGTGAGATTCGATTTTTAATCGGCAAAGAGGTGAACGATGAACCTGCGTTTTATTAAATCCTTTCCCCTAGCCATTGGCGTGACATGCGCATCGGCGCAGGGATTTTGTCAGACCGACATGGGCACCCGCGTTAGCCGGTTGGAATCTGACATGAGAAAAGTGCGCACCCACACGGCTTTAGAAAATTTTGGAGCCAAGACAGCTTCCAACGCACCTCAGACCAATGGGTACGGATTTTTTGCAACCGCTGACTTCCTGTGGTGGAAACTCTTCGAATTCCAAGATGACTATGTCTTTGACAACAAACACTCCATTGGCGCCCTTCCCTTCAAGGGAGATGTCAAGCATATGGACTTCAAATGGGAGCCAGGGTTTCGCGTAGGACTGGGCTATGTCTTTGACTACGATGGCTGGGACATTAAACTCAATTTCACTGACTACAAAACGAATGCCCATCAGCATAAGCATGCAAGTAATAGCGGTTTTCTGGTCCCTCTTTGGGGATATGAGACTGTAGAACTCACTAAACTGCGCGCTAAGTGGAAGGTCCAATTTTACGAGCTCGATCTCGTGCTTGGACGCGACTTCTTTGTAAGCAAATCCCTCGCATTCCATCCCTTCTTTGGATTGGCCTCTGCATGGATCAATCAGCAACGCAGCTCCCACATGACGCTCGTGCTTGGCGATACTGCTAAACTCCGCAGCAAAAATAACTTTTGGGGAATCGGACCCCGAGCAGGCGTCGACGGTCAGTTTTTCATGGGCAGACACTTTAGCCTGTGCGGAAGCATTGCCGGAGCTCTTCTGTGGGGACGCATCCATGGTCACGAGAAAGAACACATCGACACCATCGATGTCAACATCTACAACGAGAAGCTCAACGCACGCCGCATGTCGCCGATGGTTGACTATGCGCTCGGAGGAGCTTTTGAGACCAACTTCAATGACAATGCCAACCACTTCATGGTCAAGTTGATGTTTGAGAGCCAATACTGGTGGAAGCAGAACC
>JAZJZV010000092.1:21025-22457 GCA_040389485.1 Chlamydiota bacterium
ACATGAGCATGATGGGCCTGACCCTCGACTTCCGCTTCGACTTCTAGATCGATCAACGCAAAGGCGCGAAAGAGTTCTCCTTCGCGCCTTTACTATGTAAAATCTCACCTGCAGCATTACATTCACTCAACAGCACAACGCAAAGCCGCAACGTCGCGGAGACGCAAAGAAAAAAAGACGATTTTTTGCGCCTTTGCGTTGTCATCGTCATGTACTAGGTCTTTAATGGGGAAGCCGCATTGGTGTGGTTCTCCCCTTTCTTGACGACTCCGTTGGCTCCATAGAAGAAGAAGCGCTTGGCGATCTCGGCCGACACAACGTATAGGACGACGATGGCGGCAATTGCGCAGAGAATGCCTGCCGGAAGTGGCACAAAGCCAAAGAGCTTGGCAACGGGCGTCCAAGGGCTTATGAACGTAAATAACACAACCCCAGCAACTCCCAGTGCTAAAGTCTTGCTGGGCCTTGACATCCAGAAAGGTTTGCGGGTACGAACGACGAGAACAATGGTGGAAGCAGAGACAACCGATTCGATGAACCATGCCGTTCGAAAGACCTCCGGCGTCGCTTTGAAGACGTAGAGCAGAACGCCGAACGTGAGAAAGTCAAAGATAGAACTCACCAGACCAAAGACCACCATGAAACGGCGAATGAATTTCATGTCCCATTTCACAGGCTGCTCGATGATTTGCTTGTCGACGCGGTCTGTGGCAATGGCCATCTCAGGGCCATCAGTGAGCAGGTTATTGAACAGGATTTGTTTGGGAAGCAGCGGCAAGAAGGGAATGAGCAGTGAAACACCCGCCATGCTGAACATATTGCCAAAGTTGGCGCTTGTGGCCATGAAGATGTACTTCATCGTGTTGGCAAATGTCTTCCTCCCCTCCTGAATCCCTCGGAGCAGCACGGACAGATCTTTTTTCAGCAGTACGATGTCAGCCACCTCGCGGACGACATCGGCAGCCACATCCACGGAAATGCTGACGTCTGCAGCATGAAGAGCTGTCGCGTCATTGATGCCATCGCCCAAGTACCCCACGACAAATCCCGCTTTGCGCAATGCCAGGATGATGCGCTCTTTTTGGTGCGGCTCGAGCTCGGCAAAAATGCACATCTGCTGCGCTTTTCGAATCAAGGCGCGGTTGCTCATGTGATGGATCTTCTCGCCCGTGAGCACGTGCTCCTTGAGATAATCTTCCATGGACTCTGCACCTCTAGCTGGGAGCAGGCCAATCTCTGCTGCAATATGTGCAGCGACAAGAGCGTGGTCTCCCGTGATCACCTTCATCGCTACCTTGGCATTCTGCATTTTTGCGAGCACCTCGCGCACTCCGAGTTTCGGAGGATCGAAGAAGAGCAAAAACCCGGAGAAAATGAGACCGCTTTCATCCGCGCTCGTGATACTCCCCTTTTCACAGGGTTTGTAAGCCAC
>JAZJZV010000093.1:0-3967 GCA_040389485.1 Chlamydiota bacterium
AAGCTGACGACCTCCACGTGGGGGTAGGGGCGGCAGATCGTCTGGAGCATCTCAATTTTCTCTTCCGTGGAAAAGATTCCTTGCGATTTGGCTGCGTTGGCGGCGACGCCGACGTAGAGCTTGTCGCACACCGAGCGCGAGCGTTTAATGATGTCGAGATGACCCAATGTGGGCGGGTCGAATGTACCGGGAAACAGTGCCTTTTTCATAAATGGCACTATACAGGTTGTCTAAATTGATGCAAGACACTGCGAGAAAATGTGCGCGAGTTGACAAATTGGAGGGAGGTGGTTTGAGGAAGAGTGGCCGCGGGTACAGCTTCTTCGAGAAAAAGAGTCCCTCCGGGGTTCAGGATCGGGTGGGCGTCGAGGAAGAGCAGCAGCTCTTTTAAGAGTTGTTCTTTGATGTTATCTTCATAGGGCGGGTCGATGTAGACGATGTCGAAACGCGGGCCCGTTTTTGCCAGCCTTTTGAGGGTGTGGAAGGCGTCGGAGCTATAGACGCGCGTCTGATCTTTCACGCCGAGTTGCTCGATATTGCTTTCGATGCAGCGCAGGGCGAGCCGGTTATTTTCAACGAAAGAGGCTCTAGCAGCTCCTCGGCTGAGCGCTTCTAATCCCATCGCGCCGGAACCGGCGAAGACATCGAGAAAATCCACATCGAGGATGGCGTCTTGCAAGATGTCGAAAACGGCCTTGCGCAGAACTGCGAGGGTGGGGCGCGTTTGGTCACCCTTAGGCGAATGGATAGGGCGGTTGCGGAAAGTGCCCCCGATGATGCGCAGGCTCATTCAAATGCCACATCTGTGCGGGCTTTCTTGAGGATTTTGCGGGCCTCTTTGAGTACGGCGACATTGCCCTTCTTAAGGAATTTCGCATAGCAGCGATTGGCCTGTTGCGCTTTCCAATTTGCCTCGAGTGTCTTATCCCCTTTCTTGCCATCGATGAAGTTGACCACTTTCTTAATGGCGATCCACTGATCGCGATGGCGTCCTTGCAAGACGAGGTCAAATGAGCAGGGCTCATCGATCTGTCCATAGACTACGTAGGGTTGGTGGCTAAAGAGTGCGGGCAGATGGGATCCGACGGAACTGAACTCGACATGGGATCTCGGATTGTGAGGAACCGCTGTCATTAAGATGTCCTTAGCAATGGGAGCTTTCAAGTCGAGAACGAGTTTAGCGAGTTTTCTTGGCAAAGAGGCGTGCGTGTCGGAGTAGAGCAGTTTGCCTCCAGATACAGAGCAGAGCAGATCGAGATTGACGAGATCGTTGTCTCTGCCGACAGCTGCGGCGTAGAGGGAAGCTTTTTTCTTGTTCTTCTCAATCCAGCTCTTAAGCCCTTTTTGTCTGCGAGTGGCATTGAGGTCGGTCTTGCCGTCAGTGAGGAGAATGACGGTGTGCATCTCGTCGTTGTCGGGGACAGAGGTGAGCACTTTCTCAATGGAGGTGTAAATTTCTCCTGAAGTGAAGAGCCCGCCCGATTCTTGCTTATCCAAAAATGCTTCAGCGGCCTGGATGTTTTTTTGCGTAGCGGAAAGGCTTTCAGGTTTGAAGCGCACTGTCTTAGTGTCGACGACAAAAATGTTAAACGTATCTCCTCGGTCCATACTGGAGAGCGCTTTCATGACAGCGCGTTTAAAAACGGCGAACCGATGTCTTTGGACGGAAGTGGAGCGGTCGATGACGAAGTACAGGATCTGCTTGATGCTATAATCGCTGATCTCTCCATTTGCTGACATCGCGAGTGAAAAGATGTACCCATCGCCATCGGGGTTGGGTAGGAAAACGACGTCGACATCAAAGTCGTCGTTCCAGGCAGCTGCGAGCGATGTTTCGGGAAAGGCGTAGTGATCTAAGCTGTGCGAGCGCTGTCCAATGTGGAGCTCTCCTTGTGCAAGTGCCTTCTCGCGCATGGGAGGAGTAAAGAGGTTGGATTCCGCCGCTGCATCGTCGAGTGGGGCGCGCAAGGATCCCGAGCGTAGCTGCGGTTCCATTTTTAATGCAGGGGCTTCGAGTGTTGCGCTAATGTAAGGAGCCGGCGAGACGGCATTGACTGTTTCGAGGTCGGCAATGATGACAGGATCGCTGGCAGCGATAAAATCGTCGTAGGGCGTATCGTGAGTTGAGGGGAGAGAGGCGGTGTCGATGTGTTGCATGAGGGAAGGGGAATCGATTTGGAGCTGCGAGGCGATCGGCGTGTATTCTTTGGTGGTATAGAAGAGGGGATCTGCAGTGGCTCTTTCGTTGTCGATAGGCAGCTGGGGAGGAGAGAGGGAAAAGAGGGTCTCGTCTGTGGGTTCTAAGAAGGGGGAGTGCTCGAGCGCGCAGTGCGTATCGATCTCTTCGCTGTTGGGAGCAATGGCAAGCCCTCGGGGAAGTTCGGTCAGATCGAAGGGCTGTTGTAAATGGGGAGAGAGGAGGACGATTTGTTGAAAGACTTCTTGGAGCAATGCATTTTTATCAGCGCTCCGTTCCGAGTTCTCGTCCAATCCGATCCATCCTGGTGTTGCGGAAGAAATGCCAAACAGCGATCCCAGCGGATTGTGGAGGATCAGAGGGTTGAGGTATAAGACCGTTAAACTGAATAGGTGCACGGCCAGTGAGCACAGGATGCACTTGAATAAGAGCTTGCGCATGTGTAGGTCGTGAGCAGTCGCCAGTTTCATTGTATTTGCTCCAAGGAGTTCGTACTCTGTTCAATTCTGTCTTTCAGCCATTCGTGAGCGGTTTGCGCGTGGAGCTGTTGGAACTTCTTCCCGATCTCTTTCAGAGAATCTGTATTCCCTTCCTTGCGCGCATGCAGCCTTAGCATCTCGAGGTCGACGTAGGTCATGTATTCAGAGAGGAGCTGCTTCTTCTCGGGAAATTGGGTGGAGGCTGAGAGGTACTGGATGACGAGGGGATCTTCGCTGGAGGTGAAGTTCTGTTTCATTTGCTCGAGCAGGTGCAGCGCCCGGTCCACTTTTTTATCAGCGGGTGCAAGCTCTGTCTTAATGTCGATGTACGAGAGGGCAGCCTCTAAGTGCAGCGGTTCTGAATGCAGTTTGCGTTTGATCTGTACGTCTTTTAAAGAATCGCAGATCTGTCTCACGGCGATTGAATCTTCGATCTTCTCATCGATAGGCAACATGTTGAAGAGGAGCTTGGCTCTTTGCATTTCTGCGGCAGTTCCAAAATAAGAAGCGGCATGAGGAGAAGAGTCGATTAGCTCATTCAGAATGCGCATCGACTTTTCATTATTTTTGAGGTGGGCATGCGCCTTGGCGAGTTCAAAGAGAGACATCCTCTGGTATTTCCAGGGAAGTTCGGGATGATTTCTTTGCTGCTGGGCAAGCGTCTCGAGAAGTTGGATGCGCTCTTTGCCTCTCTTGGTGATTTCGTAGATCTCGCAGAGCCGTATCGCTTCGGCTTCGAGTTCCATTGAGTCGGCGTCGATGGCAAAGTGAAAGCCCTTCTCATCTAAATCTAAAAATTTTTCCAACACATTCGCTGCCATTTCGATGGAGCCACCGACTCCTTTTTTGTACTGGATGTAGTAGTAGTTGGCGAGCCACCGCTTATTGGCGATGCTGGTGGAGCGGTTGAAGGAGACGTAGAGGTGTTCTGCAGCTTTCTGCATCATTTCCGCTTTTTCTTCATCGACGGCTTTTGCAGCCAGGCTCAAATAGGTGTTGAACAGAGAGAGGTGCAGGTCTTCGGCATTGGGAAGACTGGCGTTCAAATGGAGCGCTTTCTCGATGTTGAGAGCGTACTGATTTTCATTGGCTTCGCCATTTTTATAGCAGAAGGCAAGCATCATATGAGCGTCAGCGACTGTGGCGTCTTTGGGGAAGTCTCTGACGTATTCAGAGAGGGTGCCAATTGCGGCTTCAAACTGGAAATTGTCGAACTGTGTTTTAGCAAGGGCGAAACGGAGCTTCTTTGCTTCTTTCGGAGGAAGCAATCTGTCTTCTTTTAGAGTGCGCG
>JAZJZV010000094.1:0-2329 GCA_040389485.1 Chlamydiota bacterium
AGAGCTTTCTTCTATCAAATCCCTGGAGAGCCTCTCGAATGGCCTCGTGATTTTCGTAGACGTGCGCAGTATCGATGTGCCGATACCCCAGCCCGAGCGCCAGCTTCACAGCCTTGATGCACTCTTCTCCCCTCAGCTCCCACGTGCCTAGCCCAATTTGTGGCAATTGCATGAGTCACCTCCATTGAAAAAGGGTAATTTACTGGGAAATGAATTTTAAGGCAGCAGAATCCATGCAATACCTTTTTCCGGTGGGTAGAGGTCCATCGTCAAAAACATCGCCCAGGTGTCCTGAACAGCGACTGCAGAGAACTTCTTTACCAGATGCAAAGGGATTGAGGCTCTTTTTCAGGGTGACATTTTCTAGGCAGAGCGGCGCCCAAAAACTCGGCCATCCCGTTCCCGCGTCAAACTTTGTCTCTGAGCTGTATAGGGCAAGACTGCAACCTGCGCACTCGTAAATGCCCTTTTCCTTATTGTCGAAATAGGCATTGTTGAAGGGAAGCTCAGTGCCTCCCTCTCTCAAAATGTGAAATTGCTCAGGCGTGAGCCGTTTCTTCCACTCCTCGTTGCTGAGCACTAGCTTCTTTCCGTCAAAGCGGTATTCGGGAGTACACAGATCCTGTACGGTTTGACAAATACCACACACGGGGATAAGAGACAACGCAAGCAAAAAGACGGTACACTTGATTCGACTTTTCATCGTTTGCATCCTATTTTTTTTCGCTCGATTCCGTCAATGCCAAGGAATTGGAACTACATCTGCAAACTCTCGTGAATTCTCTTGCGCAGCTGCTCTAGAGATGGCTTGATCGCCTTTTTTTCTTCCTCGGAAAGCCTATCGATGAAGAGGACTCCATTGAGATGGTCATTTTCGTGCTGAACGATGCGCGCTTCCCAACCTGAGATCCTCTCTTGGATGCGATTGCCCTCTACATCACTGTATTCAACAGTAATCTCTTGAGGGCGCTCCACTTCTCCTTGGAACGTGGGTATAGATAAACAGGCCTCGGGTATCTTCCAATTCTCTGCGCTTGGATCGGCGATCACTGGATTGATCATGACTTTGATTCCCTTGGGAACGACCTTTCCTTCTTCTTCCTTGAGCACACGGATCACGAATACTTGCACAGAGTGATGCACTTGAGGCGCTGCGAGCCCCACGCCATCATAGGCATCCATTGTTTCGATCATTTCATCTACAAGAGTGCGCAGGTCATCGTTAAATGCGGTGATGGGTTCGGCGACTTTTCTTAAAATGGGGTCTCCATAGTAGGCCAGTGGTAGAACCTTGATTTGGCCTGTAGTGATGAGGTGTGGCGCATGGCCGTCCGCAAGCAAACCGCTGCGATAGAGCCATTTTCCTTTGATCTTTTCGAAGTAACTTCTCTCCGTGAAGGAAGCGTCCTGTTTATTCTGAGTCAAGTGCGCCGTGAAAGTGACAACAGCAAAACTTCCCTGTTCCTGAAAGCTAAGCACTTCGAGCTTCGTAAATTGCGTGTGGCGGCAGAAATCGGCGATCATGGCTGCCCAACGCCCGATATCCGAATGAAATTGGGGACTAGCAGGATGGGTCGTCTGAATGAGATACTTGGGAAGATTGAGCGCGTAGGCTGCATACCTGGAACGCATGAGCTTAAGCGCATTCTCTGGCAGCCGGCCGTCGTGATAAGGTTCACAGCACGCTTTGTACACCTCGCCGCTGCCGCATGGGCAGGGATCCGACTCATTTCTCATTGCAACCACCTCCTTCCTCCGATTCTACCAATCGAGCTAAATTCCCACCTGTGAAAAAATGAGTAGCATGGTACTATTGAGAGAAAAGGGGAACCTATGCAAAAGCCACCCACCATTCAAACTGACCCCATCCCTGGCCCAGGATTTGATCCGATGGACCGGATTGTGCAGGACATGCAAAACATTGAAAGTTTTCTCGCTCGTTTAGCGATGGATCACAAAGACCTCACCTACCTCAATACCCATCTCTCCTCCATCCTGGGCTTGCGCAGAGGGATTTCGGAGCAAATTGATAAACTCTCAGAAGATCCCTACAACTATCCCCCTTCCAGGCTCCAAACACTGCACGCTGAAAATGAAAAGCTCTACACTTACCTCGAAGGCGTCGTTGGATCGATGAATCCGTGGAATGGATCGGAATTTAAAAAGACCATGAAAGCCACAGAAGAAACTCTGTTAAAGTTCGATCGCGATCTCACGCCTTAGAGTCTGTCGTCGAATTAAGGCTTCGCCGCTTTTCTGAGGATTTTTGGCCAATTTTCGCTCCAAAATGCGGGGGCAATATACGAAAGTTGATATTACCCCCGCATTT
>JAZJZV010000095.1:0-3901 GCA_040389485.1 Chlamydiota bacterium
GCTTGGGCTTCCTGCTGGATGAGGATGCTCATTTCAGGCAAGTTAGACTGCGCCCACTCATCAAACCTTTCCGCAACAAAGAGGATCTCCTTGCGGAAGTTATAGGGGTATTTCATGGAACTATCGCGTGCCAGTGTCCCGCAATCGAACTGAACCGCGCGATCACCCACAAAACCAAAATTGTTGCGAATGCTCAACTTGGGATCGGTAAACCCTTTTTGCGCGCGACTAGCGATTAGCTGGAAAAAGCTTCGGATCAGTTGCTTTGCTTCCTCTCCATGTTCATTGCCCTTTAGCGCGCACAGCCGATCAAAAATTTTTTCTGCGCGTCTTTGCACGACAAATTCAGTGGCATCCAAATCGATGAGATGCCTCCTGCCATCGACGCCAATCAGAGCCACCTTGGCCTTGAGATCTGTCGTCTTGTTCAGGTGAACATAGAGTAAACCGGTCTCACCCTTCAAAGAAGAATACGCATCCCGGTAGCTAGCAAAAATCCTCTCGAAGAGCAATTGATTATCATGTCTGGAGCGCGAACGCAGCCGGTCCATTATATTGAAGGGGAAACTTCTCATCCCGCCTGAGTTGCTCAGGTTTTGCATCTTGAAAAATTTGAGCACGTATTGACGGTCTTCACTAATGAAGGCGTAACACTGCCCTCCAGAGCCTAAATAGTAGTAGGTTTGAGGTAGGATCTCGTGAATGAGCTGATCTCTCTCTTCTCTTGAAGGAGAGGGGATCTCCCAATCCTCATTATAGCCCAGCTTCGATGAGACTTTGTCGACACTAAACCCCGTGCTCTGAAAACAAAGATAGAGCCCGCCCATGAGACAAAAAAAAGGAGCGGACACCACAAGCATCAACGCGACAGAATTTCCTTTCTTTTTCTTCATCAATCACCTGTTTGCCCCGCGAGAATATCACGCGCGATTTTCCCCGTCAAGCGCAGGATTTGATGCGCATTTATTGCAGCAAAAAGACATGCGAAATTGTTCGAAACTAGGGAGTGTACCTAGCTGACTTTGATGACGACGAGGGTGCGGTCGTCGACGATGGGGGTGTCTTGGGCGAAGTTGTTGACGCGGTCGATGATCGTTTCGACGATCTCTTCTGCGGTGAGATGGTGCGCTTCTTTGAGGGAGCTCAGGAGGCGATCCCTGCCATAGAATTCGAAGAAGGAGTCTTGGGAGTCGATAATCCCATCGGTGTAGAGGAGCAGCACATCACCTGGATCGAGCTGCACTTCAACACATGTGGCGGAATCGATGGGTAAAACGCCGAGGGCAATGCCCGGAGTTCCGAGCAACTCGACGCGCCCATCTTTTTTGAGGAGCATCGAGGGGAGGTGACCACAAGAGCAGTAGGTGAGTTTGCGAGTGTTGCGATCGATCGCTCCCACCCAAGCTGTCACGAAGTTTCCACTGTTGCCCGTATCCAGGCAGAACAGATTATTTGTGTTCACAACCACCTGATCGAGCGGGACGTTGGATGCCTGAAAGCTGCGCAGCATGCTCCGCACGCAAAGCGAATAAAGGCATGCAGAGACCCCTTTCCCCGCAGCATCGGCAACAGCGCACCAAAGCTCCCCGTCTTCACACGAAAACAGATCGTAGAAATCTCCAGCGACCTCTTTTGCTCCCTGAAATCCCGTAGCGATATCGAATCCAGGGATTTTGGGCATCTCTTTGGGAAGGATGCTGCGCTGGATGTCGTGGCCAATTTTCAATTCTTTCGTCAAGAGCTCGCGCGAGATCCTTTCATTCCGCGCCTCTTCCATGTGGTGCAGAAGCGAATCGATCATCCGGTTGAAAACGCGTCCAATGACATTGATTTCAAAGCCCATCCGGTCTTGATGGTAGCGCGCGGTGAGATCCCGCCTCTCTACGCGCTTCATTACCTGGTACAGAGCGCTTAAAGGTCGGGAGATGCGGAAGGTGATCAGCATCGCCATGCCTCCTCCCACCAACACAAAGAGGATAAGTGCGCGAATTAAACTTCCCAACACCTCTGCAGTGGGTTGAACGGTGACTTGCTGCTGGGAGGAATCGAGCAGGAAATAAAAGCCCGCCCCGCTCACTGGCACGCGGACAGCGATGTTGTGGTTGTGCTGGCCCCACAGTTTAAGAAATTCCTTTCCTTCGGGAGTGCGGCTTGCCGCATTGAAAATATCTTCCACGTTCCCCGTCGGAGAGACGGGAAAAACACTCATATTGGCTAAATTAAAGTCTTTGTCTTGGGAATAGAAAACTCCTCCATTTTCATCGAGGATTGAAACGTTGAACAGGATCGGGGAGGTCACGAGAATGGAAATCCACTCCACCCATTTTTGGGCATCGATCCCCAGAGTAATCATGCCGATGGGTTTTTCCGTGGTCGCGTTAAAGACTGTTTGGGAAATAAAAATTTGCTTCTGCTGGTTGATAGGATCCACTCCCAGAAAGACTCCATTCCCCTGAGACAAGATCTTCTTCTCTTCATCGTAAAAGAGATCTTTTTTTCCAACCCATTCATAATTAGAGGCTGCGACGCAAAGCAAAGAGCTGTCGTCTCCAAGCACCTGATAAAAAGCCGTATCGACCATCGGGTCTTTTGATAGTGCTTGCATGAGGGAAGGGAGCCATGCCTTTAAACTGGCATCGGTCCCCGATTGAGAAATCGCCGCGGCAGCAACTCCAAGTTCAGCCAAACGATCCTGGACCATCTGATCGGCAAACCGCGACTTGCCCGTGGCAATCGAGACCATCCCTTCAAAAAGTGTCTTCTTTTTAAAAAAAAAGTCGTCGAGATAGGTCACCCAGCTGTAGATCATCAGAGGGATCACGAGAAAAACAAGAGCAACGAGAAAAACCCGAGAGCCAAGCCTTCCGACAAAGCGCTCCTCGCTTATCCCTTCATTGACATATTGCTTCTCTTTTGAATGCTTGCTGGACAATCCTGAATCTGCCATCATCTATACTAGTTCTGATTAAAATTTAAAGTTCATGCTAACACGAGAGCTTTCCAGTTTACAACATCCATTTGTCAAACATCTCGTCAAGCTGCACAAAGAGCGCAACTACCGCTATCAGCAGCGCGAAGTGCTCCTGAGCGGAATCCGCACCATCAAAGATCTCTCGGCCATGCACTCTTTCAAATGCATCCTGATCGAAAAGGGATATGCGCCTCAATTTTCATTTAAAACGGAAGAGACATTCGTCGTCAATGCGCAAATCCTCAAGAAAGTCACAGGTCTCGAATCGCCCGAACCGATTGCAGCCGTCATCGCCATGCCTGAGCCCTCTCTTCCGGCGCAGATCCGCTCCCTTTTGGTCTTGAATGGCATTTCCGACCCGGGGAATCTAGGAACCCTCTTGCGCACAGCCCTTGCACTCGGTTGGGATGGCGCATTCATGACACCTGGAACCACCGATCCTTACAACGACAAAGCATTGCGCGCAGCGAAGGGCGCCACATTTAATCTCCCCTTGCACACGGGAACCTGGGAAGAGCTCCGCACCCTCCTCGATCAGCGCGGGATCACACTGTATGCTGCCGATCTCCACGGAACTTCTCTTCCGAAAAATCCACCTACTCCTTACGCCCTCGCCCTCGGCAACGAATCCCATGGCCTGCAATCTGAAATCCAGAAGAAAGCCCAACTCATCACCATTCCAATGAGCGAAAAAATGGAGTCCTTAAACGTCGCCTCCGCAGGAGCTATTCTCATGCATGCTCTGCGAGGCACTCCATGAACAAAGACGAAGAGCGCTGGAATCTCGAAGAGCATTTCCATAGCAAAGACCGGAAAGAATCGCGCAAAGAGAGAAAACTCGCCTCTCATAAAGACCGCTCTAAATTCAAGAAAAGCGATCAAGACATGCTTAAAAAGCAGGCGCTTGCGTCTCCAGAAAATCCCATGGAG
>JAZJZV010000096.1:0-272 GCA_040389485.1 Chlamydiota bacterium
AAATCCTTTGCGCTCGGCGGTATCGGCGCCTTTGACAAAGTCGAAGTAGTCGTTGGCGAGATTGGTGGTGATTTGGATGCAGAGGGCGGTGGCAATGGTCATCAAAAATGTGGTGAAATCAAAGCATTTTTGAGTGATGGCAAGCGTTGTGCCGATGAGAACGGGGCTGATGCTGGCGACAAGGGTTTTAGGCCTTGCCGCGAGTGTCCATACGCGCATGCGATTCATGGGTCACCTTATGGGAGTTTTGGAAATTGAGAAAAGTCGGGTTT
>JAZJZV010000096.1:308-3591 GCA_040389485.1 Chlamydiota bacterium
GAGGTAGGCGCGCTTACCCTCCTGGGCCTCCTCGCTCATGTAGTAGAGGAGCGTAGCGTTTCCTGCGAGTTCCTGGATGCCCGTTTGTCCATCGCAATCGGCGTTAAAGGCGGATTTCAGACAGCGGATGGCAAGTGGTGAGTGCTGGAGGATTTCGTTGCACCAGGAGAGGGTGGTTTCTTCGAGCTCTTCATAGGGGACAACGCAGTTGACAAGACCCATGTCGAGGGCTTCTTGAGCATTATATCTGCGGCAGAGATACCAGATTTCGCGCGCTTTTTTTTGCCCGATGATGCGGGAGAGGTAACTGGATCCAAAGCCGCCGTCAAAGGAGCCGACTTTAGGTCCCACTTGGCCAAAGATGGCGTTGTCAGCTGCAATGGTCAAATCGCAAACGACGTGCAATACGTGTCCGCCGCCAATTGCAAAACCAGCAACCATGGCAATGACGGGTTTTGGGCAGCCGCGGATTTGTTTCTGGAAGTCGAGGACGTTTAAGCGGTGGATCCCTGCTTGGTCAACGTAGCCAGCATCGCCGCGGATTCTTTGGTCTCCGCCGGAACAAAATGCGTCTTTGCCCTCGCCGGTCAAAATGATGACGCCGATCTCCAAATCATCTCTGGCATCGTTGAGTGCATGGGACATTTCTTGAACCGTGAGGGGACGGAAGGCGTTGCGCACTTCGGGACGGTTGATGGTGATCTTGGCGATGCCGCTGCTTTTTTCATATTTGATGTCGGTGTAGCTGCCGCAGGCTTGCCATTGTGCTGTGCTTTTATTTGCGAGTGTGTGCATCGATGACCTCTTTGATCGTGTGTGCGCATTCTGCTGGTTTTTCCAGGTGGATAGCATGTCCAGCATGGGGAATCATTTTTACAAAGGCGAGTTTATCGCAAAGTGCGCGATATTTCCAATCTTCTTCTCCAAAAACAAAACAGGTGGAAGAAAGAACAGCGGGAGAGACTAAGGGTTGTTTGGCTAGGCTGAGTTGCTCTAGCATGGAGGCGAGGCGCTCTGGATTTTGATGGATTCTGCGGCTCATGATTTTTTGCAGGAGATCTGGTTTGTTATGCAGCGATGCGAAGAGGGGCTGCGCGTACCAACGCTCCAAAAAGAGATCAAATGGCAGCGTCCGCAATTGATCGATCCAGATGGTGTCGAGGAGCCAGCGCTGCTCTCTTTCTTTTGCACCTTTAAGTCCTGGATGGGCGGAGAGTGCGGTGGTACTTGCACATAGGTCTGTGAGTTGGAGGGCGATTCTGCCTCCCATCGAATAGCCGATGCAGTGGGGTTTTTGTGGAAAAGCGGTGCGGATGTGGTGGCGGAGCTGCTCCACGATGGCGCCTTCTTGAGGAATGGCGATAGGAGTGCAGTGGAACTGGGGTAGGTGAGAGATCACTTCGTCCCAATCGTCTGGACATCCCAAAAATCCGTGCAGAAAAATCAGCGATTGCATGTGATTTTACTTGTGAGTTGTTCGTGGAGGGCGAAGTTCTCTTCGCGGTCGGTGAAGATTTCGATGATGCAGGAGGTTTGCGCGGAGAGGCAACGCTCTAGGGCGGCTGTGGATTCAGGACAGAAATAGGGGAGGCCAAAGAGTTCAGCTGCCGCTGGAAACTGGTAGTCGTGCTTACAGACGATGAATTCCTCAAATGCCCGTTTGCATTCGCGCTTAGAAACGGGAAGGAAAGAAAAAATGCCGCCACCGCCATTATTGATGACGATCAGGAGGACGGGAGCGTCTGTTTTTGTGAGCTGCGCAAGAGAGGTCATGTCGTGGAGGAATGTGAGGTCGCCGATGAGCGCAAAGGTTCTTCTTTGGCTTCCTTGAGCAATTCCCGCTGCGGTGGCGATATTGCCGTCGATTCCCGATACTCCCCGGTTGCCGAAGATGGGGCCCGTGGGTAGTGGGGAGCGAAAGAGGGAGTTGGCGTCGCGAATGGGCATGCTATTGGCGAGAAATAGCGCATCGCTAGGAGTGAAGGAGGAGGCGATGGTCTGCATGATGGCAGGTTCTGAGAGATGAGTCTCTGTGCTGAAAAAATCGCAGATGTGGTGCTTGCATATTGCGTCCTGTTCTTTCCAGAGATGGATCCAATGGGATGGTGCGGGAGTGAGGCGTGCAGCAATGGCTTGGCAAAAGAGAGCGGGATCTGCGTGCAGTCTGTGGGTATTTTTGTGCAGGGGGTCTTGAAGTTGAGGATGCTCAGAGACGCGCAAGTAGAATGCGGGTTCTTGTTTTTCTACCCATTGAGCTAGCGCCTTGGAGACGAACCGATTGCCAAACTGCAAGATGGCCTCGCAGTTTTCTGGTCCTGCTGTTTTGAGGAGGAGTTCGTAATGGGGAATGAGATGGGAATGGTCTCCGGCTCTGCGCACGGGGGAGAGGATGTCGGCAAAAATGGGCCACTGGAGTTTTTCAGCGAGGAGGTGGATGGCAGAAGAATCGTCGCGATGATCTGATCCGCACAGAATCACTCCGCGCGCAATTGAGGAGAGTTTATCCGCCCAGATGTCGATCTGGGAGGAGGTGGGATGAAGGATTCCCGCTTGTTGCACGATGTGTTCCCATTGTCCATCAGGTGGAGGTGATGTGCCGATGAGCGGTTCTCGGAACATGCAGTTGAGATGGACGGGGCCGGGAAGGGGGAATTGGGCCGCTGCACAGCATGCGGCGATAGTGCTTGATAGATAGCGGAAGGGAAGCGCGTCGTCTGGGCAGGGAAGATCTGCTTGCCACCTTATATAGGGAGTGAAGAGTTTCACCTGGTCGCAGGTTTGATTCGCCCCGCAATCGCGCAACTCAGGAGGTCTGTCGGCGGTGAGGACGATGAGGGGGATCCGTTCGTTGCTAGCTTCCATGAGGGCAGGAAGCAGATTGCCGACAGCGGTGCCCGATGTTGTGAGAATGACGGCGGGCTTGCCCGAGGCCTTCGCATAGCCGAGTGCGTGGAATGCGAGGGCGCGCTCATCGAAGTGGACGAAGTAGGTGGCAGATATTTCAGCTGCGATGGCAAGAGCTAGCGGAGTGGATCTGGAGCCAGGCGCGCAGCAAAAGTAGTCTGCTCCATGAGCTATGAGCTGAGAGACGATTTGCTGGGCCCATTGTTCATTGCGCATAGTGGTTCTCATATCAGTGATGTGATCGGATGGATTTTTTGTTCGAGCTCATCCCATTCGCTGTCGGGGATACTTCCTTTCACAATGCCGGTGCCGGCAAAGAGATGGAGCGATTGCTCTTTGAGAAGAGCTGATCGGATTGCAACGGCAAAGGAGGATCTTT
>JAZJZV010000096.1:3601-4527 GCA_040389485.1 Chlamydiota bacterium
CAGCCTCGATCAAAGGGCTCTAACTGCTCGATCATCTCAAGTGCAACAGCGGAGGGGACTCCTCCAAGTGCAGGTGTGGGGTGGAGGCAATCGAGGAGCTCTGCGTCGGAGACAGAAGGGTGGAGTTTGGCACAGAGGCGATTGTAGATGTGTTGGACGTGGGTATTTTGCAAGATGCGATCTTCGCCGTCCCACGAAAAGCTCTCGATGTAAGCAGATAGTTTGCGCTCGAGGAACTGCTTGACGATAGTGAATTCCCTTTTGTCTTTGACGTTGTTGAGCAGCTCGGCTGCAAGCCTCTCATCTTCGCATGCGATCTGGGCGCGCCGCCTCGTCCCTGCAACAGCCTCAGTAAAGAGATGCTGGCCTTTGCGCTCAAAGAGCTTTTCGGGACTAGATCCAAAAAAGCATAGATCGGGGCCTAGTGCAAATGCAAAAAGCGTGGTGTTGAACGAGCGGGATCGGAGTTGTTTCATCAGTGGCCAGATGGAGAGGGGATGGTGAAGCTTTAACTCTGTTTTTCGGGCAGAAACGACTTTTTCAAGCCGGTGCTCGGCGATGGCGAGAAGGATTTTTCCGAGCGTTTCTTCCCATTGCTCTTTTTCAGGAAGGTCAATCCTCTGTAGAATAGAGGGGGATTCAAGTGTACCTGCAGTCAAGGGGGGATGGGGAATGTATGAGGGATTGCCGAGCGAGTGGACAAAGCAGCGGTTTTCATTCTCTGTGCGGAGCAGCTCGCACTCTGGCACCCAAAAGCGCTCTGCATCAAATCTCTCCCACAAGGGGTCTTGCTGTTTGCGATTGAAGCGCATCCCCCCGTAGAGTCTGATGTGGGGATCGCTATCGGGAAGAGAGGGAAGCCTGGAAAAATGCATCAATTCGCCAACAGCAGCGTGCTCGGTGGAGCAGCCTTGCTCTTTCCAGTA
>JAZJZV010000097.1:0-1725 GCA_040389485.1 Chlamydiota bacterium
GCATCGCGGATCTCGTCGAGGGTCGTCGAATGGGGATGCGGCGGCTGGGAAGAGACGGCGTTGGAAAAGGACTTGAGGACAGCGGGATTGGAAGGTTCCTGGGTTGGTGAGGCGATGGCGCTTTTGGGTTCCTCTTCTTCAGGTGCTAAGGCTTTTGTGATTTGTCCTCGGGAGCTTTGGCACCAGAGCATGAGCACATTGAGATCTTTGTCGAGTTGGTTGAGCTGCTCTGTAATCTCATCGAGAGATTGCTGACTTTTGTTCTTTTGCAGACGCGAAGGGAGGCTAATGGACTGGCTAAGTTCAAGCTTGAGCTGAAACGTTTTGATCAGCAGGGGGATCATCACTTTTTTGATTTGATCGCGGAGTTGGTTGAGCGCGGGCTCGCGGATGTTGCCTGCTTGAGTGAAATGTCCCTTCTTTTCATCAGTAGAATGGGATGTGCCGCTTTCGGTTGCTTCAGATTCGCTCATGTTGACTCCTTGCCAATGAATACTGGGAGCGCTCTCCAGTACTGTTCTTTTAATGTTCTTTAGCTTTTTTATAAAGGGAATTTTAAGATCAAGCGTTTTGCACCCAGATTTTGAGGCGGGTTGCAACTTCAGAAAAGGGTTTGAAGAATGGGTATGGGTAAGGTCTGGTTTATGGCTACAACAGACCTTTTTAAATTCTCCACAGACTTTTCTCCTTTTCTGAAGTTGCAACCCGCCTCAAAATCTGGGCGCAAAATGATGGTAATTTTGATCCCGATTGATAATAATAGGGAATGGAGGCGAGTCTATGCCGCATTACACAAAGGACAGCTTGGAGTTGCTTCGCCAGAGGATTGATTTGGCTGAGGTGCTCTCTTCCCATCTGCAGATGAGCCGCGCAGGCGCTTCTTTCAAGGCGCTGTGCCCTTTTCACGATGAAAAGACGCCCTCGTTTGTCGTGCAGAGAGGGGATTCCCACTACCACTGCTTTGGATGCGGGGCGCACGGGGATGCCATCGCTTTTTTGATGAGCTACGTCAAGATGAGTTTTTCTGATGCGGTTGAGAGTTTGGCCGAGCGTTTCGGAGTGGCTCTGGAGACAGAAGAGGCTACCGACAAAGAGCGCGGTCCCAGCAAGGCGGAACTCAAGAAGGCGCTCGAGCATGCCGCTGCTCTTTATCATTATTTGCTTTTGCACTCCGATGAAGGTCGGCCTGCGCTCAATTACTTATACGCCAGGGGGCTCACCCTGGACTTTTTGCAGCAGTTTCAGGTGGGTTATGCGCCTAATGCGCAAGACACGCTGATGCGCTACTTGCGGGCAAAAGGGATTGAGGAAGCCATTATCCACGAGGCGGGGCTGATGATGATCACGCAGTATGGGAAAAAGCGCGATTTCTTTACGGATCGGATCACCTTTCCGATTCGGGATGCGATGGGCTCGGTCATTGGTTTTTCTTCGCGCAAGTACAAGGAGGAGACCTTCGGTGGAAAGTACATCAACACTCCAGAAACGCTTCTGTTTAAAAAATCCCGGGTCCTTTTTGGATTGAGCTACTCCCGCACGCGCATCGCCAAACAGAAAGAGGCAATCATTGTCGAAGGGCAAATCGACTGCCTGCGCCTCATTCATGCTGGATTCAACTACGTCGTTGCGGGACAGGGGACGGCCTTTGGAGAAGATCACGTTCGTGAGCTCATCCACTTGGGAGTCAGAAAGGTGTTCCTCGCAGTGGACGGGGACCGAGCTGGA
>JAZJZV010000097.1:1735-8259 GCA_040389485.1 Chlamydiota bacterium
GCTGGACAGGACGCCGCGGTTAAAATTGGCAATCTTTTCCAAAAAAAGGGAAACGATGTCCACGTTCTCGCTTTGGATGAAGGTGCCGATCCCGACTCGCTCCTTACACAGCGCGGCCCTGAGTATTTTGAGAAGCTGCTCCAAGAGAGCCGCCCCTATCTGCGTTTTGTCTACGCACATCTTAGTAAAGTAGACGGGCCTGTGTCTCCGTCGAAGAAGAATGAGATTGTTAGCACGATCATGGCTAAGGTCAAGGAGTGGGAGATGCCCGTCATGGTGCACGAGAGCCTGCGCACTCTGGCAGAGGTGGCCCAGGTGCCAGAAGCAGCACTCGGCATAGGTCAAATTTCCCTTCCCGATCTTTTCATCAAAAAAAGAGCTTCTATTGATTTCAATGCGGTCGATCCCGATCGCGTTCTTGAGGGGGATTTCATCCGCTGGCTGATTTTTGCCTCCGCGCAGTATCCGCAGATCCATGAGATTGCAAAAGTGAACATCAATGAAGAGCATTTTGTGCTTCCCGCTGCTTACCGTCTCTATGCAGAGTTTTTACAGGCTAAAACAGAGCAGCGCACCTGCGATCTTCTCTCCCTCGGCGCTTGCCTCGAGCAGGAAGAGGATCACAAGCTGCTCTCTGAAATCATGCAGCGCAAGGTCAATATTTCCCGAGCGGAAGAGAGTTTTAAAGAAACGGTGCGCAAAATGCTCTTGCGCAAATGGATGGAGCAGAGCGAGAAAATCCGCGTGCGCTTGCAGAGCGGAGGTTTGAGTGATGATGAGGCGCTCGATCTCGCCAAGCAATTTTCTGAGATCAAAAGGAAAGTGCCTGAGGTTGTCGTTCCATGACAGACCATCTGATTTTGTTCGATGATACATGTCCTTTCTGTTGTCACTCCGTTGCACAGGTATATGCGTGGGATCGGGAGAAGCTGTTTCGTTTTGCTCCACTCGCGGGTGCTACAGCGCGCTTAGTTCTTAAAGAAAGGTGGGATGAGCTGAAAGCGGAGAACACACTAGTTCTAATGGAGAGTGGCGGACGGCTGTGGATTCGGGGAAGAGCGGTCTGCCGCATTTTCTGGATTCTCGGAGGCTGGAAGAAGAGCGTGGGCATTCTTGCCTTTTTCCCCTGCGGGATCGATGCGATCTATTCTTTTGTGGCAAAGCGGCGCCATCGCTTGCGCCACTCAAACTTGCGTGAGCTTCCCAAAGACAAGAGCCGCTTCTTAGACTAGTACATATCAATAGAGTTTTTGCAGTAATTTGACCCAGCTTTTGAGCATCTTGCAACTCTCGAAAAGCCTGCCTACATTCCGCTGGTTGAGAGTTGCATTCTGCATCAAAGTCTGGGCGCAAATGTGGGCAAAATCATTTTCCAACATTGCCTAATATATTCTTCTTCAAAAACTCCCAGGCATTGCGCGAGGAGATCTTGAGGAGCTGATCTTCCTTCAGGGATAGCTTTTCGGCGAGCAGCGCAAGAATGGAGGGGTAGTCTGAGGGGTTGCCGTATTCGGGAAAGAAGGGGATGTTTGTCTGGTATTTTTGTACGAGATTGGAGAAGTCGTCTTCGCAGAAGAAGTCGGCACCAAAGGCAAGGGCGTTTTCTCCACCGATAGAAAGGGCGTATTCCACGTGTCTAACCAGAGTAGAAGGATCGGTCTTGTGGATGAAGGGGGCAAATAGGTTGAGCCCGATCAGTCCTTCACGGCGAATGATCTCTTTAGCGATCTCTTCGGGAAGGTTGCGCGGTTGATCAGTGATGCTGCGGAAGTTGGAGTGGCTAGCCATCACGGGGATTTGGAGGGAACGCTGGTCGATGAAGTCGATGATGTCGTGGGCCAGTCTGTCTGATGTGTGGCTAAAGTCAATGGCAATGTGCTTGCCGTGCATCCAATCGAGAAGTCTCTTCCCATCTTCTTTTAGGCCGATGGAAGGCGCGCGGTTGCCGCCGCCGAAGCGGTTTTCGCTATCCCATGTGAGGCTAATGTAAAAGAAGGGGCCAAGGCGTGTGACGGTTTCTTCGAGCCGCTGGAGTCCTTTCTCTAGTGGTTCTATTTCTGAAATGAAGCCGGAGGCGTTTTCGACAGAGGCGAGGAGGTGGATTTGCTGCGTATGGGGATCCATGGGAAGAGTGCAGCGGGCATAGGTTTCAGGAAAAGAGTTGAGGAGCTTTTCTAAGAGGGCGACTTGCTTTTGGCCCTCATCAACGCTTGAGGGGCCAGTTGCCGCGTAGATCGCCAAGGTCTGGAGGAAGACGTTTCCATCCCGCATCTGTTCGATGCTGCTGCGGGAAACGGGGTCTTTGGGACTGCGGCCGTCTTTATTGCTCAAATAGCAGAGAAGGTCATTGTGCAAATCGATGACTGGAATTGCGCCCTTTTTCATAATTTCCTCACAGGTCTTGGATTTTACTAAAGTCAATCAGTTCGTGGAATGGAGCGAATACTCTTTGCAGCAATGCGATCCGATTGTTGCGGAATTTAGGGTCATCCGCGAGGATTTTCACATTGTCGAAAAGATGAGCCAGAGGCTTTTGCAATTTGGCAATCATTTGGAACGCCTCGAGATATTTGCGCTCTGCTAAAGTCTGCTTCCACTTTTTATTCATCGTCTCGAGCGCTTGCAGGAGTTCTTTCTCGGCGGGCTCGATGGCAAGTGCGGGATTGAAGGGGGCGTCCGCTGGAGTTTCGAGTTGCCCTTTGGCTCTCTTATAGACCTCATAGAGTTTGCCAAATTCGAAGCCGGACTTGCGAAACGCGTGCATGGCTTCCATTTTGCAGTACTTATCGTAGGGGTCGTCGCACAGTCCCTGAAGAGAGGCTTCAATTTCATCTTTTTTAAAGCCATATTCTTCGAAGACAGCTTTCGAGCGCGCTGTGATGAAGGAGAGGATTTCTTGGACAATTCCTTTGGCATCTGCCACTTGGGGAAACTGGGCGCACGCTTCTTCGAGAATTTTTTTGAGATCGATGCTCTCTTTTTTCTCGATGAAGATCTTGAGCATGCCAATTGCTTGTCTGCGCAGGGCGTAGGGGTCGCTGGAGGAGGTGGGCTTGAGTCCGACGCAGTAGCAGCTGAGCAGGTTGTCTATTTTGTCTGCGAGACAGAGGATAATTCCCGATGGACTTTGAGGCAGCGGGGCGTTTTCAGCGCGCGGCATCCAGTGTTCTTCAATGGCGCTTGCCACTTCTTTGTCTTCTTTCTGTGCCTGGGCGTAGTATTTTCCGATGGTTCCCTGGAGCTCGGGAAATTCGCCGACAAGAGCTGAAGCGAGATCTGCCTTACACAGCAGTGCTGCGCGCAGCATTTTCTTTTCATCGGCAATCTCTAAGTGCTTATTGAGAATGCGGCAGGTCCCAGTCAGTCTCTGCACCTTGTCGTACATCGAGCCGAGCTCTTTTTGATATGTCATGACGCGCAGTTTCTCGTTGAACTTTTCTAAGGGTGTGCTTAGATCCTGTTCGTAGAGGAAAACGCCGTCGGAGAGGCGCGCAGAGAGCACCTTTTGATTGCCTTTGCGAATAGTGTCATTGGGTTTGTTGTCTGCTGTGACGACAAAGAAATTCATCAGCTTATTTTTGACGTCAGCAATGGGGAAATATCTCTGATGCTCGACCATTTCGCTGATGAGCACTTCTTGGGGGGCCTTGAGAAACCGTGGATCAAATGTCGCGTGAGTAAGTTGCGGCCATTCAGTGAGGTGGAGTACTTGTGGCAAGACGCGGTCTTTTTCCAGGGCTTTGCCTTTGAGCTTTTTCTCAATGGCGGTGAGCTGTTTGACGATGCTCTCTGCTCTCTCTTCGATGCTCGCGAGGACACAGTGCTTTTTGAGCTCTTTTACGTAGTCTGTTGGGTGTTTGATGGGAAATTTTTTGGGTTTGAGCTGCGCGTGTCCGAAGGAGTTGCGGTCGGAGAATACATCTCCTAATTGGAAGGGGATCACCTTCTCGCCAAATAGTGCTAGGAGCCAGTGGATAGGGCGTGCGTAGCTGATGTCTAGGTCGCCCCAACGCATCTTCTTCGGAAAGTCTATCCCTAGGATCATTTGGGGAAGCTCATCAGCGAGTAGCGCAAAAGTCGATTTCCCTTTTTCCAGCTGCGTTGCAAAGAGGTATTCCGCTTCTTTAACTGTGTCAACTTTGAGTTGTTTGTATTTGCCCTTGCGGATTCCATCGAGGTGAGCGCCCGAGGCGTTGACGGACTTGAGGAAGCCCTCTCCCTGAGGAGTGGGTTTGCCGGAGGGGTCAAAGGCAGAAGCGATGGCGGGACCGCGGCGGGTCACTTCGATGTCTTCGGTTCCTTCGACGAGGCCCTTGACGAGGATCGCGAGTCGTTGAGGCGCGCCAAAGACCTGGACGCCTTCAAAATGCAGTTTGTGTTCTTCGAGTTTTTTTCTCATCCCTTTTTCCAGATGCTGGCATCCGATGGGGATGAACGCGGCTGGGAGTTGCTCGGAGCCGATTTCGAGCAAAAAGTCCTGCCGGTTTTTTGGATTGAATTTGGGAGCTGTTTTGAGAAGAGGAGTTTTTTTCTCTCCCTTTTTTTTCTGCACGGCGAGAAGGGGGAAGCCGAGCTTCTCACGCGAGGCCATGTACTCCACGGCAACCAGGCGCGCCAAATCGCGGATGCGGCCAATATAGCGGTTTCTCTCAGTGACGGAGATGGCTCCTCTGGCATCGAGCATGTTAAAGGCGTGAGATGCCTTGATGATGAAATCATATGCTGGGATGGGCAGATTGCGGGAGATCATCAGTTTTGCTTCATTTTCATAGTCTTCAAAATGGCGTAGCCACATTGCAGCGGAAGATTCTTCAAAGTTGTAGGTGCTCCACTCGACTTCATTTGTTTTGGAGATATCGCCGATGGTGAGCTCGTCATTCCATTTCACTTCAAAGATGCTGTTTTTATTCTGAATGAACATGGCGAGTCTTTCGAGGCCGTAGGTGATCTCAGCACTGACCGGGTTGAGCAGTTGGCTACCTACTGCTTGGAAATAGGTGAATTGAGTAACTTCCATGCCGTCGCACCACACTTCCCATCCCAATCCCCAGGCTCCCAGAGTGGGACCTTCCCAGTCGTCGTGGACAAAGCGGATGTCGTGCTTTTTGAGGTCGAGTCCAAGCACCTTTAAAGATTCCAGATACATCTGCTGCACATTAGAAGGAGAGGGCTTGAGGATAACCTGGAACTGGTGAAAGAGCTGGATCCGGTTGGGGTTTTCGCCGTAACGAGCATCCTTGGGTCTGCGCGAGGGCTCTACATAAGCTGTGCGATAGGGCTCAGGGCCTAGAGCACGCAAAAAAGTGGCCGGGTTGAAGGTTCCTGCCCCCACTTCCAGATCATGGCCTTGATGGATAATGCATTTCTTTTTTTCCCAAAATTCGCTGAGGCAGTGGATGATTTGCTGGAAGGTCAACATAGGGCGCTCTTTTAATTAGATCGTGAAGCGCACCAGTTTACTCCCCCCGTGAATAAATTTCCAACAAGAGAGACGTCAGCACCCTACCAATTGATGGTGTGTCGTCTTGGCGATGTGTCCGAGAGGCTCTGGACGATGTCTCGGATCCAAAGATCTCTGGGAGGCAAAGGGGAGGACATTGAGTCGTGGAAGGGACTTTGTTCTGTTTCTGGAGGTTGGAATTCCGGGTCAGGATACTGCAAAAGAGAGATTGTATTCTTGTAATCGGGATTCTCTGCTTTGAAGGCGTCGAGCCAGGCAAGGGCAATCTGGTACACGCTCTGTTGTGTTTCATGGTCGGGGGAGAGCTCTGTATATTCGAGTGTATTCCTTGTGAAAGGGCACTCCCAGATGAGCGTCTTTTTTTTATTCAGATTGATGAAGTCAAAAGAGTGTTTAACACCGTGACATTCGTGTACGACTGGGCGAGCAATGAGTCCCAAGTGGATTTGGTCTTCAAAGCCAGCGGGCAGATTTCCTTTGTCAAAATGCCTGTCGGGAATGCCTCGGCTGACAAAAGCGATGACCTTTCCCCGGGCATTGAACAGCTGGAGCTGTTGTTCTTCACTGGAATAGCGTGGTTGATTAAGGGCTTTCACCTCAAGGATCGCTTCTTCGATGTCATCCCAGTCGGGGCTGACAAAGTAGCCTAAAGCCTTCTCAGGAAAATGGACAGTGGACATAAGCGATCCTTGTGGATAATTTTTTAAATTCGTTTACGAGAATTCTAGTTCGAGATTAATGATTTAATCAAGCCAATCGATTTGTTTAGCTCGTGAAGAGACTCATTTAAAGCGCCATCGTTGATAAACGGGATTAGGGCTTCCTCGTCCTTAAATGTTTCTAAAGCAGGAATTTGAGAGTGGTGGATTTCTTCCATCAGAGTCTCTGCTAATACGGATAGGGTAATGTGTAAATTCTCGAAAAAAAGCTCGCTGCCAGCCTGCGCAGGAGGCATGTAGGAGGGGATGCGTTGGGCGAGGAAGTCGTCGTCTAAATGTCTTTCATACATCTTCAAAAACAGTTTATTTTGCACGGTTTCAGGAAGAGACTCAAGAACATCGCC
>JAZJZV010000098.1:0-1845 GCA_040389485.1 Chlamydiota bacterium
CATCCAACCGCCTTGCCAAATGGAGTCTTCTGGCAGGAGTTGAGCACTTAAAGCAGGCCTTCACTACTCCCCATCTCCGAGCGATTTTTACTGTGATGTTTGTCTTCTGTCTCGGGTGGGGGATTTTTACCGAATTTTCGCCGATTTTTTTAATTCGCCGTCTGCATTTTTCGCTTGGAGAGATTGCCAATTTCTACGCGTGGATCGGCCTGTGGATTGCGCTGTGCCAAGGGGTGCTCATCCGCCCTTTCCTCAAGCGATTCTCTCCAGAAGTACTCCTTCCGTCCGCACTCATCGGCATGGGGGTTATTTTGCCCATCATGCTCCTTGTCCAAGGCTCGTGGTTCCTTTTTGCCCTTCTCCCTTTTCTCGCTTTCTTTGAATCGCTGATCTTCCCTTCCGCAGCGACGTTGGTGTCTAACCTCAGCTCAAAAGAATCGCAAGGGGAGATATTTGGCATTCACAACTCGGTCCAATGGGCAGCCATCGGCTTTGTCCCCCTCTTTTCAGGATCGGTCGTTGCTCAGTTCCCCCACCTTCCCATCACGCTCGCCATGGTAATGATGTGTCTTGCCGCAGTTCTCTTCTTGAGAGGCTTTAGAAAAGCGAAGCAGCCCAATGATCCTATCTTGTAATTATCTCTAATTAAAATAATTCAGTAATAGTTGTTTTATTTTTAATTTAACTCAATTACTTTTCTAGCGTTAAATTTTAAAAACGTGTTAAAATGTCTATTTAATAACATGAACAAAACATAGTAAAACGGTGAAATGACATGTCGCAAATTATAGGTTGCTCATCGGGCTACGCAGGGGCTGACCAATTTACTGCTTCTCTACGCGCTTTCGAAAAATTTGCAGCGACGCGAGCTCTTGTGGAAAGTTATAATACTGATGACGATGATGAGAGCGGCATCCTTAATTCGGGGCTTTCATTGCTTGCCCTTTTTCAGATGCGCATGGCCGGAGCTCTAGGCAGAGTCTCCGCGGTCGACCCTACCTTTTTCCCTTCGATGGTCATCACACATACAGTGACAGCACCAGAACCTCTACGGGAGTTATTTTCTCTTTTTGTGAAGACTATTCCTAAGGAATTGCCTCATTTTTCTAAGCCTTCTGATTATTATACCATTATCGATTACAAGAGATTTGAAAGAGCTGACTACAATGGTTTTCATTCTAGAGCAGTTTTATATTCTTTTTATCGAATTGTTTTGCTTTCTTTGAGAGAAAATAATCTTGTCTACTTACATGATTTTCTCAGTTATGTCAAAGCTGACTTGGCGGAAGCAAATATTAGCCATTTATTTCGATCCGCTGATTTGATGATGCCTGTTTTAAGATTTAATGATCCTGAATTGCTCCGCAAAACTCCGTCTGATTTGGGAGTCTGCAGTCAATCCCTCTTGCCGGTGCATCACTATCGCATGGGAATACGCCAGTTTATTTACCTTTTTCACGAAATGAATGCTTTTCATGTTTTCTGCAGCGTCGAACGGGGCACAATTCCTCTTCAGCTCAGAACCACAGATGGATTGAGACGATTTCTGACTTCTCAATGGCCTCATATCCGCAGGGAAGTCCAGGCCAATATTCAGCTATCGCCTGTCTTGCAAAGAACTTTGCAGTCTGCAGTTTTTCGTCATTTCCGTCGCTTGATTGACACTAATTGCGATTTGGAAATCATGAAGAATCGCGTTTTTTCCGTGGATCCGATGTTATTTTATCATCGCGTGATTTGTTCTAGTGTAGCTCAAGAGATTGCGGCAATGATTGTCATTTCACAATATGAGAAAAATACTCGACCCATTCAAGAATTTGTCCCTATTGACGCGCATTCTGTACA
>JAZJZV010000098.1:1855-5170 GCA_040389485.1 Chlamydiota bacterium
CCGCGAAATTTATGAAAACATCATTCCAAGGCTTTATGAAATCATCGACTGCATTTCGGGGATGAGCGCTCAGGGAGTCATCGATTTAATGGTGGTCCAAGAGATGGCTCTTTTTCTAAGATTTGGAAATTTAGAGGAGCTTGTCCGTAGGTTAGATCTTGCCAAAGCAAATCCCGGAAAAATAGATGATGCGATTGCCAGTGAGATCGTCAAATTTATCGAACAGAAAAAAGATCCTGGATTACGTGCGCGAATCCGCCCATTTTTGCAAGGAGAGGGAGCCCATCTTGCCGATCCCTCAACAACCTCTCATTTTCGAGCGCTTGAAGAGAAATGGATGATTTTTTCTGAGGCCTTAGATCTTCTTTTGCGTCCTCAAGTTGAACAGGCTGAGAAAGCGCTGCCTCATCTATTTATCGATGCAGCTCGCTCATCTGCTATAAGAGCTGTTCAAAGAAAGACGCCCCTTATGGTCACTTCCTCATCTTCTTTATTAACACCTTCTCCCTCGTCGCAACCAGAGCAGCCCTTGTCGACTGGGGTTTCATCTTCACAAATTTCCTCATCGAGTGAGCCTACTACTCCCTCTTTTTCCTCTCAGCTTCAGTTAAGTCGCGCTTCAGTTCAGCAGATGTCAGCTGGCTTATGCATAGGTCGCCATGAGCTGACCCAGCAGGCACTTAAAGATGGGTTTCAGCATTTTGATGATTTGCTCTGCAGCATGCGCAGATTGCATGGCAGCATGCAAGGCGCCCCTCTGACTCCTCAGCAGCTACACGCCTTTGTCGTCGATTGTGTGCACCACTGCAGCCTTGGAGTGGAGCAAATTCTGTCCGCACTCGACCGCGATAGCAATAAGATCGTCACTCAAGAGCAATTAAAGCCACGTCTGACGCACAAACTATTTACCCTTCTTCTGAACATCGATATGGGCAATGGAGACTTGTCCCCACAAGTGCGTCGTTGGATCCGCGGGATCAGCGGAGGCGAGCTCCTCGCAAGAGACTTCACTCTTTTTACTGAAAAAGAGAGCGTTCTGCAGAATCTTCTTTGGGCCGATTACCGATGTGTGATGGGTCAACCTGATGCATCAGCTGCTCAGGTGTCCCAGTCCCTCTCTGTTTATCTCGCCCCTCTGGGAGAATTCTTGGATTCGGTCCAGGATAGATTCAAGCCCGTGAAAAAAATCAAGCCGGTTGAGATGGAAGAGAGTCTATCTAGCCTTTGCACTACTTTTTGCCATAACCTAGAAAGTGTTCCCCTCATTCCTGAGGATGAACACACCTCGCCGCTCTCTGATCTGCACCAGTGTCTGGGCGAGTTCCAAGCGATCGATCCTCATGCGGATATTTCCTACATTTTGGGCAACATCCGCAACAACCTCATGATCAGTCTGGAAGAGAAAATGCGTGCTCTTGCCCACTTAGAGCCGATTGATGCCGCCTCGCACTTTGGGAGCGTACTCTACACCTGCCAAAACATTGCAGAAAGTATCCTGATCAACGCGCTCCAGATGCGGGGAGTTCCACTTTCGTTCGAAGAAGAGGCGCAACACGATCTCATGGCACATGTGGAGAAGTTGGGGATCCGTGGCATCTTTCCCAAGGAAGAACTCGATTTCCTCGCTCGAGGAAAAACCAGCCGCCAACTGATCCGCTACCCCGAAAGTCGCGCGAAAAGGACAGCTCCTGCAGCGCCGCAAAAAAGCGTCCGCGGAAGGGGGAAAAGGAAGTCAACTGCTCCACGTCCGAGCACATCCGTGCCCACTCGTTTGGACATCATGCAAGAAATGCTTCAGTGGGGGCACAAGCTCTCTGCAAAGCAGTCTGCGGCTGATGATCTACACGGCTTTTGCTCTGCCGATCCCGTCCAGGCAAAAAGACTGGAGGAGATCAAGAGGTTTGCCTTAGAGGACATCGCGCTGCTCAGCTCGGTTGTGAAGAAGGTTCTCGGCTCCTGCAGAGAGATTCTGGGATAGGGCAAACACCTGCCCAATTCCTTATCTACAGTGCGAATTGCACTTCTCATTCTAATCCGCTTGAAATTAAAAATTTTATTACTTATAACTCCTTAGAGTTTATCGTCGCGTTATGGGTTCGTCGCTTGACTGAGGGTTGTTGACTGCTTTTCAACACAGAAAGCCCAGAGAACCGACAATAGACTCTAAGCGAAAATCGGATGTTGCAACCAAGCGAGAGCGCTCTAAAATGGCGAAAACTAAACTTTTCAAGTTGATACCTGTCCTCTTCTTGACTCTCGTTTGGACCGAATTATTTTCTGGAAACGCTAGCGTCCAACGTGTTTTACAACAGAATGAAATCGGCGATGCCCTCTATGTAAAAAGCAAGTGTGGGAAGCCACCCAAGTTTTGTCCTCCAGGTCCTCCAGGTCCTCCCGGAGCACCAGGACTGCCCGGCAGTACTGGTCCGACAGGACCGGTAGGCTCTCCTTCACAGCTAAGTTCCACGGGCCCCACGGGAGCTATGGGGCCAACAGGCTCCACAGGGGCAACCGGCAATGCAGGACCTACTGGAGCAGCAGGAGAAACAGGACCTGCCGGTGTTCCAGGTCCCCCGGGAATTACAGGATCCCCAGGGAATGCGGGTCCCGCAGGTGCGACTGGAATCGCTGGAACAACAGGAGAAACCGGAGCCACAGGTAATACCGGCCTTACAGGAGTTACAGGACCCACTGGCAATATAGGTGCCACAGGTGCGACTGGAATCGCTGGAACAACAGGAGAAACCGGAACCACCGGCAGTACCGGTCCTACGGGAATTACAGGACCTACTGGAGCAGCAGGGGAGACGGGAGCCGCAGGTAATACCGGCCTTACAGGAGTTACAGGACCCACTGGCAATACAGGTGCCACAGGCGGAACCGGCAGTGCAGGAACAACAGGAGAAACTGGGACTACGGGTAGTACCGGTCCTACGGGAATTACAGGACCTACTGGAGCCGCAGGAGAGACAGGAGCCGCAGGTAATACCGGCCTTACAGGAGTTACAGGACCCACTGGCAATACAGGTGCTACGGGTGCAAGCGGCAGTGCAGGAACAACAGGAGAAACGGGAGTCACAGGTAGTACCGGTCCCACGGGAATTACAGGACCTACTGGCAACACGGGATCCACAGGTGCAACCGGCAGTGCAGGAACAACAGGAGAAACCGGAACCACTGGTAGTACCGGTCCTACGGGAATTACAGGACCTACTGGAGCAGCAGGAGAAACGGGAGTCACAGGTAATACCGGCCTTACAGGAATTACAGGACCTACTGGCAACACGGGATCCACAGGTGCAACCGGCAGTGCAG
>JAZJZV010000098.1:5270-5378 GCA_040389485.1 Chlamydiota bacterium
CCACTGGTAGTACCGGTCCTACGGGAATTACAGGACCTACTGGAGCAGCAGGAGAGACGGGAGCCGCAGGTAATACCGGCCTTACAGGAGTTACAGGACCCACTGGCA
>JAZJZV010000099.1:0-1160 GCA_040389485.1 Chlamydiota bacterium
TGCGGATAAAGTCGTAGGGGATTTCATCTCGTTTGGAGTATTCAGAAATAGTGCAAAGCGCGCCGCCTGCGGCCAAGATCGCCTGGTCAATGGGATTGACGTACCCCGTCTGAAAATGGGCATTGAGGTGGGCGTGCAAGCGGGTGGTCAGAGAGGGTTTTCCCTCCACATCGTAAACAGCAGAAAGCGCAATTGCGCCATCGGTCAAAGTTCCCGTCTTGTCGGCACAAAGGATTTCCATCGCTCCCAGATTTTCAATTGAAGAGAGGCGCTTCACGATCACCTTCTCCTTTGCCATGCGGCGGGCGCCATGCGAGAGGTTAATCCCCACGATGGCTGGCAAAAGCTGGGGAGTGAGCCCCACGGCAAGCGCCATGGCAAAGAGGAACGATTCAATGACCGGACGATGCAGATAGACGTTAAACGCAAAAATCGCAATCACGAGAAGAAGAGTCACTTCCATGAGCAAAAAGCCAAGGTGGCGTATCCCTCTTTCAAAGGAGGTTTCGGGAGGCCGGAAGCGCAGGCGCTCTGCTACCTTACCAAACTCCGTCTCCTTGCCCGTCCTCACGACAATCGCCTTTGCCGTTCCGCTGACGATATGACTGCCCAAAAAGAGCATGTTCGAGCGTTCCGCTAGCGGCGTATTCCCGGGAAGAACACCCTCTCTCTTTTCCAAGTGAAAGGACTCGCCTGTCAAAGTGGCCTCATCGGCAAAACAGTCCCTCGCTTCTAAAATCACACAATCGGCTGGGATGATATTGCCAGCGCTCAGCAGAACGATATCCCCACACACCACCTTTTCAATGTCAATCTCAAGGGCTTTGCCCTCCCTGAGTACCTGGGCTTTGACCTTGACGAGAGAGAGGAGTTTTTGCACCGCATTGCGCGCTCCCTTTTCCTGAAAAAAGGTGAGTAGCGCGCTCGCAAAGACAATCGTTAAAATGATCGCCGCGTCTGGACCATCGCTTAAGAACATTGCAAGAATAGCTGCAAAGATCAGCAGCAAAATGAGCGGACTTTTGAACTGACCTAAAAAAAGCATCAGCGTTGAGTCCCGCCTGCGCGCGCTCAAAAAGTGGTTATCTTTAGCGCTCAGCCGATGCTCCGCCTCTTTTTGAGTGAGTTGCAGTTTTAACTCTTTTGACAGTGTTGATTGC
>JAZJZV010000099.1:1170-7206 GCA_040389485.1 Chlamydiota bacterium
TTTTGATAGAGCTCTTCCGCACTGGTATGCCAATAGGCAAACGCATTTTCCATTACACAATCCATTTCGAGTTAAACCACTTGAGCGCAAGCGCAGCCACTTCTTCGAGCGCGCCCGGCTCTTCAAACAAATGGGTCGCTCCCGGCACGATCACCATTTCTTTTTCACAGCTCAGCTGCGCAAAGGCCTCAGCATTCATCTCGATCACGGGCTCATCCCACCCGCCCACGATGAGTAAAGTCGGCGCTCGGACTTTTCCCAATGCGCTCATCGCCAGATCAGGCCTGCCACCTCGCGACACAACCGCGGCCACCTCTCTCTCTGCTGCCGCACACAGCGCCGCAGCGGCACCCGTGCTCGCTCCAAACAAACCGATCTTCATTCCACGGGTTTGCGGCTGCTGTTGCAGCCAGCTCATAATGACACATAGCCGCTCTGTAAGCAAGGCGATGTCAAAGCGCGCCTCCTCCCCCTCTCTGAGTAAATCGATGAGCAAAGTTCCCATTCCCCCGTTTTGCAGCACCTGAGCCACATAACGGTTGCGCGGACTAAAGCGGGAGCTTCCACTTCCATGCGCAAAAAGGACGATCCCCTTCGCTCCCGGCGGGACAATGAGATTCCCTTCTAAAAAAAACCGACTATCGATGGAAACGCGGACTAAATGATCTTGCATTCTTTCACATTATCAAAAAAATATTTACACGCCTCAATATTCTGGAGTTTGATATAATGACTCATCTCTATCGACAGGAGAATGCATTTGTTTCCAATCCAATTACACACCCAGTCCTATTCAGTAAACCCTGAAGCACCTAAGGCCAATCCCCTCTGGGAGAGATTAGCCAGCGCTTACCGCAGAGCCATCCAGAGTTTTGTTGAATCACAAGCGGGGTGCTTTTATGAGATGGCAGTCATGATCCTCGGTGGAATCCTGCTGGAGCCCTGGAGCGCTCTCAAAACAGTGCTTGACATGGGGCTGACCTGGAGAAAAACCCTCCACTCAAACACCCTCAATCCACTCGATCTGACCCCTGCACAGGCCACTCAGCGCCCCGTTTTGCTCATCCATGGAAACTACCTCAATGCGGCAACATGGCTCCCTTTAGCCAAGAAGCTCCACAAGAACCACTCCTCCCCCGTCTTCACAGTGGATCTCCCGAGCGGTCGACTCATGGCAAAGGACAGGCAGCTACTGCAAGACAGAATTGCGCATATTCAGGGGGTCTACCGAAGCAATGGATTCACTCCTCCTCCAATTGACCTCGTGGGCCATTCACGCGGAGGAGAAGCTGCTAAATGGCTCTTAGCGTCAGCAGATAAACAATCGCTAAAAGAAATCGGAAAAGTGATTTTGGTGGGAAGCGAATTTTCCTCTTCCGATCTCAATCAGCTCGGGCCACTTGCCTCTCGCATTCACCAGCTCCATGGAGAACACGACATTTTCATCCCAAAGACATCTCCTCTGCCCCCTGCCCAGCAAAATACAGTGCGCGTAGGACATGCAGGACTATTGCATTCTCCAAAGTCACACAACCAGATCATCGAGTGGTTAAAAAATGGGTAATAAAACGGTGGTCGTGGGAATGTCGGGCGGCGTGGATTCTTCTGTCTCTGCACTCTTGCTCAAAGAGCAAGGGTACAACGTCATTGGCATCTTCATGAAAAACTGGGAAGAGAAAGACAGCAGCGGCATATGCCAATCCGCCAAAGATTACGAAGACGTCATCAAGGTGTGCGATCAGATCGGCATCCCCCATTACTCCTTCAACTTCGTCAAAGAATACCAAGAAGAGGTGTTCGCCCACTTTGTCGAAGAACTCAAAAGTGGCTACACTCCCAATCCCGACATCTTGTGCAATCGCGAAATCAAATTCAAAGTCTTCTTGGAAAAGGCACTTCACTTGGGCGCCGACTACCTCGCCACAGGCCATTACTGCAGAACCACAACGGGCAAGCTCCTCAAAGGCTCTGATTCCAACAAAGACCAAAGCTACTTCCTCTACACACTCTCTTCCTCCACTCTAGAAAAGGTGCTCTTTCCCATCGGCCATCTCCCTAAACCTGAGGTGCGGCGCATCGCGCAGGAGCACAACCTCGCCACATCAGCAAAAAAAGACAGCACGGGAATTTGTTTCATCGGCAAGAGGGATTTTAAGGAATTCATCAGCGGCCACATCAGCTACCAGAAAGGCAACTTCGAAAATCTCAGCGGCAAAATCATCGGCACGCACGATGGCATCGCTTTTTACACCATCGGACAGCGCAAGGGATTAAGCATCGGCGGCCCAGGCGAGGCGTGGTTTGTCGTGGGCAAGGATATCGCACGCAACGTCGTCTATGTCGAGCAGGGAGAAGACCATCCCGCACTCTACCAGCAAGACCTGATGGCCACTGATCTCACCTGGGTTTCCGGAGCTCCCGCGCTCCCCTTCTCTTGCCACGCCAAGATCCGCTACCGCCAGCCCGAGCAGCCTTGCATCATCACACAGATCGCAAATGGCAAGGCGTCTGTCCACTTCCTGGCGCCCCAGCGCGCCGTCACCCCCCGCCAATCCATCGTCTTCTACGATGGCGACATCTGCCTCGGCGGCGGCATGATTGCACCCCAGTGAAACCAGCTGTCTGGAAATTCAGGCAAGAATATGGTCATTGATCAATACCAAGGGGAAAGGACTCATCCTTCCCCCTTTAGAACACAAATCCGCTACTCGATTGGGTCGCGATCTGTGGGCCCACCTAAATCGTGATAAAGATCTGAAAGAGGAAACGGCTCAACTAATAGCGCAGGATCTGTCTGATCTTCAGAAGATGCGGGTATCACCGCTGCGGGTTGATCCTTCGCAAAAGAACCCATCACATCTAGGACTACACCAGATTGGGTGAGGACGTCGACAAATTTAGCCCAGTCGTGGAAAAGATCTTCTGGAACTTCCGCGTACGTGTTCCAATAGATCGAATTAAAATGCCATTTGCGCTCCTGAGGAAGTCCATTAAACGCTTCTTTGACTAGATCCTGATCAAGCAGCTGAGGAACTCCAACGCGAGTGATGAACTGATTCCAGTTCGGAATAATTTGGTTTCTATAGTCCAGAGCTTTGTTTCGATTGAGCAATTCTACGATTTTGAGCTGACCTGGATAAACGCAATAAACGTGCGGGGGAACCATTGGAAAAGAGGTAATAGTCGTATTGGTTTCTAGAGCCTCTGCTATCGCTTGAAATCCCTTCTTTTTGTCCGCATCATACCCATCATAGCATGGGAGGTGACAAAGAACGAGCTCCGCTAGAGTAGAGTTGCCTTTTAATGCAAAAGCTAACTCATGGACAGAGTTCTCTGTGACCGCGCTATTTCCTGAAAAGTCCAATTGAGTAAGAGTCTTGTTAGTACCAAGTAATTGTGAAAGGGCATAACCCGTTTTGTCTCCGAAAAGGTTGAAGCTTAGATCAAGCCTTTCAACCGTTGCGTTACCAGCGAAAGCCTTTACAATTTGAACACCTTGATCATCGAATAGGGAATTATGGCTTAAAATGAGTGTCTTAAGAGTTGGATAAGCATTAGCCGATGTAACTGTTTCTAATATCGAGGGCATCATCAAAGCACGATCTCTCAATGCGCCAGCGAATGGTCCGCTGCGGTGGCGAATGGGAACAACGGTATAGTCTGCGAGAACTTGCACCTGTGTGAATTCGGGGTGCTTAGAAATAAAATCGTTGAGGTGAACACTTTACACATAAATAAATCGATCATAGCTCTTTTGAGATGCGGGAATGACCTGATCCGATTTGAGAACGCGGTTTGTCCAATCCACGAGCTCCCAGCGACAATCGCTTTGCTTGCGCGGATCGCGAGGAAGTCTGGCTTCTTTATCACAAAGGATCATGATACAGATTCTCGAAGGTTGCGCTTCCCCTGCCTTGGGAATAAGACGATCCCCATAAATGGAGTAGGCAGTAGAAGGGTTAAGGCTTGTTGATGATGTGGATGCTGACATTGATTCCTCTTTTTATTTGTATTTATAATTAATATACATTCGATATCTATAATAACAAAAACAACTATAAATTTAAAGTGAAGCTTGTTTAATTTTTAAGTTATATTTAAATTAAAAAACGAATTATATGCAAATCATCAAAACATGGAGAAAAAAGAGCAGATTTCTAGTAAATTAAAATTTTAACGCCACTTAAGCTCTGAGCTTTAGCGCTATGTGAAGAAAGTTTTTGAAACGATCTGCTGATAAGGGTTTAAACGCAAAGCCACAGGGACGCAAAGAAAAAAGAGAAAGACGCATTTTTGCGACTTACAGAGCACTAGCCACGCATGTGAATCCGAGCGCAAGCCACACTATTATGGATGAAATGCTGGAGAATGGGGTAGGCAGTAGAACCCATTGTTTCCTGGACGATTGCCGCTGTGGGATATAGAACAGTTTGAGCAATTTGTCCAGCCACTAGAGAGGGATTCAGGTGGCTGAGGTTCTTCAAATGCATGGCTGCAAAAATGGCTTCAGATACCACAACCCTACTAGATGCCGAAGACAACCATTCGACAACATAGTTCTCTTTGAGAGATGCCGGAATCCAGCTGCTGACATACTGTTGCAGATAGCCGATGCCGTTTTGAATGACGCCTCTGTGCACAATTTCTTCGTAAAGTGCAATCGCTAAAAGATTCCAAGGTGAACAAATGTTAGAATGAAACGATGCATTAGAGGAGTGCATCGATTCCGAGGTATCAGCAGGGAAAAAAGCGCTGGTAGCTAAGGTTACCACGTTCGCAACAACAAGAGCTTTGACAACCCCCTTCATCGTCGCATCAAAGACAATCCCCGCTTTTTCCAAAGCTGTTTTTGTTTCGTTAATCACACGCTCCTCTTCGATGCTTTGAGGACTCATCGCTTGAAAGAGTGAATTTTCAAACCAGTAGCTTTTGAACTGCTCAAATGAGGGGGGCGGCAACCAGAAGTTAAACATCATCGTTCCTTTTTTTGCTAAAATCCTAATCTAATAGGAAATTTCGAACACTTCCTTTTTCCAAGACAAAACGCATATCCATCTTTTAGGGTGAAAAACTTTTGAAATAGATTCGTCACTCTTTTGCTTTTAATTTATTTTTATTTTTTCAGTGAACATTAATTCGAAATAATATATTAATCGAAATAAGGACTGGTGTCGAATTATGCGTTTGAAAAAACATCAATTAATTTTGGTTTGCATGATGACATTATGCGCTTGCACGCACGTATCTAAAGATGAAATGGCGCAGGTCCTGCCTCCTGTTGAATTAGACGACTCGACCTCCAAAGCCCTCGCCCATGACTTCTTTGCCGAGGGAGGATGGCCAACGGAGAACTGGTGGGAAATGTTCGGAGATCCCCAACTCAATGCGATCGTTGAGCTTGCCCTTTCCGACAATCCAACGCTTAAAAAAGCGATGGAAAAGATCCAGATGGCCGAACAGGAAGCCAAAAAAGAGCGCTCCCTCCTCTTTCCCAAATTGGGATTCGACTACGACGAAAATTGGGACTACTTTAGCAAAAATGGCTTTATCCGTTCCTTCTTTCCCTCTGCGCCGGGTTTTCCCATTCCCGCGACGGCCAACATCATCGACCTCTCGCTCAATTTTAATTACGAGTTCGATTTCTTTGGCAGAAACCGTCATCTGTTTGCCGCAGCCATTGGAAAGGCCCGTGCTCAGCGGGCGGAGGCAGAAATGGCCAGGCTCGTCATTGCGACACTCGTCGCACAAACCTACATTGAGCTTCAGACTAAGCTAGCGCAACAACGGGTGCTCAAGGAACACGTGGAATCGCGTGCCTCTCTCTATAGACTCACCGACCTGCGGAGCCAAAAAGGTCTCGACCCCCAAACACCCGTCCTCATGAGAGAACAAAACATCTATGAGATTGAACAGTCTCTGATCTTGACAGAGAAAGAGGTTGCTCTTGACCGGCACCTGCTTGGAGTACTGGTAGGCTCTAGCCCCGACAAACCGCTCGCGGTGGAGCCGATGACGGCCCTCTTCGACCGCCCCTTC
>JAZJZV010000099.1:7216-15780 GCA_040389485.1 Chlamydiota bacterium
TTCCCGAACATCTTTCGAGCAATTTGCTCTCACGGCGGCCCGACCTCACGGCCCAAATCTGGAGGGTGAGCGCCGCGGCAAAGGACATTGGTGCGGCGAAGGCTGACTTTTACCCGAGGATCAATCTAATGGCGTTTGCTGGACTGGAGAGCCTCTCCTTTAATAAGCTCTTTCAAATGAGCAGTAAGCAAGGAGGGCTCGAACCTGCGCTCTACCTTCCCATTTTTACGGGAGGTAAGCTGACCGCAAACCTGAAGGGAAAAGTCGCCGCCTTCAACGAAGAGATCTACCACTACAACGAGATGCTACTCTCAGCTGCAAGAGAGGTGGCCGACCAAATCACTACACTGACAGCCACCTACCGGATGTTAGAGAGCGAGGCCAAGGCCCTCGATGCCGTTGAAACACAGCTCATTCTGCAGTATTCCCGTTATGAGAATGCCGTCAACAACCTCATCACCGTGATTGAAGGGGAAGAGAGTGTGCTCAAAGAGCGCTACAAATTTTATGGATATGAAAGGGATTACATGCTCGCTGTCGTCAAATTGATTAAAGCCCTCGGCGGAGGCTACTCCGCACCCCTTGCAGTCCCGGTCAAGGAAGCGTTGGGAGGTACTCCATGAATGACGCTCCCCCCAAGGGCAAAAAGAAGGTGTTTGCTTGGACGATTCTCATCTTCGTCGTCATCGGGCTCGCCTACCTGTGTTACTGGTGGTTCTATGACCGCTTTTACCAGTGGACCGATGATGCCTATGTGAGCGGCAACATGGTGATGGTCACGCCGCAAGTTCCGGGCATTGTCACGGCGATCACCTCGCAGAATACCGATTTTGTTCCCAAGGGAAGGGTTCTGATCGAACTAGACAGGACCGATGCCAAAATCTCATTGGATCGCACCATTGCAGACCTTGGAGAGGCCAGAGTTTGTCAAAACCGCCCAAGACTACGAACACCGCAAACAGCTCATCGATGAGGGAGGAGTTTCCCTCGAAGATTTGGAACATGCTGCTGCTGCTCTTCAAGCCAGTTATGGAGAGCTCGTCGCGACCGAACACCAATTCATCGGGGCCGCTGCCCTGGTGGAAAATACGACGCTCGCCTCTCATCCAATTGTCGCCTCTGCACAGAACAATCTGCGCGATGCCTATGTCTTTTTACAGCGATGCACAATCGAGGCTCCTGTAGAGGGAGTTGTCGCCCAGAGATCTGTGCAGGTCGGAGAGCATGTCTCCCCTGGGGATCCTCTGATGGCAATTGTTCCCCTCGACCAGATGTGGATTGATGCCAACTATAAAGAGGTGCAACTCTCTAAAGTGCGCGTGGGACAACCCGCTGAAGTTGTCTCCGACATTTACGGCAGCAGCGTCACCTACCACGGCACTGTCGTAGGGATTGCAGGGGGTACGGGAAGCGTCTTTTCCGTTCTTCCTCCACAAAATGCAACGGGGAACTGGATCAAAATCGTGCAAAGGCTTCCCGTGAGAATCAACCTCGACCCCGAACAGATCAAGCAATTCCCCTTGCGCCTCGGCCTATCGGTGGAGACAAATATCGACATTCACGATACACAAAAACCGATGTTCCCCGCCATCGCCTCCCCCGTTGCTATCTACTCTACTGATGTCTTTGCCAAACAAGAGCTTGGCGCGGAAGAGCTCATTGAGAAAGTGATGGTAGAAAATCTCTCTCCATTATTTCTACAAGACATGCAAGGTGACGAGTGAAACCTCTGTCGGGACTCCCCCTCGGACTTGTGACGCTAGCTCTATCTCTCGCTACCTTCATGATTGTTCTCGACTACTCGATTGCCAACGTTTCCATCCCCTACATTTCGGGAGACCTTGCCATTAGCGTCGACCAGGGGACCTATGTCATCACCTCATTTGCCGTCGGCAACTCCATAGCGCTTCCCGTCACAGGGATGCTGACCAAGAAGATAGGAGCTGTCCGCCTCATCCAACTCTCCCTTATTCTCTTTGTGATCTTCTCTTTGGTGTGCGGCCTGTCGACAAACATTGAAATGCTCGTAATTGCCCGCTTTTTGCAAGGGCTCTTTTCAGGTCCGCTCATTCCTCTCAGCCAAACGCTACTTGTCACGAGCTATCCTCCTGAAAAGAAAAACATGGCCCTTTCCCTTTGGAGTGCAATCGTCGTCGTCGCTCCCATTCTCGGACCCGTGATCGGCGGATGGATTTCCTATGACTACCACTGGCCGTGGATCTTTTACATCAACCTCCCTTTCGGCATCCTCAGCATTGTTCTCATTTGGATCTACCTCACCCCTCGAGAGACAGAGACGGAAAAGGTCAAAGTGGATTGGGTGGGGCTACTGCTGCTGGCCATTGGCGTCTCCTGTTTGCAATTTCTCTTAGACAAGGGAGAACAGTACGACTGGATGAATTCCCATCTGATGCGCGGGATGGCGATCTCCTCATTCATGGCGTTTGTCCTGCTCTTCATTTGGTGTAAAACGGACGATAACCCACTGATCGAGCTCAATCTATTTCGGATCCGCTCATTTGCCCTCTCTGTCTTCTATATGGCGCTCATCTATGCGATCTATTTTGGCTCCGTAGTCCTCGTCCCTCTATGGTTGCAGACTGACATGAACTATACGGCCATCTGGGCAGGCATTGCCGTCGCGCCGATTGGAATCGCCCCTTTTATTTTCTCGATCTTTACGAGCAAGCTCGTGACAAGGTATGGCACGCTGCCAATGCTGGCGATTTGCTTTGTTCTCTTCGCCATCTCTTGTTTTTACACCGCCTACTTCGACACTGATGTCGACATCTACCACGTGGGATTTTCCCGCTTTCTCCTCGGCTTAGGACTCATCTTTTTCATCACACCCCTATTCTCTCTCAGCTTGCAAGATATGCCCAACCATAAACTGGCGAGCGCAACAGGCATTTTCCATTTCGTGAGAGCGCTGTTTGGCGGAATCGGAACCTCCATCTTCACGACAATCTGGGTCCGCAGAGCAGCCTTTCATCACGCAATGGTAGGAGAAAACGTGACGGCCTACTCCCCGATGACGCAAGAGTACCTTTCCAAACTGAATCAAGTGGGATTCGAGGGCAAACGTGCATTAGAACAATTGAACAATGTGTTGAATCAGCAGGCAGCAATGCTTTCTCTGAACGATTGCTTCTACTTAATGGGCTGGATATTTTTAGGACTCCTCCTCTTTCTGCCGATCGGCAGAAAGAGGAAAGAGGCGAATCGATCACTCCCCTCTGGGGAGTAACCCTTCTATTTTTTCTTTTGGAGGGCGCGCGCCTTGCTATTCCTGACGCCATATCCGAAGTAGATAAATCCTCCGAAGATCATCCATACGACGAGCTGCACCCAAGTGACGCCGGGAAGGGCAATCATTTGGATGATGCACGCTAATGTTCCTGCAAGAGGAATCCATGGGACAAAGGGCGTTTTGAAAGGACGGTGCAGCGTTGGCTGCTTATAGCGCAGAACAAGGATTCCAAAGCAAACGATCGCAAAAGCGAGAAGCGTTCCCATCGAGGTGAGCTGTCCCAAGATTCCTACGGGGAAGATCGCCGAGATGACCATGCACGCCAAGGTGACGATGAGGGTCGTGAAAAAGGGCGTTTGGAAGCGCTCGCTGATCTTGCCAAAAGCCTTTGGCAACAAGCCATCGCGTGACATGGAGTAGAAGATCCTCGACTGCCCCAAGAGCATGACCAAGATCACCGAAGTGAGTCCAGCCAGAATCGCGATCTTAATCACAAATCGGAGCCATACGAACTTGGGTCCCAGTGCGTTGACCGCAATGGCAATTGGATCAGGCACATTCAGCGTCGTGTAGCTAACAAGACCCAAAAGCACAATCCCGACAATGATGTAAACAACTGTCGAAATCCCGAGAGATCCGAGCATTCCAATGGGAAGGTCCTTCTGTGGATTGCGGCTCTCTTGAGCTAAGGTCGACAGCGCATCAAAGCCGATAAAGGCAAAGAAGACAACGCCAGCGCCGCGCAGAATCCCGCTAAATCCAAACTGGCCAAATACCCCTGTATTTTCAGGAATAAAGGGTGTCAGGTGATCCCAACTGATATAAGCAATACCACAAGCGATGAAAAGGACGATCACGGTCATTTTGATAAATACCATGACATTGTTGAAGCTCGCTGCTGCCTTAATACCTACTGCAACGAGGAGTCCCATCAAAGCTACAATGACCATCGCTGGTAAGTTGACAATTGCACCGGTCTGTTTCCATCCACCAATCACGTCATAAGAAAGAGGAGAATTGGCGAAATGCGCGGGCACTTTCCACCCAAAATCTTCGAGAAGGCTGACGCAATAACCCGACCATCCAACGGAAACCGTCGCGGCTGAAAAGAGGTATTCCATGGTCAGACCCCAACCGATGATCCACGCAGTGAGCTCTCCCATCGTGACATACGCATAAGAATACGCGCTTCCTGAAATAGGGATGAGGGAAGCAAATTCCGCATAGCAAAGAGCGGCGAATACGCAAATCAGGGCTGCAAAAATAAAGGAGAGCAAAATTCCAGGCCCCGCGTACTCCGCAGCAGCTTGACCGGTCAAAACGAATATCCCTGCACCAATAATCGCACCCACTCCAAGCGCGGTCAAATTGAGCGCACCGAGATGGCGTTTGAGTTTGTGCTTTGATTCTTGCGCTTCGTCTAGAAGCGACTTGATGGTTTTCTTAACAAATAATCCTTTAGTCATACATCCTGTAAAAGTAAGTTTGCCCAACACAGGCATATCTCCCCAGGATACCCAGACCAACGAATTTTTAACAGCCTAAAGATGGGAGTTTTTGTCTAAAGCTAGAGGTAAATGTTTGGGCAGGGCCTCCAGTACACATGTTGAGGCCAAGGACACGCAGTGCTTTGTCCCCGACATGTGTACTGGAGGCCCTGCCCCAAATCTCAACTCCGCTATTTTTTCGAATCACTTCTTCAAGAAGGATGACGGACTTGGGCTTCCCAGGTGCGGACAAATTCGAGAAGATGCTTCTTGTCGGGCTTTTGAGTGAGAAATTCGAGAGCCTCGGGGCTGGTGCTGAGGTGAGCCAGCTTGGCGAGGAGCTGGAGGTGCCCCTTGTCGTTGCTAGCAAAAAGGAAGAAGAGAACGTTCACATTCTTACCGTCGAGGGCGCCGTAGTCGAGGGGTTCTTGAGGGAAAACCACAAAGACCATGTCAAGCGGGCCTTTGCGCAGGAAATCGCGGGTGTGGGGAACTGCCACGCCATTATTGAGGGCAGTTGGCATGAGCATTTCTCTGTCGAGGAGAAGCTCAGCCAAAACCTCGGCGTCGACATTGAGCTTGGGAGCAATGGCGCGTGTCGTATTGCGGATGATGTCTTCTTTGGTGTTTCCCGGGATGTGAGAAAGGACATCGCCCTGGTGAATCGCCCGGTAGAAGCAAAACTGCTGCATTCCGCCTCGAGTGGCGGGTTCTTCCTGGGGCCCAACGGGAGGATAAATCTGGGTTTCATGGGGAAGATTCGATTTGAGCTTGCAGCGCATCATCCACGTCTCAATTTCCATGCGGTCAAAACGGTACTGGTGATTGATGCGATAGGCAGGGATTTTACCGTCGGTCAGCCATCTGCGGATGGTGGTCTCCGAGACGTTGAGTAACTCGGCAACATCTTTGATCTTCAGGTCCATGGTACCTCGAGTTTAACACCCGGCGAACAATCTCAAGACATCTTCGCAATTAAAGGTTTTAAGCAGTTTGCGTCGGCGTTCCTCGTTCTTGATAGCCATTGTCAGGTGCGAAAGAATTTTTAAGTATTCGGTTTGTCTGTTTTCGGGGCCGCCGATCATAAAAATCAGTCGGACCGGTGCGCCGTCAAGTGCATTCCATTCAATGCCTTCCTTGAGTTGGATGCCGATGGCGATAAAAAAATCATCGTATCCCTTCAGCTTGGCATGAGGGATGGCAACGCCGAGACCAATTCCGGTGGAGACGATTTTTTCTCTCTCCAAAATGGCGTCGTGGAAAGACTGGCGGTCGGCTAACATTTGAGACTGGTCGAGCAATCCGACGAGTTCTGAGAGCGCCTCATCGCGGGTGCGTGCGTTCAAAAACAGAACGAGACGCTCATCCAAATACTTGGAAACCGCCATATCCTTTCCTTTCCCGAAGAGCTTCTTCAAATCAGCGATTTGATGATTAATGCGTGCCAGTATGGCCAAACCCACCCTCGCCTCGTGATGTTGTTACTAATGTTTCTTCGATCGCAAAACGCGCTCGATAGACGGGAGCAATCACCATTTGAGCGATGCGCATCCCGGGAGTGATTGTAAAAGAATTTTTCCCGTGGTTAATGAGGATCACCCCAATCTCTCCGCGGTAGTCGGCATCGATTGTTCCGGGAGTATTGAGGACTGTCAGTTGGTGCTTGAGGGCAAGTCCACTGCGGGGACGCACCTGGATTTCATATCCGTCGGGAAGAGCAACGCGCAGTCCTGTCGGAACGAGGACGGTGGCGCCGGGCTCTATGACCATTTCTTCCGCAATGTGCGCCTTAAGGTCTGCACCCGCTGCGCTTTCAGAAGCGTAGACAGGGAGGCATTCGGGGTCGGAAACCACTGCTAAAACTTCGATTTGTTCCATCGTATGCTCTCTTAGTGTAAAACTTCAGACTCTGCTAGTGCGATCAACTCTTTGAGTTTCTGAGGCAAGTTGCCTGTGGATTTTCCGTATTGCATTCCGAGCGGTTGCTGGAAGCGCCGCTGATTGCCCGTGAGATAGCGGATGTATTGGACGAGCTTTTCTTTGAGCTCATGCCGATTGATAATGCAATCGATCATTCCCCTCTCGAGCAAGAACTCAGAGCGTTGCGCGCCCGGTGGCAGCTTTTCGCGGATCGTCTGTTCGACGACGCGGGAACCTGCAAAGCCAATCAGCGCATCGGGTTCTGCCAGGATCACATCGCCGAGAGTGGCAAACGAAGCAGTAACCCCTCCCGTCGTGGGATTGGTGAGGACGGAAATGTAGGGAAGCCCTTCCTCGTGCAGTTTTGCAAGAGCGCCGGAGGTCTTCGCCATCTGCATCAAAGAGAGAGCGGACTCTTGCATCCTCGCTCCACCTGAGGCGGAAACGATGACGAGGGGCAGCTTCATCGCTGTGGCGTGTTCAATGATTAAGGTGAGTCTTTCGCCAACAACTGAGCCCATGGACCCTGCCATAAATGTGAAGTCGAGAACGGCAAGTGCAATGTCTATGCCTTGGAGCTGGCACGTGCCGACGAGGACAGCTTCATCGCGACCCGATTTGCTGGCAGCATTAGAAAGACGTACGGGATAAGCCTCTGTATCAACAAATCCAAGGGGATCGACCGATTTAAACTGCGTGAACATTTCACTAAATGTCCCTTCATCTGCAAGCAGATCCACGCGCTGTTGTCCTGTCAACCGGTAGTGATAACCGCATTTGGGACAACAGTGCAACTTCTGCTGGAGTTCATTCGCATGAACCATGTCGTTGCAGTGAGTGCATTTGACCCATCCGCTATATCCATCCTTCTTAGTCGACTGGACTTTAATTTTCGGTTTACTCCGCGAAAACAATCCCATATAAACCTAATTTTTCTCTTTCAAATCTGACACTAATTCTACACGCACATGGAGCATAATTCAATGCTCAAATCAACACCGAACATATTTCAAAATTTACTTGGCTTGATTGAATCTTTCTTCGACATTTTTCCAGTTCACGATCTTCCAAATGTTTTTTACATAATCTGCGCGAACGTTCTTGTACTGAAGGTAGTAAGCGTGTTCCCAGACATCAATCCCGAGCAGCGGGACGAGTCCCTGGGTGCTTAGGGGGTCTTGGTTGGAACAGGTCGCAATCGCTAAACGGCGGCTCGCTTTATCGTAGCCGAGCCATCCCCATCCAGATCCTTGAATAGCAACGCTTTGCGCGCTCATTTTCTCAATGAAAGATTCCATAGAACCGAAATCGGCAGCAATGGCGTCTGCGAGGCCTCCCTTGGGGAGCTCTCCTCCGCCTTTGCCGACGGGGGCTAGATTTGTCCAAAAAATGGTATGATTGACATGGCCGCCCCCATTAAACTTAATGGCTTGCTGGAGAGCAATCATGGCAGCGACGTCCTGCTTGGCTTCTGCATCGCGGTACTTGTCAAGTGCTGCGTTGAGGTTGGTCACATAAGCGTTGTGGTGCTTGGAATAGTGCAACTGCATGATCTCTGCAGCGATAACGGGCTCAAGCGCAGAAAAATCGTAAGGAAGGTCAGGGAGCTTGTAAGGGGTAGCATCGGCCATTGTAAAATCTCCTTTCATATCCATTGGTCATCGGAAGCATACTTTTCCACCATCTTTTTTGTAAAATCTTTCTTTCTTGGCTGGTGCTCTATTTCAAAAGATTTTAGTGCAATGCGCACCCCAAAAAAAACGGGATATGCATGGGTAATGTAGGCGATTTTTCGGGGTGCGCATTGCACTAAAATCTTTTGAAATAGAGTACTGGTCATTTTTTATCACTTTGCGCTATCATCTCCGCCATAAAATGTGCAAAGGGGAATTTTATGTCCACAACAG
>JAZJZV010000100.1:0-6083 GCA_040389485.1 Chlamydiota bacterium
GAGGCGCACTCTCTGCCGCGCTCACTGAAAAAGGCGCCAAAGAAACGAGAGATGTCATCCAAAAAAATAGTTTCCCTTTGCAGTTCATCATTGCAGCTCCTTTTTTAGCGTCTGTAAAAAATCCTCAGAAAAGCGACAAAGCCTTAATTCACACACTCTAGCATCAAAAAATCGCATATCACTGGATTATATGGAAAGTGAAATTTTTGAACCTATGCACAGTAGTCATTTGAGTTGAATAACAACTGAAATCATGAGATAATAAGAGAGTAAAACTAAAAAAGATTAAAATGACTACAATATCAAACTACTCAATTACACATCCATCAAACTTAACTGACTACGCACAAGACAGCACTGGCTCAAATTTAAATTCAAATATTGATACTAAGGCCTACCTTGGACCTGGATATAACATTCTGCCAGGCGTAACGAATATCTTCTCTGCCCCTGACACATTTTACAAAAGTATCAAGGCAGGGTTTCAATCCTACCGCATTGGGGACTACGAAGGAATTTTTGAAAATGCGCTGCGATCAGGGCTCTCCTCCACTACCTTTCTTCATTCCGCAACTCAAGCAGTGAGCTATATTTTTGAACTCCTCATTATTCTCAACAAAGCCTCCGATTCCATTCGCAAGGTCGTCAATGTCATCAATACGGTCCTCTCATCCGTAGGGCTTGGCCTGTGCAGTTGCGAGCTCGTGCTTGAGAGCTTTGCCCACCTCAGACAAAAGCGGTTTCAAAAGTCCTTTCACGCCGAGCAGGTCCACACTCTCCATTCCCTGAATAGGATCGAAAACCTGCATCAAAGAAGACAGAAAGTGACAGCATTCCTAAACACATTTCTTCCGACGATCAAAACAGGAAGTATTTTTGAAACGAACTGCGCATTAGAGAACCGAATAGCCGATGAGATTAAGGGTCTTCTGGAGAACGGATATAGAAGCGATGAAGGATTCTGCGATGAGTTTAAGAAGCTCTCTCCTGAGATTGCAAAGATGGTCTACTGCAACCAATTGGAGTCCCTGCAAAGCACCCATTTTAGCCTCTCTCTCAAAAGAGCAGACAAAATCGATGTCTACGTCCAAAAGAGATTATCCCACCTCCCCTCTCCCCTCCAAACAGAAAGGAAAAACAAGATCATCCAGGAAAACTTCACTCGGAAAAAAGTGGAGCTGGCAAGAAGACTGGAACATTGGCTGACTGAAGAAATCAGCCAGCAGCTACCCCAACTCGTCAAAGACCTGAAAAGCTGGGATAGTGCCACCTCTTCACAAGCGCTTCAAAATGCGCAATCCCTTTTTATCAAGTGCGAAGATCAATCAGAAAAGAAGGATACCATCCATCGTTTTGGAATGATCGGAATTGGGTTCACCATCATAGGACTTACAGTTTCACTGCTAGGCGGACCGATCGGGGTAGTGACGTTCTTCCTCTTGATGGGAGGCACCATCGCCTGCACCCGCTGGGCAATGCACGAAGGATGGATACACCACGAGGGATGGACATTTGACTATGCACATTGCGTCCCGGCGCTCGTCAAGAACATTTGGAACAGAGTCTTCAATGGAAAAGCGGATACTTCAGCTTCACAGAAAGCGATCTGACAAGCTCCATTAAATCGGCATGGCCAGGCTGCTCCAATGAGGGGTCATCGTTGTAGATCTGCCACTCATGGCCATTATTTACCAAGGTGAGATCTGACATTTTAAAGTTTTCATCCTTAAAAGTCAGTGTGATGCACTTAATTTTGTGATGAAGCGCTCCCTGCAGCTGAGCCTCCAGGATCTGGGCATATTCATCCTTCCGAAACAAGTAAGCCCCTACCGGTTTTTCCCAAAGCAGTTCTTCAGCGGCAAAACGGTCAGCCTGGTGCCAGGCACTGATGACGAGATTGCGGTCTGCAGCAGGGACACCCGTGTCGATCTTTAGACGGGTGAGAACAGAGATTTTGGCATCGGGAAGACTTGGCCCCTTAAGACGGTGACACACTTCATTGAGAACTTTGAGCGTTTGGAACATGATGCGGCAAGCTAGGGGAGACAAATCCCCTGTCGCGAACGTTTTTTGCTGACTCTCCTCTTCGTCGACCTCAAATGCAATTTCCCCCTCTTGGGGATCGAATGCATAGCGAATGATCACCGGTTTCCATTCCTTTTCTCCCAGGGAAATCACATCCTTGGAAATCTCATCGAAAAACAATTGTCCCGTCTGGCGATGGACGCATGCATGATATACCTTTTGTTCTGTCGCTGCGGCGGAGGATTCATTGCGCTTGGCCCTTCTCAGTATCTCTAAAAAAAACTCAATGTTCTGACGGATTGTCGAATCTTCGATCTTAATTTGCATATTTTCCTCTATTTACCACACTTAGAGACTGTTAAACCTTTTTGATAACAAGCGATGAGAGTATCCATGAGAATCCCCCTCAGCCCCCTCTGTTCCATCACGCGCAACCCTTCGATAGTGGTCCCCCCTGGAGAAGACACCTGCGCCTTGAGTTCGGCTGGGTGTTTGCCCGTCTGCCTAACTAATCCAACTGCACCCTCGAACGTTTGCAGGACGAGCTCTCTTGATTCCTGCGCGCTTAGACCCATATAGACGCCGCCTTCTGCCATTGCCTCAATCAAGAGGAAGACAAACCCAATCCCCGAACCAGCAAGTGAAGCAAGCGCATCGAGTTTTTTCTCCGTCAACCATACGGACAATCCCACTCCATCGAGTAAACCCTCGATCAGAGCTCTAGTCTCACGCGACATCTCAGAGTCATCGACCAAGCCAATCACGCCCTTACCACAAGTCAAAGCCAAATTAGGCATGGTCCGGACAAGTTTTGCAGAGGGAAATTGCTTGCGAAGATCCTCAAGAGAAACACCCCCTAACACGCTGATGATCACCTTTTCTTTCGTCATAGCGCCCGCCATTGCTTGCGCAGCAGAACCCAAGTCCTTTGGCTTGACCGCAAGAAGAATCACCTCGGCTTCCTTAACGACATCCACAACCTTCTCGCAAAACCTGCCACCCGTCTCCTTCGCCAGTCTCTCAGCCTTATCCCGATTCCTATCGAATACAATCAGCGAATGGGATTTGCCAAAAAACCTCGCGAAAGCAGAACCCATTGCTCCGCACCCAAAAATTGCTATCTTCATTCCCACCCCGTTTAACCGATATATAAATGTGAGCGCCCATACCTTCAACACAAATTTCATGCGAATAATTAGAAAAACACATATATATACGGATATGATTATCCGATTCCCTAAACGCAGACCTCAGCTCCTCTTTCTAGAAAATGCGAAATACATTCTCCTCGCAACTCTCCTGATCGTCATCGCATGTTATCAATGGGTCGACAGGCCAATTGTGCATTACTTTAGCAGCACCTCTGCTTTCACCACGGCAATCGCGCATCAACTCAATAACCTCCTCAGTCCATCGACTAATTTCTTCATATGGCCCCTTCTCTTTTTTCTCTTAAAATATGGGATTAAAAATGAGTTCTGGGCAAAACGGTGCCTAAACCTCGTCGTCGCAATCCCTCTGAGCATCGCCATTGTCGACATCCTCAAAGCTCTTCTCGGCAGAGCGCGTCCCGATTCACCGCTATATGGATTCACCTTCTTTGCGAGCTCAAACTCTTTTTACTCTTTTCCGTCGGCTCATGCCTGTACAATCGGGGCCATCTGCGGGACCCTCAGTTGTTTTTACCCCCGCTATTCGATCCCCCTCTCAGTTGCAGCTCTCATTTTAGCTCTAAGTCGCGTCATCTTATTGGAGCATTATCTCAGTGATGTGATTGCAGGCGTGGTCATCGGACTCATCGCCTCTCAGTGGACCTACAAAACCATGAAATCTACATAGGTGAAAAATGGCCGTTCCCTTTCAAAATGAAGCACAAAAATACCGCAAAAGAGAGCATTCCATCCATCCCCTCATCATCTCACGCTGGTCACCCCGTGCAATGACAGGGGATCCCATTTCCGATGAAGACCTTTTAGCCCTTTTTGAAGCCGCTAGATGGGCCCCCTCCTCCTACAATAACCAGCCCTGGCGCTTTTTATACGCTAAGAGAGAAACTCCCTCCTGGCCCCTATTTTTCGATCTAATGGTCGATTTTAACAAAGGATGGACAAAGAAGGCTGGGGCCTTGATTTTGGCCGTCTCAAACTCGAAATTCGAGCATAATGGGAAACCCTGCAGAACTCATAGTTTTGATACGGGAGCTGCTTGGATGGCAATGGCGCTAGAGGGATCGTCGCGAGGTCTTGTGGTCCATGGAATGGAAGGATTTGACTATGACAAGGCGAGAAAAGACTTGCAAATCCCTGAGGATTATCAAGTTGAAGCCTTAATTGCCGTTGGGAAGCGTGCGGAGCCAGAGACGTTGGCACCCGATTTACTGGCGAAAGAACAGCCTAGCACGAGAAAAGCCATCGAGCAATTCATCATGGAAGGTAAATTCAGATCTAACTGACTTTCAATAGGTTAAAAAAAATCGAGCAAGCCCTGACTTGCTCGACAACTATTAAAAGCTATAAAGACAACAACCTTCGTCTTTAGCTGCACTTCAGGGAAAGCTTACTTGCGAGAAGCAGCTTTTTTAGAGCGACGAACAGTTCTGCGAGCTTTAGTCTTGCGAACTGTTTTCTTAGCTGTTGTTTTTCTAGCTTTGCGAACTTTTCTACGAACTGTTTTCTTAGCTGTAGTTCTTTTTTTCGCTGTTGTTCTTTTTTTTGCTTTTGCTTTTGCCATGATATTCTCCTTATTTTGGTACATAGGATCTTTTAGATTTCATAATCACCAGTGAGGTGAGCTGTTCATCTATTCACTTCCTACAATTCTTAATATACAATATTTATAATTAAATTAGAAAGAGAAATTAAAAACTTATTCAATACTTAAACAAAATGAATTAACTAAAAATGCACTTACAATACATTCTCGAGGCACTTTTTTAATCAGAGAAAAAAGTAAAAAAAATAATTTTTTAACATCAAATTAAACAAGGAAATCAAAGAAAAAAGCAGATTACTATCGAATAATTAAAGATGAAAGATTCTGATTTCGGGGATTAAAAATTTATTTTAACCCCCAAAAGATTACTGAACGAGAATCTCAATCGACTTGATCACATCGCCCTGCTCGATCTTCTGAACGACCTCCATTCCCGAGAGCGTTTGTCCGAATACAGTGTATTCGCCGTCTAGATAGGGAATGTTATCCAAAGCAATATAGAATTGTGAGCCGCTGGAGCGTTTTTTCGGGTTGACCTGATCGGGCAAACGGGCCCAAGCCAAAGCACCTTTCACGTGAGAGAGCTTGATTTCGGGTGGCAGAGTGTAGCCAGGTCCCCCGCGGCCAGTACCGTCAGGATCGCCCCCTTGAATGACAAAATTGGGAACGACGCGGTGGAAGATGAGACCATTGTAGAATCCCCCCTTTGCCAGCTGCACGAAGTTGGTCACCGAGAGCGGAGCTTCTTTCACGTTTAACTGACATGAAATGTCCCCTTTTGAGGTGTGGACGACAGCCACATAACTCTTACCCTCTTCAAAAACCATCGCCTGTGTGGGCTCCTTAAAACTCATACTTTCTTCTCCTGCATTTAAAGATGGGCTCGCTATAAGTGTCAGCATAATAGAAATCGCTGCAATCGCCTTTGGAAAATAACACTTCTTCATAGGGACTCCATTGATGAAACTTGCAAACTGGAACGGAAATCAGCCAACTTCCCCACCAATTGTAAAATGCCATTCTAATCATTCCCCCCAAATTGATCAAGCAGTCAGCTTCATAAAGATTGGTTTTTTGAGGGTTGACTTATGGCTTCTAAAGACATGTCGGATGAGACGTCCGTCCTCTTGGCGGGTCCCTGGCTCACGTCGACTCTCAGAGCCAACCTTAAATGCAAACCAAAGGCACATTTCACTAACAAGGATACCATCCTTCTGAAACGCACATGACTGTTTATGGAATTTGGCGAGATAATGGAAAGGCGATGGTCTTCTTCAAAAATGGGCTCTGCGAGTCGACGTGAGCCAGGGACCCGCCAAGAGGACGAACGTCCGGCGGGAGGCGAA
>JAZJZV010000101.1:0-9561 GCA_040389485.1 Chlamydiota bacterium
GGGGAGACACGGCTCGCAAGCAACATATACCGTTGATCTGCGTCCTGTGAAAAGCAACGGGAAACCATGCTTTAATTGCACAGTGCAAACAGGCCTTTTTGAATCGAAAATTCACCCAGTACCAGTTGACCAAATCCTATCCACTTCGGAATACCACGCTTTAGGAATATTCTTAGAGCACAGAGAAAAAAACTTTAACATTTAAGGCTAACAAAATAGCCCTCGCCAGGATCCTGGCGAGGGCTTTTTTTTGGTGATGGTGAAGCTGTAAAATGGCTTTACATCATGTCCATGCCGCCCATTCCACCCATTCCCATACCACCCATGCCGCCCATTCCATCCATTGGCATTGCTGCTTTGGATTTTGGTTCAGGCTTGTCGGTGATCATGGCAGCGATGGTGATGAGCAGGCCTGCCACGGATGCGGCATTCGTCATTGCGCTCTTAGTGACGAGAACGGGGTCGATGACGCCGTCCTTGATCATATCTCCAAAGGTGTCTGTGAGACCATTGTAGCCCCAGGAACCTTGGTTCTCAAAGATCTTTTCCGCAATCAGGTTGCCCTGTTTGCCGCAGTTGTTAGCAATCGCGGTTGCTGGAGCAAAGGCCGCTTCGCGGATGATCTCGACGCCGATCGCCTCATCGCCTGTAAGCTTGAGGTTATCGAGTGCTTTCACAGCGCGCAAAAGAGCAACGCCGCCGCCGGGAACGATCCCTTCGGCAACAGCTGCGCGTGTAGCGTGCAGGGCGTCTTCGACGCGGGCTTTTTTCTCTTTGAGTTCTGCTTCTGTCGCAGCGCCGACGTTGATGACGGCTACTCCACCGACGAGTTTCGCAAGGCGCTCTTCGAGCTTTTGGCGGTCGTAGTCGGACTTGCAGTTGGCGATTTCGGCACGCAATTGTGCAATGCGCTGCTGGATGCGCTCAGGGCTTCCGGCGCCATCGACGATCGTGGTCTCTTCTTTAGAGACTGTGATCTTCTTGGCTTTACCGAGAACCTCAAGGCCCACTTCTTCCAAGTTGAGTCCCACTTCGTCTGAAACGACAGTAGCTCCTGTGAGGATGGCGATATCTTCGAGCATCGCTTTGCGGCGCTCGCCGAATGCGGGAGCTTTGACGGCGCAAAGAGAGAGACCGCCTTTGAGCTTGTTGACGACGAGTGTTGCGAGCGCTTCTGAGTCGACATCATCGGCAATGACCAGCAGGGGACGCTGCGTCTTTTCCATCGCCTGTTCGAGGATGGGGACGAGCTCACGTGCGCTGGAGAGTTTTTTGTCTGTGATCAGGATCAGTGCATTGTCGAACTCGACCGACATCTTCTCCGCATTGGTGATGAAGTAGGGAGAGAGGTACCCTTTGTCAAACTGGAGTCCTTCGACGAAGTCGCAATTGGTGTCGATCCCCTTAGCTTCTGCGATAGTGATGGTTCCGTCTCTGCCGACTTTCTCCATTGCAAAGCTAATGATCGCTCCGATCTCAGGGTCGTTGTTGGCAGAAATGGTGGCAATCTGTTTGATTTCCTGAGGATCGCTGATCTTGGTGGCGATCTTATCGAGAGCTTCGTTGATTTTCTCGACGGCTTTTTCGATTCCGCGTTTGACAGACATTGGGTTGGCGCCTGCGATCACGTTTTTCACGCCAGCGCTGTAGATCGCTTCTGCGAGTACAATCGCCGTCGTCGTCCCGTCTCCTGCCACATCCGATGTTTTGGAAGAGGCCTCTTTGACGAGCTGCGCGCCCATGTTTTCGAATTTGTCTTTCAGGGAGATCTCTTTAGCGACGGTGACGCCGTCTTTTGTCGAGAGGGGAGCTCCGAATCCTTTATTAATGACGACATTACGCCCTTTGGGTCCTAAAGTCACGATCACCGCTTTTGCGAGAGTCTTTACCCCTTTGAGGATTGATTTGAGGGCTTCTTCATTGAATTGCAGTATTTTGGCCATGGTCCTTTTTCTCCTAAAATAGGGGTTATACTAATACGCCGAGGATATCGTCTTCTGACATGATCAGGTATTCACCTTGATCGTCGCCTGTTTTCACTTCTGTTCCTGCGTAGGAGGAGAAAAGGATGAGATCACCGATGGCGACCGAGAGGGGTTTCAGATTGCCTTTGTCATCCAGTTTCCCGGGTCCGACGGCAACGACTTCACCCTGTTTCGGTTTCTCTTGTGCTGTCTCTGGCAGGAGGATTCCCCCTTTGCTGAGCTTCATTTCAGAACGTTTGACGAGAACGCGGTTGCCCAGCGGCTTAATGTGCTGATTTGCTGACATCGTACAATCTCCTTAAATATTGGATAGCTCAAATCGTAAGACGGAAATCGATTTCTGTCAAGGACGAAAGGAATGTTTTTAGCAGACCCTAACGCCAATTGCTAGAATTAGGGGGTATTCTCAAAAAAAGGTTGAAAAATGACTCTGCGAGGCAAAGGCAGATCAAAGCGACGAAGCAATCTTTTAGGTACACTCCCTAGTACAAAAGATACTGGGAACGGAGCTTTTGAAAGGCCTGCCGCTCCTCTTTTTGAAAGAGGATGAGTTTCCAAGCGGCATACTTTTCAGAGAGCAGCACCTGAAACATTTTTTCATTGCCATTGGCTTTACAAAAGGAGGCTCTCTTAGCGGCCTCGAGTTTCTGCAATCGGGACAGAACCTCTTTAGGGTAGAGATTTTTCAATATCCCCAAGATCATGTACTGCACCGTCACGGGACGGTAGATTTTCGGATCGGAGACGACGATCATCACTCCCTGGCAATCCTCTCCTTTATAGAGGCCATAAAAGGGTCGGTAGTGAAAGGGAACGAAGAGGGTGCCCGGGAGCTTTTGCGCGTTGAGCTGGTCGGCGAAAGCCTGGGCCTGGATCCAGGGGGCGCCGATCACTTTGAAGGGGAGGGTATAGCCGATGCCGATATTGACGAGGCTGAGCTCTCCGGCAATGCCGGTGGAGGCGTAGAAGAGAGGAGTATCTGCTTCGGGCACATAGGGGCTCGTGGGAATCCAGGTGAGACCTGTATCCTTAAATCCCATCCAACGCTCCCATCCTTTCATGGGGACGACCTGGAGTTTGCAGCCGACTTTGTACTGATCGTTGAAAAAGGAGGCGAGCTCGCCGATCGTCATGCCGTGGCAATAAGGAACATTGACGTACCCAATATAAGAGCGCCACTTTTCTTCGAGCATGGGACCGTCGACGACGAGGCCATTGATCGGATTGGGGCGGTCGAAGACGATCACCTGGATCTTGCGTTTGGCGGCCTCTTCCATCACATAAAAGAGGGTAGTGGCATAGGTATAGGCCCGGCTGCCCAGGTCCTGGATGTCATAAATAATGACGTCGATCCCTTTGAGCATCTGCTCGGTCGGCCGGCGCGTGGCTCCCTGCAAATTGTAGACGGCAATCCCCTTCGGCCCCTTTTCCCCTTCGAGCGCTTCGAAGGCGTAGGCGTGCCCTTTGAGTCCATGTTCGGGGGAAAAGAGGGCCACGAGCTTGACCTCGGAGGAGTGGTCGAGGAAGAGGTCGATGGTAGAACGCAGTTTTTTGTTCACCCCGGTGTGGTTAGTGACAAGAGCCACTCGCTTGCCCTTGAGCTGGCGGACCATCCCCTGGCTAAAGAAGACGTCGACGCCCAGCTCGACCTGCTGCGCGGCAGGCAGAGCAGCAAAGAGTAGCAAACAGATGACAGTCAATACATTACGAAGAAGCATATAGTTCCTACCAGGGCATATTCCCCTCCATTATTTCATTTCCAGCTTTGTCTGCCACCTAAATTCCAATCTTTGAGATTGATAAATCATTTATTTAACTAAATAAATCATAAATTAAATCATTGCAAAGACTTCAATTTTATGATAAAAATAATAATAGACAGGATTAAAGAGGTAATCATGACTATTAAGGAACCCGATTCCGCTTATTTAAAAGAAGCTTTGAAAATCCTCTCCTCTGTGAACGGAAAGCCCCTCTCTCTCGATCAGCGAGAAAAACTGGCCGTGGACCTGGCGGCGAACATGCTGCGTGAAGCCAACCAGACCATGACGTGGAGCGAAAAGCAAATTCAAGTCGAGCTCTCCCGCATGATGCGCGATCCCAAGGGGAAAGCATTTACAACGAGCATGACCGACCAGTGTTTCCGGAGCCACAAGCCCCCGCGCGTGGCCAACCAATTAGTCCACCTTCTCAAAGAATTCGGCGTTCCCTCATACCTAGGCTGGACAAAACGGCTCTCTCTCATGGTCTTCGAGTTCTTCGGAAAAGCTTTCTCCTGGATTTTTGTCCCCCTCGCCACATTTTTCCTGCGACACACCACTGCACGCGTCATTCTGCCCGGTGAAAAAAACGCCCTCAAAAAACATATGGCTCTTCGCCGCTCTCAAGGGGTGCGCCTCAACCTCAACCACCTGGGAGAAGCAATCCTCGGGGAAACGGAAGCGCAACACCGCTTGAGCGTCTACTTGAAGGATTTGGAGCAGGACGACATTGAGTATGTGTCAGTTAAAACTTCCACCATTTTCAGCCAGATCCACTTGCTCGGCTGGGACAAGACCATCGACACCCTCGCCGACCGCCTGAGACAGCTCTATCGCACAGCAATGCGGTACACCTTTACCCATGCAGACGGCAGAAAGGTACAGAAATTCATCAACCTCGACATGGAAGAGTACCGCGATCTCCATTTGACGAAGGATCTGTTTATCAAAGTGCTCAGCGAACCGGAATTTCTGCAATGTTCTGCGGGGATTGTATTGCAGGCATATCTTCCCGACTCCCACGAAATTCAAAAGGAACTGACAGAATGGGCGATGGAGCGGCAAAAGAAAGGCGGGGCTCCCGTTAAGATCCGTATTGTGAAGGGCGCTAACCTGGCGATGGAGCAATTCGAGGCCAGCGTGCGCGATTGGGCGCAGGCTCCTTACACCAAAAAATCGGACGTCGATGCCAACTACAAAAAAATGGTCACCTATGGGTGTCTGCCTCCCCATGCCAAAGCGGTACACCTGGGAGTGGCGAGCCACAACCTCTTCGACATCTCCTATGCAATGCTGCTGCGCGCTGAAAACGGCGTGGAAAAAGAAGTGAATTTCGAAATGCTCGAGGGGATGGCCGACCATATCCGCAGAGTCGTGCAAAAATTGACCCGCGACATCCTTCTCTATTGTCCTGTCGCAACAAAAGAGGACTTCCAGAGCGCGATTGCCTATCTCATCCGCCGCTTGGATGAAAACACAGGTCCCGACAATTTCTTGCGCCACACATTCGGTCTGACCCCTGGAAGCCCCGAGTGGGAAGAGCAAGTGCTCCTCTTTGCCAAATCGTGCCGAGAGATGAACACTGTCTACACCCACCCCCGCAGGACCCAAGACCGGAACAAATCCCCCGTCCATCTACCTCTCAACGCCCCTTTTGAGAATGAATCGGACACCGATTTCTCCTTGGGCAGCAACCGAGAATGGGCGCAAAAAATCGCCCAAAAATGGAACGCGATCACTCTCGATCCCATTCCTCTAATAATTGCAGGAAAAGAGATCCGCCAAGACAACCCGGAAGGCTCTGGCGCCGATCCTGCTAAACCCAATCAAATCCTCTATCGCTACTCACTCGCTACTGCAGAACAAGTCGACGAAGCGATCACCTGCGCCAAAAATTACGAGTCCCAGTGGGGACGCACCACCTGCGAGCAGCGCTGCAAACTATTAAGCCAAGCGGCTCAAAAACTGCGTGAAAAACGGGCTGACCTGATTGGAGTCATGATGGCAGATGGGGGGAAAACCATCCTCGAGGCCGACCCCGAAGTCTCCGAAGCGATCGACTTTGCTGAATACTATCTGCGCGCTGCGCAAAAGATGCACGCCTGCTCCGACATCGAATGGAGCCCCAAAGGAACCGTCCTCGTCACCCCTCCATGGAACTTCCCCGTAGCGATCCCCGCGGGAGGCATCCTCGCCGCGCTCGCCGCTGGAAACTGCGTCATTTTCAAACCCGCTCCTGAAGCCGTGTTAAGCGGTTGGATCATGGTACAAGCACTGTGGGAAGCGGGTATTCCGAAAGAAGCGCTGCAATTCATCAGCTGCGCAGATGAGCCGATAGGAACCAAGCTCATCGCAGACCCCCGCATCAACAGCATCATCCTCACCGGAGCCACCTCCACCGCGCGCCTCTTCATGAAAATCCGCCCCGGACTCGACCTCGCAGCGGAAACCGGCGGCAAAAACGCGATCATCGCGACCTCTATGGCTGACCGCGACCTCGCGATCAAAGACGCCGTCCACTCTGCTTTCGGCCACAACGGCCAAAAGTGTAGTGCGTGCAGCCTTCTCATCCTCGAAGCTGAGCTCTACGACGATCCCCACTTCCTCAAGCAGCTCGAAGATGCCGTCAGAAGTATTAAAGCAGGCCCCTGCTGGGACCTCTCGAACAAAATGACACCGCTCATCAACGAACCGAATGAGACTCTAATGCGAGGACTCACGCAACTCGACAAAGGGGAAAGCTGGCTCGTGGAACCCAAACAGGACCCGCACAATCCCAAACTCTGGACCCCTGGCGTCAAACTCGGCGTTAAGCCCGGAAGCTTTTCTCACCAGAACGAGTTCTTCGGCCCCGTACTCAGTGTGATGCGCGCTAAAAGCCTAGACCACGCGATCGAGATCGTCAACGCAAGCCCTTATGGACTCACCTCAGGCCTGCAAAGCTTGGACGATCGAGAAATTGCGATTTGGATGGAAAAAATTGAAGCGGGCAACTGCTACATCAACCGCGGAATCACAGGCGCCATCGTGCGCCGTCAGCCCTTTGGCGGCACCAAGGCGAGCTGCTTTGGACACGGCGCAAAAGCGGGTGGGCCTAACTACGTTGCGCAGTTCTGCAAAGCGCGCCAGGTGACTCTCCCCAAAGAAAAACACGCCGTCAACGAAGAGGTCAACCACCTCACCGCCATCTTGCAAAAATTCGACCTCTCTGTGGAAGAGCTCGGCATCTGGTTTGCCAGCACCGCCAACTACGCTCACTGGAGCGTCCGATTTGCTGAGGACCACGACCCCTCCAAAATCATTGGACAGGACAACCTCTTCCGCTACGTCCCCCGCAAAAACGTCTGTTTCCGGATCCAGGAGCACGACCGACCGCTGGACATCCTCCGCGTCCTCTCTGCCGCACTCAGCTGCAACGTGCATATCGAAGTGAGCTGGAGCCAGGGACACAGCCTCATCCAGGTGCGCGACCAACTGCGCTCCCTCTCCCACGCCTTCCGCTTCGTCGAAGAGACGGAGCAGCAGTTCAATCAACGCGTGCTAAAGGGATGCTTTAGCCGCGTGCGCCTCATTAGCGCCCCCAGCAAAGACCTCGAGATGGCCTCCGTCGAATCGGCGTGCCTCATCGACTACGCCCCCGTCCTTGCCAACGGCAGATTCGAGCTGATCCACTTCTTGCGCGAAGTGAGCTTCAGCATCGACTACCATCGCTACGGCAACCTAGGCGTGCGCGAAGGCGAGCACCGCAAGCCCCTGACGTAAGACAATACAACGCAAAGCCGCCTTGGCGTCTTTGCGTTATCCTCTCATTTTCGAGTTGATTTGTGCTCTTTTCTCCCCTACTATAGATGGAGATGGAACAAGAACAACTCAATCCTCAGCAAATGATCGCAGTGAACCACGTCGAAGGCCCGCTGCTCGTGCTGGCAGGCGCAGGCTCTGGAAAGACGCGGATCGTCACCTACCGGGTCGCTCATCTGCTGCAACTCGGCGTTCCCTCCAACGAGATCTTAGCGCTCACCTTCACCAATAAAGCGGCGGAAGAGATGCGCCACCGCATCCTCCATCTGACGCACAAGTCGGTATTGACCTGCACTTTTCATAGTTTGTGCGCGCGGATTCTGCGCGAATCGATCGCGGTGATGGGATACTCGCGCGATTTTGCGATCTACGATGAGGAGGACAGTGAAAAAACGCTCAAGGAGTGTTTTGCGCGTCTCAATCTCAAGCCGGAAAAATCAGATGTGAAGAATGCACGGCTGAGGATCTCTCAATGCAAGAACGCTTTGTTAGATCCCGAGCAACTGGGCAAAGACGAGGAAGATCTCAAGGAGATTTATTCTTACTATCAGGCGCAGCTCAAGGGATACAATGCGCTGGATTTCGACGACTTGCTCTTTCTGACGGCAAAACTGCTCCGCTCCTTCCCCGAAGTGCGCGAGCTCTACCAGCTGAGGTGGTCGTTCATTTTGATCGACGAATACCAAGACACCAACGCTGCGCAATACACCCTCACCAAGCTCCTCGCTGAAAAGCACAACAACGTCTTTGCTGTAGGAGACCCTGACCAATCGATCTATTCCTGGCGAGGCGCCAACATCCACAACATCCTCAATTTTGAGCAGGATTTTCCCGGAGCCAAGCTCATCCCTCTCGAGCAAAATTACCGCTGCAGAAGCAATATCTTAGAAGCGGCGAATGCGCTGATTTGCAACAACCGCGAAAGATATGAAAAGACGCTCTGGAGCGATCGCGGAGTGGGAGAGACCATTGGTCTCTACATCGCAGAAAATGAGCACAAAGAAGCCGACTTTGTCGTGAGACAACTTTTCCGCCTGCATCGCGATGAAAACATCGATCTCAAAGAGTGCGTGATCTTCTACCGCACGAATTTCCAGTCGCGCGTGTTTGAGGATCACCTTCTCAAAGAGAGGGTTCCCTATGTGATCATTGGCGGGCTTTCTTTCTATCAGAGAAAAGAAGTCAAAGACATCTTGAGCCTGATGCGCATGGTGATTTCAGATAACGATTATCTCGCTTTTTCGCGAACGATCAATCTGCCCAAACGGGGCCTGGGCGAGGCCACATTGGAAAAGCTGCGCGAATTTTCCAGCTCACGTAGCGAGGGGATCTTCGAGACCTGCCGCGCGGTTGTAGAAGGAAGAGCGGATTTTAAACTCTCTGTGAAACAGCGCGAAGGGATTAAAGAGTACGTCCACGTCGTGGTTTGCCTGAGGGAAATGGCACATCAGAAAAGACCTCTCAATGAAATCCTCTCCGAGGCAATCGAGCGCTCGCGCTACCTTCTGCATTTGAAGGAAGATCCTGAAAGCTACGAAGAGCGCAGAGGCAATATCGAAGAACTCGTCTCAAAAGCAGCTGAGTGGGGAGATGAAGTCGAGAATCCCACCCTTTCTGCCTTTTTGGAGGAACTCACACTCAAATCGAGCGCTGTCGACAAAGAAACCCCGATGGACCAGGTGCGTCTCATGACAATGCATAACGGCAAGGGGCTCGAGTTCACCGCTGTCTTCATCGTCGGCATGGAAGAGGAACTTTTTCCTCATGCTAACTCTCTAGACAGCCCAGAGGCCATTGAAGAGGAGCGGCGCCTCTGCTATGTGGGGATGACGCGCGCCAAAGAACACCTCTATTTAACCGCCTCGCGCTACCGCTATCTCTGGGGGATGCCCCGCATGATGCGCCCCAGTCGCTTTTTAAAGGAAATTCCGGAAGAGCTCGTTCAAGCGCATCACCACACTCCTATGAGGCGCGAATCGATTTCCTATGAAGAAGAAAGTGATGAGCCTTTTGAA
>JAZJZV010000101.1:9571-10331 GCA_040389485.1 Chlamydiota bacterium
GTGTCTACCATCGCGACTTCGGCACAGGCGTTGTTCAGAAGTGCTACAACACATCTCTCGGTCTTACTTATGACGTCTTCTTTGCCGAGGCCAACACCACTCGCTCCCTCGTCGCTAAGTTTGCAAAACTTAGTCCCGCATAGCACTGAGAATCTTTTTCACACTGATCCACTTTTTCCAGTGCTTGTCTCTAAGGCGCAATCCCTTCAAATTGGGAATGAGCGGCGAGGGAGTGATCACCTTCGCAGGAGACCAGGCGGGGCGCCAGAACCGCGCGGCTGCAGCGCTGCGGCAAATCGTCACCGTTGGAGTGCCCAGGCACGAGGCGAGGTGGCCGACCCCAGAATCATTTCCAATCATGAGCCCCGACTCACACACCATCTGCGCAAGCATATGCAAAGAGGAGCACTCGGGGATGCAAACGCCTTCCCACCCTTGACGCTCTTTCTCTGTCAGAGCAAAGATCACCTCGCGTCCCTGCTGCTCTAACTGCTTGGCAAGCTGAATGTACTTTTCTCTGGGCCAATTTTTTCCATCGCGCGAACTCTCGGGATGCATGACAACGCGCTTGGGGTAGCGGCGCGCTTGCACCCCTTCAGGAATAACGATCCCGTTGGATTTGGTCACCACCTTAAAACGGAGCTGGTCATGACAGAAACGAAAGAGATTATCGACAAAGGGGCGAGTGCCATCAAATTTGCCACCTTCCCAATAAGGGTAATCGCGCCGCGCCGTTGCAATCGGATTGAGCACCACTGTC
>JAZJZV010000102.1:0-494 GCA_040389485.1 Chlamydiota bacterium
CTTCCTCTGTGTCCTCTGTGCTCTCTAGTGAGCGAAGCGAACGGGTGGTTAAATTATTCCCCCAGTCTAGAAATAGTTTCGAACAATTTCGCATTTCCCTTTATAATTGTATTCAACCCGTGGTGGACTCATGGAAAAGAGTAGAAATTTTTGGTGTTCCCCCAGATCCTTATTGGGATTAATGTTTTTGGGTTCGACTTTATGTCATTCTTTGGCGGCGAAGGAGATGTTTGATGTTTCTTTTCCCCTTTCCTCTAGCAGCTTCGATTATGGCACCGTGGAGTCTGTCTCTTTCTTTTTCTCGGGCTTAGGTGATGTAGCAGTTGATCCTATGATTGAGTCTCTTGCGAAGGGTAAAGCAGAGGTCATTGTCACGGGAAAGGAATCGTTGGAAGGTCCAGCGATGTCGCCAGGATTGTCTGTCCGGGTGACAGGTATACGGAATGCGGACGGAAAATCTCTGCTGGTAAAGATCGAATCACGAGTGAGTGGTG
>JAZJZV010000102.1:504-5858 GCA_040389485.1 Chlamydiota bacterium
CAGCAAAGCTGTGGATATCGACGGCGATCTTTATCGAGGCTTCATTCCTGTGTCTGAGCACGTTCTTGTTTTTGCAGATACAGTCGATACGAAAGAAGTGGAACGCACGCTTTCTTCCCATCTGGACACAGTGATTCAGAAAGTCTCAAGTACGAAAGAGAAAAAATGCAAGCTGTACGTCGTTCATTGAGAATAATCGCTGATCAACGCCACGACGCAAGGGATAATTGAAATATATCCTCTTAGCGTCGTGGCGACTTTGCGTCTCCGCGTTGTTCTCTTAGCTGCTAATCAGAACTCAGCGTTGCCGGGGAAGCGTGGGAAGGGGATCACATCGCGGATGTTTTCCATGCCCGTTGCAAATTGCACGAGGCGCTCGAAGCCCGCGCCAAAGCCGGCGTGTGGCACGCTGCCGTATTGTCTGAGCTGCATGTACCACCAGTAGTCTTCTGGCTTGAGGCCGACGTCGATGATTTTCTTGGCGAGCACATCTTGCCGCTCTTCCCTTTGGCTTCCTCCGACGAGTTCTCCAATTTTGGGAACGAGCACGTCCATAGCGGCGACGGTTTTGCCGTCGTCGTTGGCTCGCATGTAGAAGGCTTTGATTTTAGCGGGATAATTGGTGAGGATGACCGGCTTTTTGCAATACTGCTCGGCGAGGTACCTCTCGTGCTCTGACTGAAGGTCTGTGCCCCACTCAACGGGGAACTGGAAGGATTGGCCTGACTTTTGGAGGATGTCGACGGCTTCTGTGTAGGTGAGTCGCGCAAAAGGGGTCTCAGCGACGTGTTTGAGGCGCTCAATGACTCCTTTTTCGATGAAGGCGTCGAAGAACTCCATGTCTTCTGCACAGTGGGTGAGGACGTAGTTGATGACGAACTTGAGATAGCCTTCAGCGCATTGCATGTCGTCCTCGAGATCGGCAAATGCCATTTCGGGCTCGATCATCCAGAATTCGGCGAGGTGGCGCGAGGTGTTGGAGTTTTCAGCGCGGAAGGTGGGTCCGAATGTGTAGACGTCGGAGAGCGCGCAGGCGAGTGTCTCTGCGTTGAGCTGCCCGGAAACGGTGAGGTAGGCGGGTTTGCTGAAGAAGTCCTTGGTGAAGTCGATCTGTCCATCAGAGTGGCGCGGAGGGCGGTTGACGTCGAGTGTGGTGACGAGGAACTGCTCGCCTGCACCTTCGCAGTCAGATGCGGTAATGATGGGCGTTTGGACGTAGAGGAAACCTTCCTGCTGGAAAAAGAGATGGGTTGCAAAGCTGAGGGCATTGCGCACGCGAATGACAGCGCCTTGCGTGTTGGTGCGCGGACGCAAGTGGGCGATCGTGCGGAGGAACTCAAAAGAGTGCCGTTTTTTCTGGAGGGGGTAGTCTTCCGCTTGGCAGCTGCCGAGAAGCTCAACGGACGTGGCCTTGAGCTCCCACTTCTGCTTTTGGCCGGGAGATTGGACGAGCTCGCCAGTGATCGCAACAGCAGCCCCTGTCGATAGCTGGGGAATCAGCTCTGCGTACCCGGGAAGAGATCCCTCGCAGATCACTTGGAGGTTGGAAAAGGTGGAGCCGTCGTTGAGCTCGATGAAAGAAAAGCTCTTTTGTTCGCGGAGCGTGCGGATCCATCCGCAGATGGTTAATGTTTTGCCTAAATCGGTTGTCTGAATGCGTTTGATTTTTGTGTGTTTCATGAACCTATCTTTTTGCAAAAGTTCTTAAAAGGGCGATTTCCTCTTTCCAGAGGGGAGGCCCGTCGGGTGTTTCTAAATATTTGGGGATCTCGCGGATTTCAGGGAGTTGCATCATTGCTTTGAAGCACTCGATGCCGATCTCTCCTTTTCCAAGAGGGGCGTGCCGGTCTTTGCGCGAGCCGAGGGGTTTCATTGAGTCGTTGACGTGGAAGGCGTGCAGATGCTTGAGACCAACGATCTTGTCAAATTCTTGCAGTGTCTCCTCCCATCCTTTCTTGGTGGAGATGTCGTAGCCGGCAGCAAAGATATGACAGGTATCGATGCAGACGCCGATTGGGATCTTTTTGTGAACCCCGTCAATGATAAAGGCGAGGTGCTCAAAGCGGTGGCCAACGGATGATCCCTGCCCTGCAGTTGCTTCAATGAGAAGGCGGGTTTCTCCATTGCCAGCTAAATCCTCGAATTCTAAGAGGCTCTCGACGATGGTTGTCAGACACTGTTCTTCAGAAGAATCGAGCGCTGCGCCGGGGTGGAAGTTGAGGAAGGTAATACCGAGCCTTTGGCAGCGGATGAGCTCTTCTTTGAATGCTTTTTTGCTTTTGTGGAGTGTGTCTGCATTGGGGCAGCCGAGGTTGATCAGGTAGCTGTCGTGGCTCATGATCTTCTGCAGTCCAGTAGCAGCGATGGCGTCCTGAAAGAGCACGACATCTTCATCTGTAATCTGCTTGCCTTCCCATCTCTTTTGGTTGCTGGTGAAGAGCTGAACGGTGGTGGCTCCAATTTCAGCACCTTCATAGATGGCAAAGTGGGCTCCTCCCTGTGCGGAAGTGTGGGCGCCAATCAAGAGTTCGTCAGCGGGTGTCTTTTTCATGTTGGATTTGTGGCAATTGAAGTATATTTCAACATATCATAGTGCCATCCGACTTTAAATGTCTATGCCAGGTGAAACATGAGCTCGACCGATACTCCCAAGACGATTCTCAAATCTTCTTATGCATTCTTGTCAGGGACTTTTTTGAGTCGACTGAGTGGGCTGGGAAGAGATACGACCATGGCGGCTGTCTTTGGCAGCCATCCGGCAATTGCTGCCTTTATGGTGGCGTTCCGCTTTGCGAATCTCATCCGCAGGCTCTTTGGCGAAGGGCCCCTTCCTGCGGGGTTCATTCCCCATTTCGAAAGTGTGCGCAGCAGCTCGGAGCAGCAGGGGGCGCAATTTTTCAGGGACCTCTTTTTTTCCCTCGCCTGTTTTCTCACGCTTTTTATTGGGGGAATTGAGGCGATCCTGCTCAGCATCTGGCATTTTGCCCATTTGAGTGAGGGGAGCTCTCAAGTTCTCTTCCTGACGATCCTGATGCTTCCTGGTGTGCTATTCATCTGCCTCTTTGGACTGTGCGGAGGGCTTTTGCAGTGCAACCGCCGTTTTTTTATCACGGGGTTTGCCCCAGTGGCTTTTAACCTCGTCTGGATCGGGGCCGTCCTGATGCTACGCCACCAAGAACCAGTTCTTGCGACGGTGGATCTCTCTCTAGCAGTGGTGCTCGCATTCCTGATGCAGTGGGCGATCATCGCACCACAGACTTTTTCCTACATGAGACAAACGCTTTCCTGGAAGGAGTGCCTGAGTCCCCGTCTCTTCTCTTCTGAGCTCGTGCGCCTTGTCAAACCGTTTCTTCTGGGGGTGATTGGTGTAGGAGCCGTTCAGATCAATAGTGCGATGGATGCCATTTTTGCCAGGTGTGCGAGCTTGGAAGGTCCCGCTTACTTGTGGTATGCGATCCGGATCGAGCAGCTACCGCTGGCGCTCTTTGGCATTGCGCTCTCTTCAGCTCTACTGCCTCCTCTGGCCCGGGCGATCAAAGAGGGCGCCTACGCCCACTACACGATGCTTTTGCGCTTTGCTTTGCGCAGGAGCTTCAGCTTGATTTTCCCCTGCAGCGCAGGACTCTTTGTTTTGGGAGTGACCGGCACGAATCTTCTCTACGGAAGGGGGGATTTCGATATGCAGGCGACCTATCAGACGGTTCTGTGCCTATGGGGCTATGGACTCGGTCTTTTGCCTGCCGTTTTCGTTTTGATCTTAGCGCCCGCCTTTTATGCGGACCGCGAGTACCGCATCCCCACGAAAGGCTCTCTGCTCTCTGTCGCCCTTAATCTTTGCTTGTCGGCGCTCTTTGTGTTTGTGTTTCATTGGGGAGCATTTAGCATTGCCGTTGCGACGAGCATCTCTGCTTGGTTCAATTACCTTTACTTGAGCGTGCAACTGTCGAAAAAATTGGGAGAGACATCCATGAATAAAGAAGTGGTTTTCTCTTTTCTCAAGACGGCAACTGCGACTGTCGTCGCAGTCATCGCGACCCTTCTGATTGGGGTTTTCTTTGTAGCAGATCCGACTATCGCCCTGCTCATGGGCAATTCTGAGGTGGTATTCGAAAGGGCTTTTGCAACGCAATCCCTGCAGTTCGTGGCGATGGGAGGCGTTTTTCTGCTGACATTTCTGTCCTACGCATGGATGCTTAATGCAGAGGATGTACTATGCTGGCTTCATCCGCCAAAGTGAAGTCGAGTCTGCCTCTCAAATTGAAGCTCATATTGTGTTTATACAAGGGGATGGGTTCGCTTGTTAAACTGAGGTTTAGATCATCTTCCAATGAGAGAGTGGATTCGCTTGTAAAACCAAGGCTGAGTTCTTCATCTAGCAGGTTGCTGGGATCATCACACAAACTGAACGGGACCGGAATTATCATCCTGGTTTTGTATTGAGTAGGCCCTGTAGGAGATAGGGATCCTACAGGAGATTTTCTATCAAAATGATTAGAGTAGGGGCTGTAGCTTGCGCGGAATTTAGTGTCTTTTGGTTGCTCAGACTCTTTAGATGGGGAGGGCGTTATCTCAGATGTGAAGCGTTTTGCTCTTGCCCTTTGCTCGGGTGTTCTTGGTTTGCAGATGGCGAAGACGGCTTCTTGGAGCTTCCCGTCATTAGCTTCTGGGAAAAATATATTTTGGAGTCTTACCATCGCACAGGGCTCATCATAATGTGCTGTTGTTTCTCTCTGGATTTTAGCTTCGTACAGATAAAGCTGGTACTTTTCGATTAGTGACTGGAGGGAAATAGGTCCTAATGAGCTAGTGCGTCGGGCTGTACTTGTAAGAAGTGATCGGATTTCGTCTAAGGGAGTCCCTTTGTCATGCGCCTCTTTCAAAATCGCCAAAAATTTGTAGTCGTTGCGCACTGACCGCAATGCATTTAAGCAGGAGGGGCAACCGGGCTCTTTCTTTTTGAGGCGATTGGTACATTCAAGTAACTGATCGACGTCGTTCAGATAGGCAGTTAGCATTTCATCGGAGATGCTCACGTTATTGTAAATTGCTTGCTCTACAACAAGAAGCTTTTCATAAAGCCCCTCAAAAGTCTCGATATCAGAGATGCATTGGGTGAGGGCAGCAATGCTTGTATCGTAGTAGTTGATCAGCCATTTAACCAGCTGTGTCGTTGCCTCTCCTGGGTCGATGGTACCTTCTTGACATTTGACTTGAAGTGTTTCGCGAAAGGGGCGGATCTTTTTTTCCAAAGCGCTGTCGTAGTGGTTCGATTCTCTGGGGTTGTCAAAGGTAGCGTTGCAGTTCCAGTCGTAGCGTGAACCTGCAACCGAAGAGCTAAATCCTCGTGGAGGGAG
>JAZJZV010000102.1:5868-6221 GCA_040389485.1 Chlamydiota bacterium
CTTCGTCAGAAGATCAAAGACATAATGTTCATTGGAGTGATTTTCTTTAAGTTCTTCGATCTCAGGCAAGGTAAGGTTGCATCGCGTACGCAAGAAAGGGAGCGTCTTCGTGGGAGTGATGTTGGTTTCAATAATGCGCGCAAAGACCTGTAGTGTAAATGAGTCAGTTGTTGTGGGTTCCAAGGAAGCGTGGGCCGCAGCGCAACCGTCAGTTGATCTCGCTCCCTGAAGTCCAGTTTGTCCCCTTGAGAGATTTCCGATCACTTGGCTGATGGTGCGGTTGATGTAAAACGTTTGAATTCTCAGATCAACTTTAGTGCTGCAGTTCTCTGGGCTAAACTCAGTGGATTCAG
>JAZJZV010000103.1:0-2704 GCA_040389485.1 Chlamydiota bacterium
TTCTTGTCGAAATTGAAATCCCACCCAAATCCTAGCAATGCCTGAAGCATTAGAGCGCCAAAGTTGCGGTCTTGCATTGGAGTAGAAGTGGTGGTCGACAATGAATCCACGAAAGTATCTCGAAGATGCCAGTGCCCCCACAGGTAAGCAGCTGCGAAAGTGCCCTTGAGACTAAATACATGTCTCTCTACATTTCCAAGAATCCATTTCCCCGTCACTCCCCCTAAAGGCCCCCCTCCAGCGAAATTGTTTTTCACCTTCTCTACCGCAGAAAACAAAATGCTTGGAGATTTCCATTTGGCGATGATCTTTTGGTTGATCCACCCTGCTTTTGCGCCGATAAAGGGTCTGAAGACCAGGTATTGACTGACAAAAAAACTTCTACCTAGATCCCAATCGAACATGTTGTAGTGGAGATTCAGGTTCATTTTCCCCTTTTGAAAGGGCTCTAATAAGGAAAGCCTGGGAGCAAAAAATCCGGGGGTAACAGAGCCACTGGCGTGATGATTTGCTTGCGATTGAAACCAGGTGTAGGCGAATTGGGTATCCCACTGATCATGATGCATGTTATAGCCAGCTCCGACCCGGAAACCAGGAGCCCAATCGAAAGTGACGGTTTTGAAAGTAGCTGTTTCTGAATTCGGGCTCGAAGAAAGCGTAAACGCCCAATCCAATGTCTCGCTCGTATACCAATACAAGGCGCTCGCAAATACATCGATCGTTTGATCTTGCTCTCGGGGGCGGTCAGAGAGATTCGGCAGCCCAGTATCCACTTTTTTTAACTGCTGGTCTGCAGAATCCGCACAGAGGTTTCCGCCTATTGACAGGAGAAGAAGAACTAAACACGTTTTAAAATTAGCCATTTTGCTTTCACTTATCTAGAGTACATTAAAAATCGAAGTCGCAATTGAGAGTCACTCCTTGCAGAGTTAAATCGCCATGCAATCTCACGAGCTGAGATGTCGCCACGCGGAGTTGATTCACCCATAGCTGCGTTTCAAAACCCAATCGCGCAGCAAAGTGAGACTTAGCTCTATTAAATTCGACATCCCATCCGACTCCCAGAAATCCTCTGAGCATGAGGGCACCTAACATCGAATTCCTCGATTTCACATCCACTTTTTCTCCGGTTGTGACGTTATACACATCGTCACAGGACCAAGTGCCCCATAATGTGGCAGCGGAAAAATCCCCAAAAAGGCTGGGAAAGTGCGTACCAAAATCGCGCAATTTCCACTGTGTGTTCACACCGCCTACTGGTCCAACGCCCCAGAAATTATTTTTCACATGCTCTTTTGCAGAAATTTCGGTAGGAGCGCTATTGACAATCAGATCCTTATAGTGCACATAAATCGATTGATGAATCCATCCTCCCTTAATCCCGATAAAGGGGCGCAGAGACAGGCCTTTGCTGACCCAGTACTTGCGGCCCAATTCCCAGTCGAACATATTGAACAGAAGAGACCACCTGATATTTGCTCGCGCGGCGAAATCACCGCTTATGTCCGCAGCAAAAAACTCGGGATGCATTTCTTCTGTCACGAGCACACCTCCCCCAACGGGAATGAACTCGGGGAAGACCTTTTGACTTTGATGCGTTTCTGTGCGGAACCAAGTCCAATAGAGTTTTGTATCCCATTGATCGCGCTTAAAATTGTACCCAGTCCCTAGTCGAAACCCAAAATCCCAATCAAAGCCAATGTCTTGTGCCCCAAAAGAACTCGTATTGTCCCCTATCTTGATGATATCTATCCAAACTGCCGAAGCCTGTTCAGATGCATACCAATAAAGAGCATCCGCAAATATGTCCCAATTTCCAGAGGTGTTGGATGAGATGTTAGGCAGGCCGCGGACGTCCTCAGTTTTTGGCTGATCTAAACTGGCTGCGCTCGTTGCCTCTACGTGTGGGAGCATGAACATCAGCGCAGTTAGATAGGAGAGTATACCGAAACGGGTGGAGGAGTTCACTTTTGACAAAGTCGTCGTCCCAGGGTTGCCCGAAACCCAATTTTGAATCGCGTTCGGTATCAGTTTAAAAATCAAATCGAAACTCAAGGGTTCCTCCTTGCAACGTCAGTACGTTATTGAGTCTACCGGTTTCGAACGAGTACAACTGGAGTTGGTCTAACCAAAACTGCATCTCATATCCCAATCGCGTAGAAAAAAGCAGACGGTTCCGATTAAAATTGGCATCCCATTCAAACCCCATCAGCGACCTTAACATCGAGGCTCCGGAATTGTAGGGGGACGTTTTGATAGACACTTTTTGCTGAATGTCATTTTTATAGCGGTCCTTAAATGTCCAGTGTCCATACATGATCGCCCCAGAAAAATCCCCAAAGATACTAAAGGAATGGTTCTGGCAATTGGCCACATTCCATTTCGTGTCTAGGCCTCCACAGGGACCTATACCCCAAAAATTATTCTGCAGGTTTTCTCTTCCTGTATGAAATGGGGTTGCTCCGGCATAGAGAGGGGCTGATAGGTCGGGGTTGTGCCATTTGGAATGGATCGATTGATCGATCCAGCCTCCCTTTAGACCTACAAATGGACGGAGAGAAAGCGCCTTACTCACCCAAAATGCGCGCCCTAATTCCCAATCAAACATATTGAAACGGATCGTCCAGTCAATACTTGCCCTCTGGTAAGGAACACCAGAAATTCCCTGTCCTTGAGAATTATCGACATAAAAATTCCCCAAATA
>JAZJZV010000104.1:0-2804 GCA_040389485.1 Chlamydiota bacterium
CTCGAAGCCAACTTTGTCCTTGGCGACGGAGAAAGACTTGCGGAGTATTTTCCTGATAAGAAATTTGATTTCGTCTATTCCTTTGGAGTCATCCACCACACCCCTAATCCTCGCAAAGTGATCGAAGAGATTGAAAAGGTCATCAAACCAGGTGGCGAATTGCGCATCATGATCTATTCGAAATATAGCACGAAGAACTTCATGATTCTACTAGGACTAGCTCAGCCAGAAGCCCAGGCAAACTGCCCCATTGCATTTACGTACACAAAACCGGAGATCATAGACCTATTGTCCTCTTTCAAGGTGTACTCCTGTGAAAAGGATCACATCTTCCCCTATCAAATCGAACAATACAAACAATACGTGTACGTGAAGAAATTCCCCTGGAACATGATGCCGGCAGGTCTCACTCGTGTGTGCGAGAAAACACTGGGATGGCACTATTTGGTCAAGGCAAAGTACGAACCTGAGAGTGTATCGTCAAATTAAGGCTTCGCTCAGTGATGCATAAAAAATGGGAAAGGGGGCAGTTTGGGCATATGCACAATCGTCCAGTCCTCGCAGATGATGTCTTTGGGGTCGCGATGGTCGCTCAGCAAAAAGGGTTTGCGACAAACCACTTTCTTATTCTCATTCTGATTTAAATAGGCGGCCCACCAGGAAAAGGTGGAACTTCCAAGGATGATGTTTTTGCATTTTGATAATAGAAAAAAATCGTGAAGATAGTCCTGCCCTTTAACAAAAATGAAGTTTCTATTGATCTGACTAAATTTCTGCTCACACCAGCTAATGTGATCAGAGCAAACGATGAAAAGAGAATCGGGATCAAACATCTCAATGGCTTTTTTGTAGTATGCGATATCTGGGGCGATGAAACTCTGATAGATTTGATACCCGCTATTTTTTAGATCTGGAAAATAGGTGCGGACGTGAATTCCTACCGTTTTTGGATGCTCAATGACCGAAGAAAAATCCCTTCTGAGATCCTTCTCAATGAACTCAGGAGGAGCAAATAGCTCTAGGAGGAGATTCCGGTATTTCTTAAAGTGCTTCTCCGATTCAAAGAATCCCGTGATTGCCATATTAGGCTGGTAGGGAATCGGATGGTAGTCATAGCCATTTTCAATGTATTGAAAAGATGGCATGGCTTTAGCGCATGTGACAAATTGAGGAAGGCGGTAAAAAATCGCGTTGTAGTTGTTTTCATACCTGTTTGCGAGAGCTTGCGGCGACGAGAAGTCTTCAAAATCAGGGAAATACACAGAACAGTCGTTTTCTAGAGCCAATGCGACGGCTGTTGCCACTTGGAAAAGCTGGTTTCCCAGCTGCCCCTGCAAGTGCACAGTCACTGTAGATGAGAGAGAAATTGTGGGAAGGATACACAGAAAAGACTTTACAAAAGTGGACATCGCCTTTCCTTCGCTTTGATTAGATCACCCTCTGTTATCATGTTTCTGGGATTTTTGAGTCTTTTTTAGATCGAAAAGGGGTGAATCCTCAATTCGATAGTAGACTCAACTGCATTACAACCAACTGATGGTGAGTACATTAACTATGGAATCCAAAGATAAGCAGATTTCGAGTATACTAATGGGAATGAAAAACATGCGTCTGCTACTGTTCATTTTCTTTCTGCTGGGATGGATCTATCCACAAATGCACTCTCATGCCAGCCCCCTATTCCTAGAGAGATTTGAGAATGCTAGCCCGGGCGATTTTGTCGTCACCCTGCAAGAGGGCAACTACTCCCTTCTCTTGATTCGCTCCCTCACAGAAGGACGTCTTCTTCTCGAAGAGGTCTCCATCCCCAAACGGCTCGTCGATCCCAAACGCGTGCAATGGCAACAGTGGCTCGACAAGAAAGCGCCAGGTCACACCTCTTGGACTCTCTATGAAGTAGACCAGCGCACAGGACAGCTTCTCGAGTGCTACTCTTTTAGCAAAAAGGGATGGCTCTACATCAACGAAGCGGAGCAATTTCTTTCCAAACTTTTCTCTCTTCCTCTTGAAAAAGTCCCCAACCAGGAACGGAAAAGAATTGGCTCTACGCCCTCAGACGGAGAGCTCGACCATCGTCCCCTGTGGAATCCTCCCATTACCATTGCGGGTAAAAAACTCGGCAGACCCGAGCTCGAAGTGTTTAAAACCCGGTGGCCCAAAGATGACTCCCTACTCTCGCTCTGTGCAATTGAGCTCTATTTCCATAAGCACCCATTCCCCTATTGGCTCGAGATCAAAAGCCCCCACTATTCTTTCAAAATGCGCACCATCGATTCTGGCCACGGTCTCAAGTCCCCCATTGCAGGAGCCATGCCCCATCGCTCCCCTCAGATCCTGGGAAACTCCATTAAATCTAAGAGAGAATGGAAACTTCCCATCCAGACGCCCCCCTATTACCAAAAGCTCAAACTCTACGCGCGAGACACAACAGAGCACACACTCTCAGCAATTGCCTTGCAGGCCATTCTCTCCACCTCGGAAGACAATGTGCAGCACCTAATTATCCCTTCCGCAGAACTAAGAGCCAAACTCCTTCCCTCCCATCGCTACCACTGGATAATCGTTCCCTCCGAGACACCCGATATCGCCATCGAATCGGAAGAGCTATTCCAGATCGACTAAATGTTTATGAACAACCTTTCCACAGTGGCTGCCACTCATGTGCAGGCATCGCTTATTTCTGCGCAACATAATTTCCTAAACAATTGATTGTCACTGCTTTACATTCATCTTAATCAAGTTTTAACAGTAGGTGAAAAATCGCTATATTTCAGCTATTTCTCTAGGGAAAACCGGGGGTTATG
>JAZJZV010000104.1:2814-22181 GCA_040389485.1 Chlamydiota bacterium
GGTTTCACGGTGCACGCTTGCAACTAGTACATAGTTAAGGAAGTTTTTTGAGTAATTTCGCCCATCTTTTGCGCATCTTGCCAAAGCAGAAAAACCGCCTACATTACCCATGTATGTCTGGTTTTTCTGCCTTGGCAATCCGCATCAAAATCTGGGCGAAATTGCTTCAAAAACTTTTGTCAAGATGTACTAGACTTTGATATAGGGTGTTGCTTCAGAAAAAACGTGCAAGAACCTATCCGAGTAAAACTTGTAAACAATCGGAGAAAACGCAAAGCCCCTAAGTCGCAAAAATGCGTCTTTTCTTTGCGTTTACAAGTTGTTCCCCTAGGGAGTGTACGTTTCAGAAAAGGAAAGGAGTCCAGGGGAGGTCGCCTCCCCTAAAACAGCTGAGGCAATCTTCTAGTGATTTGTAAATCCCATCTGAGCAAGTTGTGCGAGCGCTTCTTTGTAGGCTCCGAGTAAATAGGGATCATTCGGGACCTCACTGATTGGCACCCACTTAAATTCTCCATGAGCGTTATCAACAATGGGGTCTTGATCATCGCTTAGCGCAAGAATCACGGTGTTCTTGGTATCCGTGTGAACACCATTACCCCACGCCGATTCGTTGAAGTACGTCGAATACGTACCCAATTGGGCAATGGGACAGATAGAGAGTCCGCTCTCGCGTTTGGTTTTTCTCGCAGCAGCTTCATACAATGACTCTCCCTTAAATATTCTTCCACCGGGGAACCACCACTCCCCGTTTAGGGGAGCATTTGTCCTCAAAAGCATGAGATAGGATTTTTTTTCAAAATTGTAGACAAAGGCATCCACGCAGGGTATGGGCAACGATTTCACAATTTCTGCATAAATGTCTGAGGGGACCTCCTGTACGTGAGCTACCTCTTCTCGCCCGCAATAAGTCATGAAACCAGGTTCCATTTTTGGATAACGTTCGCTGAGTACCCGGAATGCCAAAGCTCTCTGCGCAGTTGAAACGCGATTCTCATCTGCAATGATTCCAATCAGTTCTTCTAAAGAGTGTTCACCACACTCTTCGTCCATTGCTGGGCTGACTCGCATTGCGTGAGTCAGCGCATTCCGATTTTGAACCTGTTCCTCGATCCAAGGGTAAAGCAACCTGAACCCCGTTTCCAGGCTTTGCGTGGGCCTCCAACCGAGCGTTTGCTCGATCAAACGATTATCAGAATTCCTTCCTCGCACGCCTTCTGGTCCTGGAATATTGACAATAGTGATTTGCTTGCCCGCGATGCGCGCAATCATCAAGGCTAGGTTGTTGATCGAGATCATCTCATCAGATCCCAGATTTAACACAGGTGGGGCCGTCTCTTCTGCCATCACCCGGCGTATCCCTTCGATGCATTCGTCTATGTAAAGAAAAGAACGGGTTTGATCCCCTTTTCCCCAAATCTCGATCGTTCCACCATCGGGGACTTCGGCAATCTTTCTGCAGAGGGCAGCTGGTGCCTTGTCCCGTCCGCCTTCCCAGGTTCCCATCGGACCAAAGACATTGTGAAGGCGCACGATGCGGACATCCATTCCATAGTCGCGTGCGTAGGAGAAGTAGAGCCGTTCGCTGAACAATTTTTCCCATCCGTATTCTGTATCAGGGGCGGCAGGATAGGCGGAGTCCTCTGCGCACTGAGGGTTATTCGGATCGAGTTGGTTACGTTCTGGATAGATGCAGGCAGAAGAGGTGTAAAAAACCTTCTTCGCATGCGTTTGGCGACATTTTTCAAGAACATTAACGTTCATCAATACAGAATCGTGCATGATTTCGGCATCATGGAAAGCGATGAATCCCATCCCCCCCATATTTGCAGCGAGCTGACACACTTCATCGAATGGAGCATCCATACCCCCAAAGGCGCGATCAATGCCTTCGATGAATCGCAAATCGGCGATCACAAAGTCATCGGCGTCCGTTGGCCCAAACTCAGGGTATTTAATATCGACACCCCTCACCCAATACCCCTCTTGTTTATACCTTGAAACGAGGTGGGAACCGATAAACCCTCCGGCACCACAGACAAGAGCAGTTTTCTGTCCCTCCTGGGCAAATCCTTGAAGGTTAAATAAAATGACAAGACACAGAACCAGTGCTTTCATAAATGCTCCTCTCATTGTGTAACGTAATGGAAAAGGTCACCATACTGGGATCTCACTTCATCAATGACGCTCTGCACATCGACAATTGTCACTCGCCTTCCGCGTTCTGCAATGAGCTTTGCAACAGCCAGCTTTTGGGATGCATAGATGATTTTCACAGGACAATTTGGCTTATAAGAGACATCTTCAAAAACATATTCCTCAAGATCCATTTCAACGAATTTGTCCGCCATGAACACCGCATGCTGCTCATTTGCCTCGTCGGTTGCTCGGAAAGTCACGGGATCAATTCCAATGAGATCGGCATAATCTGCCAAAGCAAGATTATCGCGCACAAAACAGGGGCCGCCAAAGCCGTATCCTGGTCTGAGGTACTTAGAGCCCACTCGGCTATCGCAGCCGATGGCACTCAGGATGTCATACTTATTGGCACCAGGGGTCTCATCAGCAATGTCTCCTACAAGATTCGCAAAGGCAACTTTTGCTGTGACATAGCAATTCAAAGCGAGTTTGGTAATTTCAGCGCTCTCGACAGACATCCTGACAATGTGAGGTTCGTTTTGATGGATGGAATGGTGCAGGCTCTCGATAATGTCGCCCGCTTCTTCTGAGGCCTGTCCTATGAGAACCATATCTGGCGCGACAAGTCCTTTGACAATTTCCCCTTGTGCGATGAAGGGAGGATTATAGCTCAAAGTGATGTTAGCGCAATCGGCCAACAACGCATTGGCTGTATTTTGGACAAATCCAGGAAACAATGTCGAGTTGATCACCAGATGTTTATTTGCAACTTTGAGTGCATTGATCTCACTTAAGACCCCTGTCAACGCGCTAAAATTATACCCTTCTGTCCCTATTGTCGTAGAGACAACGATGAGGCATGTGTCGGCAAAATCCATTGCTTCCCTAAGAGAAGTCGTCGCGCGAAAATGATGGCTGTTCCGGAGCATCTCATTAATGCCCGGTTCTCCAACGCATAGCGTCTTACTATTGATCTGTTCGATATAGTTGGGGTCGACGTCGACACCAATGACGTGGTGGCCTACCTGCTCCAGGCAAAGTGCATAGCTCAATCCGAGACGACCTATGCCGACCACAGTCACATTTTGCGAAATACAGGGGGCCACGGCACCCAAAAAGCAGACAATCGCCAGTCGAAAAATTGTTGTCATTCAAATCACTCCTGTTCAGAGGGTTCAGATGAAGCACGTATTCTAATCAAAGAACAATTATTAAGTAGATATTTTTTCTGCGAGTGCCGCTCCCTCATCTATTGAACCGTTTCCTGCACTTTTTTTACTAGCCGGCTCCTCATTGAGAGGTTTTTTGAAACGGTGTACTAGTGAGACCACCCCACTATTTTGAACTCGATTTTGAGATTGAAGAAAAAAATAGCCCTACGTACCTTTGTTTTCTGACGGCGAGGTTTATGAGTGTGTCGACGAACCCTTAGTTTGTAGACACACTCTAACACATGTAAATGGGAGAGATCACATGCTCAAGAGCGCTTATTCATACGCCTGGATTCCTTTAACGCTAGTCCATCTGCATTTTTCCACTGCTGCATGCATTGCCACTCCAAATGGCCCTGTTAGCGCTAACGAAAATCATTTTCAGGAACGGCTTTCTTACAACTTAGTCTCCGAGGAAGAAAATATTTTTATCTCAAAACAGACGGAGCAAATAGGAGCTACATGGTGGTCCGGGAATGTATGGGACAAACCCCTCATCGAAAAGTGTCATGCCATTTTGAAAGGTCTCGATGAGAATTTCGTCTTTTTAGATGTGGGGGCTCAGACGGGAAGCTTCAGTTTAATGGCTAAATATTTCCCCAATTCCCAATGGTATGCGTTTGAGCCTATCAAGGAAGCTGCGGATGAACTCATTGTCAACCTGGCATTAAACGGAATCCAAAACGCGTTTGTATGCAATGCATCCGTTTCAGACAAGTCAGGATGGGGAACTTTGAAATTGCCCACGGATAATCACTGGGGGTTAGCTACAATGGGAAACACTCCGCTGCGCTTTCATCGCCATGAAGAGAGAAAAGTAGAATGCATCACTCTGGACGAATTTACCCAGACACACGCCATCCAAAGGGTGGATTTTATCAAAATTGACACGGAAGGTTGGGAGTTATTCATATTGAAGGGTGGCAAAGATGTGATAGCCCGCAACAAACCGATCATTCTAATGGAATTCAATGGAACCAATATGCGTCAGTGCGGGGTTTCAGAAACAGAGGTATGCGTTCTTCTAGAGGAAATGGGATACCAGTGGGAATTGGTAAGCACTGAGGACATTCTATGCAAACCAGCCCAAAGAAAACCCAGCTAAAACTCTCCTATATACCGAACGTGACTCAAGAACCGTATTTCGGCTGCGCCAAAGCCCCGGGGTTTGAGTGACGTTCGGTATAGACCTATCCTTTCTGGTATATCTTGATATCATGGACTTTCAGATAATCCAAATAGCGACTGTTGACATAGGTAGGATCAGACGCCTCATTGCACCAATGCCGAACAAAACCAATACTCGTCATATAACTATCAATATCCTGCTCAGAGTTATGTGTGCTTCTGTATTCCACATTTTCTGCTTCAATCGTCACGTAAATCACGCGTTCTGGAATGTAGTGACCGGCGCTTTTGACAATGTCCAGATCGGAGCCCTGCGCGTCAATCTTGATATACTCAATCACTGGGTGCGTATCAAAAGGAAACAGGTCAAAGAAATCAGACAATGGGAAAAAAGGCACTTCAATCACTCTTTCCACTTCAAAGGAAACGGGTTCATAAATGCTGCTGCAACCGCAATCTTGTGCTGTTACATAAAATGTCACCGTTGGCCTCTCAGGCTGCCCCAAAGCACACGGAATGAGAAAAAATTGCGTGTCGAGATACTTGGTCTCTAATGGTTCTCCATGCGAAGGGTGAGCCCTGACGGCCCCCGCCCTAATTCTGTTTACAGACGATGGATTGGGTTCAAAGCCGAACACAATCAAGTCATCCTCCTGAGAGAGCCAATGCTGAGACATAGGAGCGCTATAGGATAAGCCGATATCCAACTTAACGTGTTTAACGCTTTCAGGAATGTCAATTTTTCCATCGCTCTCCCGTAGAGGAAGATAAGGGGAAATAAATTGATGAAACAAACCGTCCAATGCATCATTTCCAGCTTTGTTCATTGGTATGTCGCCATGAAGAGCGCTCATTCCAAGCTGTATCATCCAGATAGCAACACTTATCGATCTGTTCATGCAACCTCAGTTATTAGAAATTCAGTCGGATTTCCAAGTTTGACAAAAATTTCAGATAAAGTGTATTTATTTTTTCACAAAATGGGATCAGTCGTCAAATTATGGCTTTTTCGGCAGACCCTCAGCAGCTGAATTTCCGGACAGCTTCTCAACCCTTGGGAGTAACTATGAAAACAAAATTCGCCTCTTTCGCGCTTCAGACAATTCTGCTCTCGCAAATTTGCACGCCTCTACTACCCGCACAGGAAGTGATCACCAACCCCTATAGAACAGATGGTTTTGGGGCACAATTCCAAACAATCCTTTTTTCCATGATCTATGCAGAACTCAACCACTGCCCTTATCTCTACACACCGTTTACGTCCTTGGAGCACAATTATCATTGCGATCCGGATTTCCTTAATAAAATTGAGAAACTCGCCAACTTGATCGACTACTACCCTATCAATGAAGATCTCGCTTTGCAAAAAAAACAGTCTCTGGGAGATTTTTTAGAATTTTTTGAAAGTCACATCGAAGAGTCTCTCAACTCTCAGGCACTAAAAGATGTGAAGAAGCTCTTCCGATTAAACAAAGATCCAAAGAAATACTTCGGCGACAATCGCTTTAACATTGTGGTTCATATCAGAAGACCTAACCCACATGACAGCCGCATTGAGGGAACGGATACTCCCGACTCTATCTTTTTAAATACGATCGAAACGCTGAGGACTCAATTGCGTTCGGAAAGTCCATTATTTCACATCTGTTCGCAAGGTGATGAGAACGACTTTAGGGATAAGTACCGGGGGGATGACCTCGTATTTCATATCAACGCATCGACAGAGGATACTTTTACTGCAATGGTATTGGCGGACGCACTTGTAATGTCGGGCAGTTCATTCAGCTATACGGCAGCCCTTTTATCCGAGGGAATAGTGTATTATCTGCCCTTTTGGCATCCACCAATGCCTCACTGGAAAATCATCAATCAGAACGCTTCTTCGGATACACTTTGAGCGCCGTTGCTTGTGCTTAGAGTGTGTCTAGAGTTGGGGGAAATAAGCTTCCAATCAGGAGAGAGAGCCGAACGCAACTCAAGAATCTGATTCTTGAGTTGCGTTCGTATAGGTTAACCAGCTGTGTTGTACTGCACATCGCCAGAGACGGTTTCTTTTGAGGTCATCGACTTGAACTGTCTTCCCAATGAGAAGACGGAATAAATCCAAGCAGTGAGGACGACAAAGAGGATCCCTGCAATATAAGGCGTTGACATGGCGACGCTGCCCATCAGGATAATGAATCCTTGGTAGGTTAGCGAAGAGCCCGATTTCCCAATCCCTGAGCCCAGCCCGTCGATGGCAGCCTTCCCTTTGAGCTTCGATTCGGCATCAAGAGGGAGAAAGGCCACTTCCTTCGTGGCATCGAAAACAGAGTACTTGCACGCCTTGCTCATGCAGTTCTGCATGGAACCGCAAAAGACAGTCATGGCGAGGGGAGAAATTCCGAAAAGGGTTGCTGAGATCGCCGAGAGGGAATCTCCACAAAATAAGAAAGTGAAGAAGCCAACTGCTGCGAGCGTCATGACAAAAGGAGTGATGATCGCCGTGAAAGTCCATCCCAGCCTTGTGATCATCACCGAGAAGAGAATGCCCCCGATTGTGGCGAGGATTCCAATTCCCACGGTGATCATATTCATGTGCGCAAGCATCTCATTAGGGTCTGAGAAATAGCGTTTGAGCTGCTCTTTCCAGAGAACATCGGTGAAATTAATGCTGATGTTGAACCCAAGCACGATAACGGCAAGTGGAACGAGATAGGGAGAGCGCAAGATATAGCGGATGCTTTCTCGAAGAGAGAGTCGAGGTTTCTTTGCAGGCTGCTCATCATCACCGTGTTCCTCTTCGATTAGCTTTCTTTCTTCTTGAGGAACTACGTTGCGATTGATCCACCAATAGAGGACCATAGAGAGTACCCCTAACCCAGAAATGAGCAAGATCAGCTGGCTAATCGTTTGGCTCCACTGATCCCCTCCGAAAGAAAGAAACGAGAGAGAGAGAGGCTTAGAAAACGTGAGTGCGAGAGTTCCCCCCAGGATGGGAGCAATGTTAGAGCCGATATTGAGCAGTCCATAAGTGCGCTTGGCCTCATTGACGTGCGTAATATCATTGGTAAAACCCCAGAAAAGAACGCTGAGGACCAGCATCGCCCAAAGCTCTGAAATGATATAAAAAGAAGTGAAGGTCCAGTTCTGGACAAGAGCAATCATCCCCCGGAACCCATTGGGAAGAATCGCAGACATCGATTCGCCCAGGCCGTCCAAATGGAGCTGCTCGCTGTTGGGATAGAGGACAAAGGCAAAGAGCAAAAAGTAGCTGATAAAGCAGGAGAGTAAAATATAAAATGTACTCTCTTTACTGCAATAGCGGCGGACTCGAGTGTAGAACCAAGTGGCGATGAAGACAGCGGGTAGCATTCCCCACACCTTGATAAAGGGGATCACCTCGGCGCCTGAGTTTTTCGCGGTCAAAATAATGGTATCTTTCAGGTTCCGCAGTACTCCATAGCTGACGCACAGAAGGAACAACAGAAATAGCATAGAAAGAACTTTTTTCACTTCCGAACGGTGGACTGGCCAGAAAATCGAACGCAGCAACCCAAATTGAACCTTTTTCTCAGTACTCATATCCCTCTATTTTCTTAGAGTCCATAGACTCTTATCCACAAACCACTTCAAATTTTGATAATAAACTCTAGCACATAGTTAACATCGCTATACTGGGGTCGCGATAAAAAAATCACTTCACCAGAGCGTGTCGACGAACCCCTAGAAGCTGAATTTCCAGACAACTTCTTAGTTCGTAGGCACACTTTAACCCCAAACTTCCCCACTATAATCGATCTGCCTATTTTTTCCAACACTCTATAGGCAAAGCGGATTTCTCTGGAAAAAAAGTGAAGTAATTTCTTATGACTAAGGGATTATCGGTGAATTCGGGTATTAAAATTGGAACGCATCGAAAGAGGAGTAAATATGTCAAAAAGAACCCCTAACCTGGCGAATCGGATGATCGGATGGACGCGCCGCATTCTGGGGCCACTTTTTTTGATCACGTTTTGCCCTCCTATTGTCATGCTCATTTGGTACACCAATGTGCATCTGAATGGCTCGCTCGAGGCCCTAATGCAGCTCTTTTCACAAGAGGGAGTATTTCATACAATCCGCAGCATCTGGGGACCGGTGTTCTTCGGGACGCCAATGGCCTGGAAGATCCTTGCTTTTTTCGCTGCAGGTGAGCTCACCTTAATGAAACTGCTCCCCGGAAGAAAATACTACGGCCCCGTCACGCCTAAGGGCAACATCCCTGTCTACAAGGCAAATGGAGTTTCCGCATTTTTGATCACCTTGGGCATTTTCTATATCGCGGGTTTTAAGCTGCGCCTCTTCTCTCCGACGATTATTTATGACAATTTTGGCGGTCTTCTGGGAGCACTCAACCTGTTTAGTTTCCTGTTCTGCTTTTTCCTATACCTCAAAGGGAAACTCAAGCCTTCCACAAGCGATTCTGGAACAACGGGTGATGCGATCTTCGATTACTTCTGGGGCATGGAGCTCTACCCACGCATCTTTGGCTGGGATGTCAAAATGTTCACCAACTGCCGGTTTGGCATGATGGGATGGGGGCTGATCCTCCTCTCGTTTGCGGCAAAACAAATCGAGCTGCATGGACTGAGCGATTCGATGCTGATCTCCGTGACCTTGCAGCTGCTCTTCATTGGGAAATTTTTCTGGTGGGAAACGGGCTATTTGCGCTCGATGGACATCATGTACGACCGCGCTGGCTTCTGCATTTGCTGGGGCTGCATGGTGTGGCTGCCCTCGGTCTACACCTCTCCTACCCTCTTCCTCGTCAATCACCCCAATCACTTAGGGTTTCTTCCCTCGCTGCTCATTTTCTTAGGTGGTGCCTTTTGCATTTTCATCAACTACCTCGCCGATCGCCAGCGCCAGCACGTCCGTCTCAAAAACGGCGATTGCACCGTTTGGAAAAAGAAACCCGAGCTGATCTTTGCCAACTACACGACAGAATGGGGTGAAGAGAAACAAAGCCTGCTCCTCGCATCGGGTTGGTGGGGGCTTTCTCGCCACTTCCATTACCTTCCCGAGATCATTGGTACGTTCTGCTGGAGCGCTCCTGCGCTCTTTAACAACTACATTCCCTATTTCTATCTGACGTTCTTGGTCTTGCTTCTGATTGACAGATCCTATCGCCAAGAAAGAAACTGCGCATCGAAATATGGCAAGGACTGGGAGCTCTATTGCGAGCGCGTCCCCTTCCGCTTTATCCCCTACATTTATTGAGGAAAACAGATATGGCAAATAAATTGAATCTTCTTGGTCTCGCCTTCCTATTAGCTTTTCAGACTCATCTAACAGGTGGCCTTTTTGAGACAACTGATTCCACAATGGAGTACAGAGCAAGTATTCCCACCGACACGTACCACCGGTTTTGCAAAAACATCTACTCACAAAACGGCGAGGATGGAATTCTCGAACAGCTCATCAATGAACTGGGGATAAAAGAGGGCACCTTCTGTGAATTCGGTGCCTCGAATGGCATTACCTCGAGCAACACGTATAATTTGATTAGGAAGCACAATTTCACTGGGCTTGCCATTGAACTCGATCAATCTCTTTATCAAGTGTGCCAGGCAAATTATACCGCATATCCAAATGTTCAGGTTTTCAATGGAGGAGTTTTTTATTACGATAGAGAAAATGACCTCGATGCTTGGCTAAAAAGGGGGAATGTGCCCTGGGATTTGGACGTTTTGTCCATTGATATTGACTGCGATGATTACTACGTTTGGGAAAACCTCACAGACTTTCATCCGAAAATAGTCATATTCGAAGTCAATTCTTATCGAGACCCCGTTTTCGATGAACTCCCACGCAGACCTTCCCATGAGTACAATATCGACCCCTTGAAAGTATGGTGCCCCAGCAGAATCGCTCAAGGGTGCAGCTTCATTTCTGCAATCAAATTAGGTATTAAAAAGGGCTACGTTCCAGTTTCCTTCACAGGCAACTTGACGTTTGTGCGAAAGGACCTCGTTCACCAACTCAAAGAGTTTCCTTATCTCGTCTCAGACAACCCGTACGAATACCTGCCTCTCTACACGCATCTCGTGCTTTGGGGGAATAAATGGTACACGAATACGGGTCTCATCTTAAACGTGGCCATTCGCGACTATTACCTCACCCACCAACAAAAATGGATCGATCCGGCATGGCTTAAGACAAGAATAGCTGAGCAGTTGTTGTTGAATTAAGAAGCTTTGGCTACTCTCTCTGCCAAGTCGATGACCAGTAGTGAATCGCCATCGATTCTGGCCGCGCGAATAGGCTCTTAATTTCTTCCAGGTCTATGAAGTCAAAGCGGTAGATGGCCGGGAAAGGATAAAACACATTTGCCGGGAACACAACCACTTTCCCCTCATCTTCAGCTGTGAGGGTGGATTCGATCATCGCGCTCAGGTAGTAAGGGCCTGAGCCTCGCATGATCCTCTCAGAGTCATGATCGCCATTGCCGATGCGGATGTGATCCATACAGGCCTTGATGATGGGATGCCCTGGGCGGCACCCTACCAGTCCATTGAGGACATACTGCTCGAGAGCGCCTGTATAAAATTCGCAACTCCGATGCAGCTCCTCGAAAGACTGAAGACACTCGAAATCGATATCGGCGTACATCCCACCCAGGTGATAGAGGATCTCATAACGGAAGATATCCGACTTTTCCCCATAGTTTCTGGCGATGTTATAGGCGAGCCGATTCTGCAAAGGGAATGCTTCTGCATCAGCATCGGTCCACACCTTGACAATCCAATCAGGGTGGAGCTCTTTCCAGGTTGCAACCATCTTTGCGCAGATGGCTGGCAGTGGACTCCCTAACCAAATAAAATGCATACGCTTAGGGATGATCATATGTTCCGCAAGAGAGTAGCTCTTGAGATAGGATTCGTAGAGCCTCTTGTGCAATCCCACCGTAGGATTGGATTCTGCCTCGCATAAATAGTGGGGCTCAAATAGCTGCTCGAACGAATAGTCTTTCACATGTGCATTCAATGCAGACAACAGGATCTGCGACAAACCCGCGGCGAAAACTAGACAACGTTTCTTAAACATTCAAACCTTCATTAGAGTTAGTCAAAAACAGGAAATGGAGGCAATTGAGGCATATGTATCGGAATCCACCCCTCACATACAATATCTTGGGGATCATCTTTATTAGACTGCAGAAAAGGTTGTCTAATAATGACCTTTTTGTTCGGGTTTGTATTTAAATAAGCTGCCCACCAGGAAAATGTAGAACTGCCAACAATGACGTTTTTACACTTGGACAAAAGGAAAAAATCGTACAAATAATCATTTCCATCAACAAACAGGAAATTTCTATTGAGTTCGGCGAAATGTTTTTTGCACCAAGCGATGTTATCAGAAAAGACAACAAACAGAGACTCCGGATCAAACATCTCAATCGCCTGCCGATAGTATTCTATATCAGGAGGAAGGAATGCCTGGTAAAATCGGTAGTCATAACCGTATGACTTAAAATCATTGCAAAAGGTGCGTACGTGAATTCCAACGCTATTGGGATGCTCAATGAGCGTAGAATAATCTTTCTGCAGGGCTTCTTCAATTTCTTGAGGTGCAGCGAACAGTTTTAAAATGAGGTCCCGATATTTGCCAAAGTGCTTTTCCGACTGAAAGTACCCGTTGATTGTAATATTTGGACAATAGGGAATCGGATGGTACGCAAAATCAGGTTCATTGTAATAACAATTCGGGGTGGCATATCCGTAGTTAACAATCTCAGGAATCTTGTGGAAAAGCATGCGATAATTTCTATCAATGCCACACTCGCGCAGATGTCCTGCTAAGACATCTTCGAAGTCGGGAAAATAGACTGGACATTGATTTTCTTGGGCCAAAGCAACTGCAGCTGCAATTTGAAATAGCTGATTCCCAAACTGCCCCTGAAATCTCAAAATCACCGTGGAAGATAGCGAACATGTATAAAGAAGCGAACACACCGAAAGTGTTCGCCAAAGCCTTCGGCCCTGTAAAGTTAATCGCATGCTAGAACCTACTGATTTCGGAGTTGCTCTTGGATCACTCTTACTTGGTTAAACCAATAAGGAGAATAGAGCTTCTCACGCGACCAGGTTTTGCTATCAAATTCCGCTTGCTTTGATAATAGAAATTCATCAGTCACCTCCTCCCACTGATCAATGATGACAACGGGGAGATCTTCAAATAGCGGATCGAGGGTCGATCTCTTGACTACGGGGTATGCACCCATTAGAAGCGCTTCCCATGTGCGATGGCAATCAACTCCATGGCCCGGAGGACTGATGACAAAACGCGTTTCCGAAAGATCATGTAAATAGTCCTGAAAGGGTTTTTCCACATCGAAATGAGCGCCGATTTGAGTGAAATAGTCAACGCAATCCACCCTTTCTGGGCATCTTCTAAAATTGAGGTACCAGAGATTTGGCTTCTCTGTCTTGGCCAAGGCAATTGGAATCCACGCATCCAATAAATTCGTGTTGCCATGGGGCCAATGCTTACTTCCCAATCCAATCGGGATGGGAAATAACTTGCTTGTCGGCTCTCTATCAATATTCTGCACAAACCATGCCGCGATTTTATCCTCATCAAGGAGATAAGCGTGAGGACCAGGCATTGCACTGTCTGCATCAAAACCATAATTGCTTGTCACAAGAATCACTTTATCTTCGATTAAAGGAAGATATTCCCGTGCAAATGTATCTAAGCTGCTAAAACTGACAAATAGGATATCTCCTCTTTTTACCAAACGTGGATCGAATCCTTCCGGTGGGCTTGCATAGTCTTGGTCAAGTAGTCTCCAATCGCAAAAAAACGCCCAGGTGTAGCCCGACATATAAGGATAGCTCGATTCCCCTTGTATAGAAAAAAGACGTGGCAGTTCAAATAGGAAGACGAAAAAGAAAAGCATTGTTTTCAGGTACTTCTGCATAAAAAAATCTCCTTTTACAGACCAACAATAGCGAACTGATCGAGATGCAACGGCACCACCTGTATGAAGCAGTATGGGTTCGCTGAACTGCCAAGGTGTATACGATCCATCTACACATTTTTTCAATCATTTTATTTACTCAACGCAGCCATCTCACAGCTTTTCTCTGCAGCGCGAAATGGTTGTGAAAAGTAGACGAAAATTGCCATTCCCTTTACAAACGCAAAGCCGCAAAGCCACAGGGACGCAAAGAAAAAAGGAGAACGGCGAATTTTTGCGGTTTGGCGTCTTTGCGTTTTCTCCGGCTTATTGCAGTTTCCATCAAAATCCGGGCGCAAATATGAACAAAAACTAATTTCACAAAGCACTCGCAGCCTCATCGATTACCCGAATCATATCTTCCCAGGAGAATTGCTGAGCCTGTTCACTCGCAAGGTACTCTTTTATACTTGCGAGGTACTCTTCATATCTTTCCTCTGACATCGTTGTAATGTACTCATAGAGTTCGTCATTGGTTCCAAACTCAGAGTAGTCGATATAGCAACTCTTCGGGATGTATTCCTCGATGTTGAATGGGCCGAGATAAATGGGAAGGCAGCCAGCTGCAAAGCACGCGAAGATTTTCTCGGTGACATACCCATTGATGCGCTTGTTTTCAAAGCACATGCAAAACTTGTACTTCTTGAGCACCGAAAACTTCTCGTTGCCCAATGAATCTCCCGGAATGCTTCCACGGTATCTGGGGGTGTCCACAATCGGTTCGGCTCCATAGAGATCGAAATCTTCGGGATCTTTCCCTTCGAAGAAGCGCACCACTTCAATCCTATCGGGAGTGGGGTTATAGGTTACCATCACACAGAGCTTGCGTGCATCAAACGGAGGAATATCTGTACACATCGGTCTGAGCACGGGATAGGAGAACTTGAAAAACTTCAGGCCATCCACTAGATCATCATTATAGGTGTAGACCTTGGAGAATTGGTCGTAGTAGTCGGGGGCCAGATAGAGAGGCTCCCAACAAAAAAGAATGCGGTCGTCTTTGGGAATGCTGCCAAAATCCACAATCCTTTCCACATTATTCATCACAATCACTTTGTGAATATCAGGTGCGTATGTCTCATAGCAATACGCGGGATAGCTCATCCACATGGAGCGGACATCGTAGTTGAGCCTGGCATTAATCTCGTCGGTGGGCACGACGCTGTCCAACGAAAAGTTGGCGATGATGTCCACTTTGAGTTTTCCTTCTTCCGCGCATAAGCTCAAACTCGTCACGAATAAAGAACCAATCAGGAATGTCTTCATAATACCTCCAGAAAAAGAGGAGAGCATAGGCCACGTAAATTTTTCTGCAAAGCATTTCTTGTGGTAATAATGAAACCTTGATTATGATGCCCCGTTTGAACTAATCTTGGTATACTGAACTGAAACTTTTTACTGGATCTAAGAAGTTGTCTGGAAATTCAGCTTCTAAGTTCTTACACGGAGTGACTCATGGGTTTATGTGATGGGTACAGAAAAAAAATCATCGGCGGTGTCTGCGGGGTTTGCCTCTTGCTTCAGTCCCCTTTAGCGGCAGATAGCGACATCGTGCAGCCATTTGTGACCTGTAACCTCATGGGAGGGCTCGGCAATCTTCTCTTTGAAGCTGCAGCCACGCTCGCCTACGCCTGGGACCACAACGCAGTCCCCTACTTCCCTGCACTAAACAGTCAAGAGCACGACCTAATCTTCCATCGCGATCACATTTTTCAACGGCTCAACCCTTCCGCTCCCCCACGTCCTTTACTGAACGCATTCAAAGAACCCACGTGGTACAACTCAGACAAAATTCCATTCCGGCCAGATCAAAAATTGCTTGGCTATTACCAATCCTGGAAACACTTCGACCATCACCGCGAGAAAATCCTCGCTACATTTGCTCCGTCGGAAGAGGTCCTTGAAGGTCTTAAAACAGAGTATGCTGAGCTCTTAGCAACTCCCCAAACGGTGGCGATCCACGTGCGCACGTTCAACCGCGAAATGCACGAATCCAAAATGTATCCCTTTTTAGGCCTCGACTACTACAAGAGAGCGATCGATCAGTTTCCTTCTAATGCAACCTTTGTCGTATTCTCCGATAGGATCAACTGGTGTAAAATCCACTTTCCCCAGCTGCATGCCCTCTCCGAAACTAAAAGGAAGTTCGTGTTCATCGAGGGCAACGACCCCAGTCGAGACCTCTTTCTCATGTCCATGATGGAACATGCGATTCTCTCTAACTCGACTTTCTCTTGGTGGGCGGCTTATCTCAGCACTCATCCTCAGGCAAAGGTGATCGTTCCCCGGTACTGGGCCCACCCCGACTTCCACGCTTTTCCGGCAGAATACCCCAACGACTTTTACCTGCCCCAATGGATCCCCCTTCCTGTCGCGTTTGACACCCCCTATCCAATCGATATGACATGGTACGGCAACACTATTTCATTTGATGGAAACTGAACAACATCCCCCCATTGGAGACAGTTATGAACTACACTCACTTACCCAAACTAAGATCAATCGCACGCCATTTTCGATGCGTAGCGCTTTTTTTGAGCATGGCCATCTCGCCGCTACTTGCCAAGGCCCAAGACGAAAAGTCGATTGTCGTCATCATCCCCTCTTACAACAATAGCGATTGGTACCAACTCAACCTACGTTCTGTTCTCCAACAAAAATACGACAATTACCGGGTGATTTACGTCGACGATCACTCCACCGATGATACGGGAGCTCTTGTCAGGAGCTATCTCGCGATCAACGATGACGCAAAGCGCGTGACCTTAATCGAGAATGCCGAGAGGATAGGCGCCTTAGAAAACATCTATAAATCCGTTTGGTTGTGCAATCCCTACGATCTCGTGGTCACAGTCGATGGCGATGATTGGCTCCCCCATGAAAACGTCCTAGCCTTTCTCAATGAAACCTACTCAGACCCCCATGTGTGGATGACCTATGGTCAATACAAAGTCTTTCCCACCGAAGCAGTAGGGGGAGCCGAGCCGATCCCTCAGGAAGTGATCTCTTTAAACTGCTTTAGAGAGTATCCATGGGTATCTACTCACCTACGCACTTTTTACGCGGGGCTGTTTCAAAAAATCGAGAAAGAGGATTTTCTCTATAACAATGCCTTTTTTCCTGTCACGTGGGATCTTGCCTTCATGTTCCCCATGTTGGAAATGGCAGGCACCCATAGCAAGTTCGTCCCAGATATCCTTTACATCTATAACGTCGCAACCCCGATTAGCGACAATAAGCTCCATAGAGAACTCATCCAGGAAATGGAAAATTGCATTCGTTCCAAAAAACGCTATTTACCCATCGAAACCCTCCACAACTAAAACAGGTGACTCATGAACAGAATTCTCCTCTCTGCTCTTCTCACGATCTCTTCACAACTGCTAGCTAGCGAAAGCATTACCGAAAAAGATATTCCCTATCGCTCCATGTGCGGCAAGGCTGCGACGGATCCCACCTACTTCAAAAATTTTCGCAATATCACAGAGTACTCCCATGCATTAGAGATTCAAAATGGAGCCCCATTTGCCAATTACCTGCTGACACAGGGATCTCCCGATGTCATGGCAAAGCTAAAGAAATTCAAACTTCTCGAACACGTGGGGAACCCTGCTCTTATCTATTATCCCTTCATCGGCAACTTCTCCGCGACGACACTGCGATACATCGCAATCGCCGATGAGATCTCCAAACGCTTTGAGCTTCCGGAAAATGCCAAGATTGTCGAAGTGGGCGCGGGCTTTGGAGGACAATGCTTTATCCTTTCTCAGCTCTTTCCCTTTGAGAAATACTATATCTATGATCTTCCCGAAACAAATGCTCTCATTGGGAAAGTGATGGAAACACTAGCAGTTCCCAACGTCGCTTGCATGCCTCTGAATCTCGACCTGCCCGAAGAGAAGGTAGATCTATTCATCAGCAACTACGCCTATTCTGAATGCGATCGCGCTGTCCAGATGGACTATCTGGAAAGGCTCATCTGCAAGGCGGATCGGGGGTATATGATCTACAACCACGTCTCCCACTACTACTCGGTTGACTCCATTTCTCATCTCGAGTTCGTCGATCTCCTCCAAAAAAACGGAATCCAGGCTGAGGTCCACGGAGAGACAATTCCGACCTTCGAGAGCAACTATCTCGTCGTATGGGATAAAACCAAGCAATAGAGAAAAATGTACCGGAGACTCAAAACCGGGTTTGGGCCGCTGCACGCGGCCCCTATGCTCTCTGTGCTTAAATTTTTCTTAGATGAAGCTTTTGCCGATTTTCTGATGAAAAAATTCCTCAATAGTACTTGCGGGATTTAAGGGTTCAGGGATAAAATCCCACCGTTTGAGTCACGTTCGGTATATAAACCTCCTAAAATTTCTTGTTGGTATGCTTATGTGCGGTTCATTGTCCTCTTCTCCCACTACACCTCAAAATCAAAAGGGGACGCCCACACCTCTGATCCTCGTCCTTCTGGGCCCTCCAGGTGCAGGAAAAGGGACCCAGGCAACGCTACTGAGTAAGGAACTTCAGCTCCCCCACATCTCCACAGGAGACTTGCTGCGTGAGAACGTCCGAAATGGAACCGACCTAGGAAAAGAAGCGAAGGGTTTCATGGAAAAAGGGCATCTCGTTCCCGATTCCTTGATTCTCGATATGCTGTTTTTGAGAGTTTCCAGTCCAGACTGCAGCCAGGGGTATATTCTCGATGGCTTTCCGCGCACTCTTCCTCAAACAGAAGCACTGCAAGAGCGCCTAAAGGGGCAATCCGTGCCCATCGTTCTCAATCTGGACCTATCTGATGCCAAGATCATCGAAAGGCTCACAAAGCGCGTCGTATGTGAGAAATGCGGCACCATCTACCATCTCGTCTATTCTCCTCCCCTGAAGGCTGACACTTGCGATAAATGCCAGGGAAGACTCATCCAGAGAACGGATGATACACAAGCTGTGATTGAGAAGCGGCTGAATGTCTATCATGAGCAAACAGCCCCACTGATCGCCTTCTATTCAAAATTAGGCATACTTCACACCATTGATTGCGACCAGCCGAAGGATAAGATCTATCAAGCTTTGCTTGCTATACTGAGACCAGTTTGATTTTGTGAATTTGAGGAAGGGGCTCCCCCCCTCCTTGCAGTCTGCCTAATTTTTGGAAATCAGAGCGACGTACAACCCATTCCACCAGTTATCCTTGTCCCCGTTGTAATTTGCAGGAAGGCTGATTTCATAGAGGACCTCGCAATTGAGCTTCTGCATAGCGTTGCGCGTGCCTTCCTGGGCTGGAGGATAATTCCAATCATCGACGATCAAAATAAACAAGTCGTCACATACATCGTAGTAATGCGTCAAAGCGAGCTCTTGTGAAAGGGCGTCGTGGGCACCGTCATAGAAATAGATGTTAATGGGTCTATCAACGACATCATTGGGGTTAATCTTGAAGCTATCAGCAGAGTAGAACCGGTGGGGAACCCTTTTGAGGAAAGTCTTGCAATTCTGTTGGAACTGTGCGGCTGGTCCTCCAAATTCAGACCAATCATCAATTGCGACCGCCTGTCTAAGCGAGCCTTCATTTCCATAAAGGGCGGAGACAAAGGTCGAGCCTTTCCATACCCCGATTTCTAAATAGGATGCATCGGGAAGAGAACAGAGATTGTTCAAAAGAGAGCGCACTTTGGTGCTCGACATCCCTTCGAGCGCCAAAATCCCAGGGGCAAGCCTGGATTTGTGTGCACTGGCGAGTTGAATGCTGTTTTGAATGTGCTGTGCGAGATAGGCGGCCTTTTCGCTATTTTCGACTGCAAACAATTGCGAGGCGCTGATGATGATCGCGGTTAAAGTGCTGAAAAAGTGTCTTTTCATTTGCATTTCCTCTGGGGTTGACAAATTGTGGTAAGAAACTCGCACTGTTTTTGTACAGG